>JBDZUW010000044.1:0-15386 GCA_040255375.1 Luteimonas sp. | reverse complement strand
TGCACCCGCGGTACTTCGGATCGTTGAACCAGCGGGCGAGGATGTGGAAGAACGGCCCCGGCAGCCAGAAGACCTCGCCGCCCCCGCCGGGAAACCGGGTACGGGTCCGCACGAGCGCCGCTCGCACGATGGCCTCGTGGCTGAGCATGCATCCCTTCGGCATGCTCGTCGTGCCGGACGTGTGGATGATCATGGCCAGATCGACCGGCCCGGGCGTGGTCCTCGCTGATCGCGGCGCCCCGGCGGCGGCAGCGGCAACGGCAGCGGCAGCGGCGGCCAGCCCGGCGCGGCATGAGCGACGCGGCACCGCCGGCCGGCGCGACCGCGACCGCCGCCATCGGCCTGGGCGGCAACCTCGGCGACGCGGCCTCCACGCTGCGCGACGCCCTGCACGCGATCGACGGGATCCCCGGCACGCGCCTGCTGCGCGCCTCGCCGCTGTACCGGACGCCTGCCTGGGGCAAGACCGACCAGCCGGACTTCGTGAACGCCGCCGCGCTGGTCGAGACCGCGCTGTCGCCGCGTGCGCTGCTCGACGCACTGCTGGACCTGGAGCGCCGCTTCGGACGCCGTCGCGAGGCCGGCCCGCAATGGGGGCCGCGCGTGCTCGACCTCGACCTGCTGCTCTACGGCGGCCGGGTCGTCGACGAGCCGGGCTTGCGCGTGCCGCATCCGCACCTGCACGAGCGCGCGTTCGCGCTGCTGCCGCTGGCGCAGGTGGCGCCCGACATGGACGTGCCCGGCCGCGGCCCGGTCCGCGCGCTGCTGGCCGCGGTGGAAACGCAGGGCTGCGAGCGCCTCGCCGGCGCATGAGCGCCGGCCGCGGCCGGCAGGCGGCATAATCGCGCTTCCCCCGCCGCAGGTCGCCGCCGTGTACACCTCGCCCGCGCAAGCCACGGACCGCAAGCCGTGGACCGTGCCGATGCTCGCCGATGCCAAGCACGACGGCCGCCGGCTCGCCATGCTCACCGCCTACGACGCAGGCTTCGCGCTCGCGATGGACCGGGCCGGCGTCGACCTGGTGCTGGTCGGCGATTCGCTGGGCATGGTCGCGCAGGGCCGCGACAGCACGCTGCCGGTGACCGTCGACGACATCGCGTACCACACCGCCTGCGTGGCGCGCGGCCTCTCGACCGCGCTGCTGCTGTCCGACCTGCCGTTCCAGGCCGATGCGACGCCGCAGCGCGCGCTCGACGCCGCCACGCGCTTCCTGCAGGCGGGCGCGGCGATGGCCAAGCTCGAGGGCGCGTCGCCGCACAAGCTCGACGCGATCGGCTTCCTCGCCGCGCGCGAGGTGCCGGTGTGCGCGCACCTGGGCCTCACGCCGCAGTCGGTGCTCCGCCTCGGCGGGTTCAAGGTGCAGGGCCGCGACGAGCGCGTCGCCGCGCGCCTGCGCGAGGATGCGCGCGCGGTGCAGGAGGCCGGCGCGAGCCTGCTGGTGCTCGAATGCGTGCCGTCGGCGCTGGCCGCGGCGATCACCGCCGACCTGCGCATCCCGACGATCGGCATCGGCGCCGGCCCGCACTGCGACGGGCAGGTGCTGGTGCTGCACGACGTGCTCGGCCTCGACAGCGGGCATCGCCGGCCGAAGTTCGTGAAGGATTTCCTCGCCGATGGCGGCTCGGTCGAAGGCGCGTTCCGCGCCTACGCCGCGGCGGTCCGCGACGGCAGCTTCCCCGACGCTGCGCATTCCTACGAATGAGCGGCATGGCGGCGGAGGAGGCGCGAATCGAGACGGTCTCCGACCTCGCGGTGCTGCGCGCGCGCGTCGCGGAATGGAAGCGCGACGGCCTGCGCGTGGGCTTCGTGCCGACGATGGGCAACCTGCACGCGGGCCACCATTCGCTGGTGCGGCTCGCGCGCCGGCACGCGGACAAGGTCGTCGCGAGCATCTTCGTCAACCCGACGCAGTTCGGCCCGAGCGAGGACTTCTCGCGCTATCCGCGCACCCCGGACGCCGACATCGCCGGCCTGCGCGCGGCCGGCTGCGACCTGGCGTGGATGCCGTCGGTCGGGACGATGTACCCGTTCGGCCTCGAGGGGGTGGTGCAGGTACGCGTGCCGGGCGTGACCGAAGTGCTGGAAGGTGCGCATCGCCCCGGGCATTTCGACGGCGTGGCCACCGTCGTCGCGCGCCTCTTCCACCAGGTACAGCCCGACGTGGCCGTGTTCGGGCGCAAGGATTACCAGCAGCTCGCGGTGATCCGCTACATGGTGCGCGAGCTCGCGTTCCCGCCGGAGATCGTCGCCGGCGACACGCAGCGCGAGGACGACGGCCTGGCGATGAGTTCGCGCAACCAGTACCTCTCGCCGGACGAACGCGCGCTCGCGCCGCGGCTGCACCGCGCACTGCTGGAGCTGCGCGACGCCGTGCGCGGCGGCACGCCGCGGGCGCAGGCGGAAGCGGCGGCGCGCGCGACGCTGGAAACGGCGGGCTTCGAGGTGGACTACATCGTCGTGCGACGTCCGGACCTCGCCGAGCCTGCCGAAGGCGAGGGCGGGCAGTCGCACGATTCCGGCGACATCGCGCGCGTCGCCCTCGTCGCCGCGCGGCTGGGCCGGACGCGGCTCATCGACAACGTCGAGTTCAGCCTCGGCTGAACGCGTGATGCTGCACTGCCGCAAAAGGCGTTAGACTGCACGCCGGCGCCCGCTGCCGCGGGCGAGCGGACCACACCCCCATGCAACTGACCCTGCTCAAGGCGAAGATCCACCGCGCCACCGTCACCCACGCCGAGCTGCACTACGAAGGCTCCTGCGCGATCGACGGCCGCCTGCTCGACATCTCCGGCATCCGCGAGTACGAGCAGGTGCACATCTTCAACGTCGACAACGGCCAGCGCTTCGTGACCTACGCGATCCGCGCCGAGGAAGGCAGCGGCATCATCTCGGTGAACGGCGCCGCCGCGCACCGCGCGCAGCCCGGCGACCTGGTGATCATCTGCGCGTACGCCGCGATGGACGAAGCCGAGGCCGCGCAGTTCAAGCCGACGCTCGTCTACGTCGACCGCCACAACGCGCTGACGCACACCAACGACTCGATCCCGGCGCAGGCCGCCGCGTAACGCCTGGCGGGCGTGCCGCTATCGCGCGTGCCGCGCGAGCGCCCACGCGACGTGCTCGCGCACGACCGGATCCCCGCAGTCGCGGCGCGATTCGAGCGCCGCGAGCGTTTCCGGCGTCGACGGCGCATTGCCGAGCGCGACCGCGATGTTGCGCAGCCAGCGCTGGTAGCCGCTGCGGCGGATCGCGCTGCCTTCGGTGCGCTGCAGGAATTCCTCTTCCGTCCACGCGAACAGCTGCGCCAGCGTCGCGCGGTCGAGGCCGTTGCGTACCCGGAAATCCGGTTCGTCGCTGCGTCGCGCGAACTTGTTCCATGGGCAGACCAGCTGGCAGTCGTCGCAGCCGAAGATGCGGTTGCCGATGAGCGGCCGCAGTTCCTCGTCGATCGCGCCCTCGTGCTCGATCGTCAGGTAGGAGATGCAGCGGCGCGCGTCGAGCCGGTACGGCGCGACGATCGCCTGCGTCGGGCAGACGTCGATGCAGCGCGTGCAGGTGCCGCAGTGCGCGCTCGCCGGTGGATCCACCGGTAACGGCAGGTCGAGGTAGATCTCGCCGAGGAAGAACCAGCTGCCGCCGTCGCTGTCGATCAGGCAGGTGTGCTTGCCGATCCAGCCCAGGCCGGCATCGCGCGCCAGCGCGCGTTCGAGCACGGGCGCGGAATCGACGAACACGCGGTGCCCGAACGGTCCGATCTCCGCGGCGACGGCGTCGGCCAGCCGCTGCAGGCGCTGGCGCATGAGCTTGTGGTAGTCGCGGCCGAGCGCGTAGCGGGCGACGTACGCGCGCTCGCCGTCGCGCAGGTTGGCCCAGGCCTCGTCGGCGTCGCGTCCGTAGTCGAGCCCGACCGAGAGCACGCGCACCGTGCCCGGCACGAGTTCCGGCGGCCGCGCGCGCATGTCGCCGTGCCGCGCCATCCATTCCATCGAACCGTAGAGGCCGCGGGCCAGCCAGTCGCGCAGGTGCGCCTCGTCCGCGCCCAGGTCCACGCCGCTGATGCCGCAGCGCTGGAAGCCCGCCTCCAGCGCCAGCGCCTTCAGGCGCGCGGCCACTGCCGCGAGGTCCGGCGGCGCCTGCGGGGCGGAGGGCGGGGAAGCGGGGACGTGCACGCCGCAAGTATAGAATCGCGCGATGGAGACGATCGGGCCCGGCGCACTCGCCGGATGGCTGCCGCCGCGCCCGCGGGACAGCCACAAGGGCGACAACGGCCACGTGCTGTGCATCGGCGGCGACCATGGCAGCGGCGGCGCGATCCTGCTGTGCGCGCAGGCGGCGTTGCGCGCGGGCGCTGGCCTGGCGAGCGTGGCGACGCGCGCGGAACACGTGCCGGCGCTGCTGGCGCGGCAGCCCGAAGCGATGGCGCATGCGGTGGAATCGACGCAGGAACTGCTGCCGCTGCTCGCGCGGGCAACCGTCGTCGCGATCGGCCCGGGACTCGGGCAGGGCGAATGGGGCCGCGCGATGCTGGCCCCGGCCCTCGCGTGCGGGAAGCCGCTCGTGCTCGACGCGGATGCGCTGAACCTGGTCGCCGCGCACGCGCTGGCACTGCCCGCGGACGCCATCATGACGCCGCATCCGGGCGAAGCCGCGCGCCTGCTCGGCAGCGACGGCGCTGCGGTGCAGTCCGATCGTCGCGCCGCGGCGGAGGCGCTTGCCGCGCGCTACGGCTGCGCCGTCGTGCTGAAGGGCGCGGGCAGCCTCGTTGCCGCGCCCGGGCGAAAGACACGCATCGTCGCCGCGGGCAATCCCGGCATGGCGACGGGTGGCATGGGCGACCTGCTGACCGGCGTGATCGCGGCGTTGCGCGCGCAAGGGCTGGCGGCGTTCGATGCGGCGTCGTGCGGCGCGCTGCTGCACGCGCACGCGGGCGACATCGCGGCGCGCGACGGCATGCGCGGCCTGCTGCCGTCCGACCTGCTCCCGCGCTTGCGCGAGTGCGCGAATCCGGCAGCATGAGCGCATGAGCACGCTGCGGCTGGATCTCGTGCTGCCCGACGCGGACGCCACCGTGCGGCTCGCGCAAGCGCTGGCGGCGACGCAGCCCGCGCAGGCGGTGGTGCTGCTGCACGGCGACCTCGGCGCGGGCAAGTCGACGCTGGCGCGCGGCTGGCTGCGCGCGCTCGGCGTGGAAGGCGCGATCCGCAGCCCCACCTACACGCTCGTCGAGCACTATCCGCTGCCCGCGGGCGGCAAGGGCCTGCATCTCGACCTGTACCGCATCGGCGACGCCCGCGAACTCGATTTCCTCGGGCTGGACGACGCCGGCGCCACCCTCTGGCTGGTCGAATGGCCGGAGCGCGGCCGGGGGGCGCTGCCGCCCGCCGACCTGGAGATCGACCTGGCCGTGGCGGGCAGCGGCCGCCGCGCCGCCCTCGTGCCGCTGTCGCCTGCGGGCGGGGCTTGGCTGGGACGCCTTCCCGGGGAGTTGCGGGACCTTCCTGTATGCGCGCCGGAGGAAGTCGCGCCAGGCCCCGGATAATTAAGGGAAAAACGGTTGCAAAACCGCGCGAACGGTGCTTGAATCCCGACCATGCGCGAGAAGGGGGCTTCCATCCAGCAGCTGTTGCTCGCCCTGGCCCTGCTGGCCGGGGTGTGCTGGAACCTTGCCCATGCCGCGGAATTGCAGGCGGTGCGCGTCACCAGCAGCCCGACCGGAACCCGCGCCGAGCTCCAGCTCGACGGCCCCGTCCGCTACAAGCTCATCCCCCTCTCGGCACCCGAGCGCCTGGTCGTGGACCTGGCCGGCGTCGACGCCGCGCGCGGCATGGCGCTGCCCGCAGCCGCGGGCCTGATCCGCGGGGTCCGTTCCGGCCATCCGGTGCCCGGCACCACCCGCATCGTCTTCGACCTGGGCGACAAGGTCGCCGCGCTCCAGCCGCGCCTCGAGCAGGGGGCGGACGGCACGCGCCTGGTGGTGGAGTGGCCCGGCGACGGACCGGCCGCGCCTGCCGCGGCGCCAGCCGCCGCGCCGCAGGTCGCGCAGGCGACCACGCCGCCGACCACGTCGCGCGACCCGCTCGCCATCCTGACGGCGGGCGCCGGGCAGGCTGCCGGCGGTCCGTCCGCCATGAACGCGCTGCCGTCGACCGTGCCGCCGGCGCAATCCGCGCCGCCGCCGGTGGCATCCGCCCCGGCCGCGACCGCCCCGTCCGCAGCGGCGCAGGCGCCGGTCAAGACCGTCGAGGACATCGCGCGCCGTGCCGGCCTGCGTCCGCTGGTCATCGCGATCGACGCCGGCCACGGCGGCCAGGATCCGGGCGCGCGCGGCGCCAACGGCAGCCGCGAGAAGGACATCACCCTCAAGGTCGCGCGCGAGCTCGCGCGCCAGGTCAACGCGACGCCCGGGCTGAAGGCCTACCTGACCCGCGATTCCGATTTCTTCATCCCGCTGGCGCGCCGCTACCAGCTGGCGCGGCAGCACAAGGCCGACCTCTTCATCTCCATCCACGCCGACGCGTTCACGAGCCCGACCGCGCGTGGTTCGTCCGTCTTCGTGCTGTCGCAGCGCGGCGTCTCGTCGCAGGCCGCGCGCTGGCTCGCCGACCAGGAAAACGCGGCCGACCTGGTCGGCGGCGTGCGCCTGCAGGACAAGGGCGACACGCTCGCCTCGGTGCTGCTCGATCTGTCGCAGAGCGCGACGATGAAGGCGTCCGAGGACATGGCGGGGCAGGTGCTCGCCGGCCTCAAGCGCCTGGGCAGGACCCACAAGAACGAGGTCGAGCGCGCCAACTTCGTGGTGCTGCGCTCGCCCGACGTGCCGTCGATGCTGGTCGAGACCGCCTTCATCTCGAATCCGGACGAGGAAGCGCGGCTCAACGATCCGGCACACCAGACCCGGCTCGCGCGCGCCATCCTCGACGGCGTCACCGGTTATTTCTCGCGGCAGCCGCCGCCGGGCACGCTGTACGCGATGCAGGCCGAGGCGCGCCGCGCCGGCGGCGGTACCGGCGCGACGTACGGCGGCGGCCAGCCCTGACGCAGGCCGAACCGTTATCATCGCCGGGTGAGCATCCGGCAGCTTCCCGACACCCTCATCAACCAGATCGCGGCGGGTGAAGTCGTCGAGCGGCCGGCCTCGGTCGTCAAGGAGCTGGTCGAGAACGCGCTGGACGCCGGTGCGCGGCGCATCGACATCGACCTCGAGGAAGGCGGCGTGCGCCTGGTGCGCGTGCGCGACGACGGCGCGGGCATCGCGGCCGACGACCTGCCGCTGGCCGTGTCGCGCCACGCGACCAGCAAGATTGCCTCGCTCGACGACCTGGAAGCGGTGGCCACGCTCGGCTTCCGCGGCGAAGCGCTGCCCTCGATCGCATCCGTGAGCCGGTTCGCGCTGTCCACGCGCCGCGAGGCCGATGCGCACGGCTCGGTCCTGCGCGTGGACGGCGGCAAGGTCGGCACCGTCGCGCCGGCGCAGCATCCGCGCGGCACCACGGTCGAAGTGCGCGACCTGTTCTACAACGTGCCGGCGCGGCGCAAGTTCCTGCGCGCCGAGCGCACCGAGCTGTCGCACGTCGAGGAGTGGCTGCGTGCGCTGGCGCTCGCGCGGCCCGACGTGGAATTGCGCGTTTCGCACAACGGGCGCGCGTCGCGCCGCTACCGCGGCGCCGACCTCGGCGACGGCGCGGGCGAGACGCAGGCCACGCCGGAGCGCCTCGTCGAAACCCTGGGCGGCGAGTTCGCCGCGAGCGCGCTGCGCGTGGACCACGCGGGCGCCGGCATGCGCCTGCACGGCTGGATCGCACGGCCCGCATACAACCGCGCTTCGACCGACCAGCAGTACCTGTACGTCAACGGGCGCGGTGTGCGCGACCGCAACGTGGCGCACGCGATCCGGCAGGCCTACAGCGACGTGCTGTTCCATGGCCGCCATCCGGCCTTCGTGCTGTTCCTGGAGACCGATCCGCGCGCGGTGGACGTGAACGTGCATCCGGCCAAGCACGAAGTGCGCTTCCGCGAATCGCGGCTGGTGCACGACTTCGTGTACCGCACGCTGCAGGAAGCGCTCGCGGCGACGCGCGCCGGCGCGACCGGCGACGCCCCGCTGGCATCGGCGCAACAGGACGCGGCGGATGGCGAGGCCGGCGCGGCGTACGCGCGCGCGGCCTGGGCGATGCCGCAGTCGCGGCTTGCGCTGCAGGTCGACGATGCGCGCGCCGCCTACGCGGCGTTGTACGGCGAAACCTCCGCGCACCCCGCCGCCGGCGCGTTGCCCCCGCCATTGCCGGCGAACGACGACGCCACGCTGCCGCCGCTGGGCAGGGCGCTGGCGCAGCTGCACGGTATCTACATCCTCGCCGAGAGCGCCGAGGGCCTGGTCGTGGTGGACATGCACGCGGCGCACGAACGCATCGGCTACGAGAAGCTCAAGGCCGCGCACGACAGCGCCGGCATGCGCAGCCAGCCGCTGCTGGTGCCGCTGCAGGTCGCGGTGTCCGAGCGCGAGGCGGAAATCGCCGAGCGCGAAGCGGCGACGCTGGCCGAACTCGGCTTCGAGGTCTCCCGCGCGGGCCCGCAGTCGCTGCTGCTGCGCGCGGTGCCCGCGCTGCTGGCCGGCGGCGACACCGCTGCGCTGCTGCGCGACGTGCTCGCGGACCTGCGCGAGCACGGCGCGACCCGGCGCGTCGCCGAGCAGCGCGACGAACTGCTGGCGACGATGGCCTGCCACGGCGCGCTGCGCGCGCACCGGCGCCTGACGCTGCCGGAAATGGACGCGCTGTTGCGCGAGATGGAAGCCACCGAACGCTCGGGACAGTGCAACCATGGCCGGCCGACCTGGGCGCGCTTCGGCCTGGCCGAGATCGACCGCTGGTTCCTGCGAGGACGCTGACGATGTTGCGATGGTGCCTGCTCCTGTCCGCCTGCGGCGCGATCGCGCTGCTGGTCGCCTGCCACCGCGAGCCCGCCGGCCCGCCCGCCGCCGCGGCGCCCGATGCCGCGGCGTTCGCGCGGCAGGAGCAGGCGTGGCGCGACGCGCGCCTGCAACGGCTCACTGCGCCCGATGGGTGGGCCAGCCTCATCGGCCTGCACTGGATCGACGCGGGCGTCCACACGGTGGGCAGCGGCGCGGACAACGGCATCCGGCTGGCGATGGGCCCGGCGCACCTCGGCGTGCTGCGCGTGGCCGCCGACGGCGTCCGCTTCGAACCGGAGAACGGCGTTGCGCTCACCCGCGACGATGCGCCGTTCGCATCGGCGCAACCGCTGCTGCCGGATTCGGCGCAGGGAGGCCCCACTGTCGTCGGCTTCGATGGCGGCAAGGGCGTCGCCACCGTGATCGAACGATCCGGTCGCCTGGCGCTGCGCGTCCGCCATGCCGACGCGCCGAGCCGCACCGGCTTCGCCGGCCTCGACTACTGGCCGGCGGATCCCGCGTGGCGCGTGCAGGCGCGTTTCGTTCCCCATCCGCCCGGCACCACGCTCGGGATCGCCAGCATCATCGGCGGCGTCGACCAGGTGCCGAATCCGGGCGCGCTCGAGTTCGAGCGCGACGGCAAGGCCTGGCGCATCGAAGCGCTGGACGAAGGCGAGGGCACGCTGTTCCTCGTGTTCGCCGACCGCACCAACGGCCACGGCAGCTACGGCGCCGGGCGCTTCATCGACGCGCCGATGCCGGACGCGCAGGGCCGCGTCGAGATCGACTTCAACCAGGCCTACAACCCCCCGTGCGCGTTCACCGCGTTCGCGACATGCCCGCTGCCGCCGCCGGAGAACCGGCTCGACCTTGCGGTGGAGGCTGGCGAGAAGGCGTACCGGAAGCCGCACTCGTGAGCGGGCGCCGGCTGGCGCTCGCCGTCGCGCTGTCCGTGGCCGCCGCCGGCGCCTGGCGGGCGCACGCGCAGGACGCGGCGTCGCGCGCGGCGGAAGACGTCGCCGGGCAGCAGGAGCCGCCGGCGGCGGCCGCGCCTGCGCCGGTGCCGGTGCCGGTCCCGGCGATCGAGCCCGAAGTCCGGATCGCGCCGGTGCCGCTGCTGTGGGCCGCGGAGCGCGATGGCCACACGCTCTACCTGCTCGGCTCCTTCCACCTTCTCTCGCCGGACGATTACCCGCTGTCGAGCGACGTCGACGCGGCGTTCGACGATGCCGAGTCGCTGCTGTTCGAACTGTCGCCCGACGAGATGGCCTCGCCGACGCTCGCCGCGCGGATGGGGCAGGCAGCGCTGCGCACGGACGGCACGCGCCTCGACGGCGAACTGCCCGAAGCCACGCGCCGCAAGCTCGACGCCTGGGTGCGGGCGAACGCGGAGCGCCTCGCGCAGACCGGCATGAGCGCGCAGGCGCTGCAGATGTTCGAGCCGTGGTTCGTCGGCCTCGCGGTCGGCCTCGTCGGCATGACCGATGCGGGCCTGGATCCCGCCCTCGGGCTGGACCGCCATTTCGCCGCGGCCGCGACCGCGGCGGGCAAGCCCGCGGAAGGGCTGGAAACCGGCGACGAGCAGATCGCCTTCCTCGACGGCATGGACCGCGCCGAGCAGGCGCAATTCCTCGACGAATCCCTGGACGAGGCCGCGCCGTGCAACGACGACGACATGACGCTGCACGCGCTGTGGCGCGCCGGCGAGGCCGATGCGATGTGGGAGCGCCTCGGGCTCGAAATGCAGCGCGACTATCCGCGCCTGTACCGGCGCATCGACGTCGAGCGCAACGCCGCCTGGCTGCCCGTACTCGAACGCCGGCTGCAGGGCCCCGGCGACGACGACACGCTGCTCGTCGTGGGCGCGCTGCACCTGCTGGGGCCGGACGGGCTGGTGGAGAAGCTGCGTGCCGGCGGCTACGCGGTGCGCCGCATCTGCAGCGCCTGCGCACCGGCGGCGGTTCCCTAGGCGGCCGCCGGCACCAGCACGATGCAGTCCACCGGGCAGGCGGGCACGCACAGCTCGCAGCCGGTGCACAGCGGTTCGACCACGGTGTGCATGAGCTTGGCCGCGCCGACGATGGCGTCGACGGGACAGGCCTGGATGCACTTGGTGCAGCCGATGCAGTCGTCCTCGACGACGAGCGCCACCTGCGCGGCCTTGTGCTCGCCGCGCGCGCGGTCGTAGGGCACGGCGGGCACGCCGAGCACGCGGGCGAGGGCGCGCGCGCCGGCATCGCCGCCCGGCGGGCAGCGGTCGGGGCCGGCTTCGCCGCGCGCCATCGCTTCCGCATAGGGCCGGCAGCCGGCATAGCCGCACTGGCCGCACTGGGTCTGCGGCAGGAGCCGGTCGAGGCGTTCGTCGAGCGGGGGCGCGGTCATCGGCACGCGCCGCGCAGGCTCACTTCACCGGCATGCCGGGCGCGGCGCCCGCGTCGGCATCGAGCAGGTGCAACGCGCCGCCATCGAAACCGGCGGACAGGATCATGCCCTCGCTCAGGCCGAAGCGCATCTTGCGCGGGGCGAGGTTGGCGATGAACACCACGCTGCGGCCGACGAGCTTCTCCGGCTCGCCGTAGCTGGCGCGGATGCCGGAGAAGATCTGGCGCGTGCCGAGGTCGCCGGCGTCGAGCTCGAATCGCAGCAGCTTGTCCGAACCCTCGACGAACCCGCAGGCCACGACCTTGCCGACGCGCAGGTCGAGCTTCGCGAAGTCGTCGATCGAGATCGTCGCCGCAGCCTCCGCGCGCGCGGCCGCCGCGGCGGGCTGCGCGGCCTGCGCCGGCGCGGCGTTCGTTGCGGGGGCGAGGGTTTCCTTCGAGGCTTCGGTCATGGCGTCGATCTGCTTCGGGTCGATGCGGGTGAACAGCGGCTGGTACTCGCGGATGTCGTGGTCGAGCAGCGGGGCGCTGGCGTCGCTCCAGTGGCGCAGCGGCGCATGCATGAAATCCTCGACCGCGCGCGCCAGCGCCGGCATCACCGGCGCGAGCGCGAGCGCGAGCACGCGGAACAGGTTCAGTCCCTGCGTGCACACGGCCTGCAGTTCGGCGTCGGCGCCCTCCTGCTTGGCGAGCACCCAGGGCTTCTTCTCGTCGATGTAGCGGTTCGCCTCGTCGGCCACGGCCATCGCGAGGCGCAGCACGGTCGCCGGCTCGTTGCGCGCATAGGCCTCGCGGATCGGGCCGAGCGCGGCCACGGCGCGCGCGTAGGCATCGGGTTCCGGCAGCGCGGCGGCGAGCCGGCTGCCGAAGCGCTTGCCGATGAAGCCGGCGCAGCGGCTGGCGAGGTTCACGAACTTGCCGACGACGTCGCTGTTCACGCGCGCGACGAAATCCGACAGGTTGAGGTCGAGGTCGTCGACGCCGCCCGAGGACTTCGCCGCGAAGTAGTAGCGCAGCGCTTCCGGCGGCAGGCCGCAGTCGAGGTAGGTGCGCGCCATCACGAAGGTGCCGCGCGACTTCGACATCTTCGCGCCGTCCACGGTCAGGTAGCCGTTGACGTGCAGCCGCGTCGGCGCGCGGAGGCCGGCGCCGCGCAGCACCGCCGGCCAGAACAGGCCGTGGAAGTTCACGATGTCCTTGCCGATGAAGTGGTGCATCTCGGCGTCGGAACCATGCACGATGTAATCGTTGAACGGCAGGCCAGTGCGCTCGCACAGCGCCTGGAAGCTCGCGAGGTAGCCGATCGGGGCGTCGATCCAGACGTACAGGTACTTGCCGGGATGCCCCGGGATCTCGAAGCCGAAGTAGGGCGCATCGCGCGAGATGTCCCACGGCCGCAGGCCGCCCTCGCCGTCGAGCCACTCCTGCAGCTTGGCCTTGACGCCGGGCACCGCGACGTCGCCGGCCAGCCATTCGCGCAGGAAGTCCTCGAACTGGCCGAGCTCGAAGAAGAAGTGCTCCGATTCGCGCAGCTCCGGCGTCGCCCCGCTGACCACCGAGTACGGCGACTTCAGGTCGGTCGGCGAATAGGTCGCGCCGCAGTGCTCGCAGTTGTCGCCGTACTGGTCGGGCGTGCCGCAGTTGGGGCAGATGCCCTTGACGTAGCGGTCGGGCAGGAACATGCCCTTCACCGGGTCGTAGAGCTGCGCCACCGAGCGCCGCGAGACGTGGCCGTTGCTTTCCAGGCGCGCGAAGATGCCTTCGGTCAGCACGCGGTTGCGCGCCGAGTTGGTCGAGTCGTAGTGGTCGAAGGCGACGCCGAAATCGGCGAAATCGCGCTCGTGCGAGGCCTGGATGCCGGCGATGAAGGCTTCGGGCGTGGTCCCGGCCTTCTCGGCGGCGAGCATGATCGGCGTGCCGTGGGTGTCGTCGGCGCAGACGTAGTGGGTCTCGCCGCCGGCCATGCGCCGCGCCCGCACCCAGATGTCGGCCTGGATGTAGCCCACCAGGTGGCCCAGGTGCAGCGGGCCGTTGGCGTAGGGCAGGGCGTTGGTGACGAGCGCGGGGCGGAGCATGGGATGTCGCCGTGGAGACAGGCGTCGATTATCGCATGCGCCGGAAACGCGAACGGCCCGGAATCCCGGGCCGTCCGCCTGCGGTGCCGCGCGTGCGGCGGATGCCTTCGCCGCGGCTTATTCGTCGCGCACCCAGGTCTGGGTCCGGCCGAGCAGCGAGAAGCCGAGGTAGCCGCGCACCTCGAGCTTCTTCCCGCCTTCGATCGGCGTCATCTTGGCCGAGTACACCTTGCCGTTCTTGGGATCCATGATCTTGCCGTCGTCCCAGCTCGCGCCCTCGTGGCGCAGGCCCCAGGCGATGACCATGCCCTCGATCGGCTTGTTGTGGTTGGCGCCCTTGCAGGCGTCGCAGAGCGGGTTCGGGCCCTTCTCCGAGTCGAGCACCTGCAGGACCTTGCCCTGCAGCGTGCCGTTGGACGTTTCGGTGATCTCGACCACCGACTTCACCTTGCCGGTCTTGTCGTCGATGGTGCGCCACTTGCCCACGGGCGAGTTCTGGGCGAAGGCGGCGGACGAAAGCGCAGCGAGCGGCAGGGCGAGCAGCAGGACGACGAGCTTGGCGCGCATGGTGTTCCCCTCGAGGGATGCTGGATGGGCCGGTGTTCCGTACGCCATGTTTATACCGCATCCGGCTCCGTATGGAAGGGGGGCGGCCGGCGCTACAATGCGCGGCATGGATGAAGCCATTCAGCAGGCCCTGCCCGAACGCATCGGGGCGGTGGCCGATCCGCGCACCGGGCTGGCCTTGTCCAGTGCCGGCGTTCGCCCCAGGGTGACGGCCGCCGCCGGCGGCGGTGTCGCGGTGTCGCTCGCGACCGGGTATCCCGTCGCCACGGAGGACCTGCCGAGCCTGCGCGACGCGGTCGCCGCCGCCATCGCGCCCGCGCCGCTGGCCGCCTTCGAGGTGGTCCCGCGCATTTCCGCGCACGCGCCGCAGCCGAACGTGGCGCTGTCGCCGCGAGTGCGCAACATCATCGCGGTGGGCGCCGGCAAGGGCGGCGTCGGCAAGTCGACCGTCGCGGTGAACCTGGCGCTCGCGCTCGCCGCCGACGGCGCGCGCGTGGGCGTGCTCGACGCCGACGTCTACGGCCCGAGCGTGCCGACCATGCTCGGCCTGTCGGGCCGGCCCGACAGCCCCGACGGCAAGTCGATCGAGCCGATGCGCGCGCACGGCATCGAGGCGATGTCGATCGGTTTCCTGGTCGAGCAGGACACGCCGATGATCTGGCGCGGCCCGATGGCGACCTCCGCGCTCACGCAGCTGCTCGAGCAGACGCTGTGGGGCGGCGAAGCGGGGCCCACGGCGTCCAGCCTCGATTACCTGATCATCGACCTGCCGCCGGGCACCGGCGACATCCAGCTGACCCTCGCGCAGAAGATCCCCGTCGCCGGCGCGGTCGTGGTGACGACGCCGCAGGACGTGGCGACGCTGGACGCGCGCAAGGCGCTGCGCATGTTCGAGAAGGTGCAGGTGCCGGTGCTGGGCCTGGTCGAGAACATGGCCGTGCACACCTGCCGCAACTGCGGCCACGTCGAGCACGTGTTCGGCGAGGGCGGCGGCGCGCGCATGGCGGCGCAGTACGGGGTGCCGCTGCTGGGCAGCCTGCCGCTGGAGCTGGCGATCCGCGAGCAGGGCGACGCCGGCGTCCCGGTGGTCGCGGCCGCGCCCGGCTCGCCCGCGGCGCAGGCGTTCCGCAGCGTCGCGCGGGCCCTGGCGATGCGGCTGGCCGCGCAGCCGCGCGCGCCGATGCCGATCGCCGCCGCGCTGGCCTGAGCGGCCCGGACCGGGGCGCACGTCGCGCCCGGCCCCGTACAATGGCCGCTTTCGGGGCGATGGAAGCCGCATGAGCATCAAGAGCGACCGCTGGATCCGCGAGATGGCCGGCAAGGGCATGATCGAGCCGTTCGAGGCCGGGCAGGTGAAGCATGCCGCGGACGGCCAGCGCATCGTCAGCTACGGCACGTCGAGCTACGGCTACGACGTGCGCTGCTCGCGCGAGTTCAAGGTGTTCACCAACA
>JBDZUW010000043.1:0-15610 GCA_040255375.1 Luteimonas sp. | reverse complement strand
CCGGTGATCGGCGGCCTCGTGTTCGCGGTCGTCGCGTGGATCGCGCACGGGCAGGGCACCGCGGTGTTCGTGATGGACACCACGCTGCAGTCGCCGCTGATGATCGCGTTCTTCACCACGATCGGCTTCAACGCCAGCCTGCGGCTGCTGAAGGTGAGCGGGCGGCAGGTCGTGGTGTTCCTCGCGCTGGCGTCGGTGTTCGCGGTCGTGCAGAACCTGCTCGGCATGGCGGTGGCGGTCGGCTTCGGGCTGCATCCGCTGTTCGGCGTGCTCGCGGGCTCGACCACGCTCACCGGCGGCCCGGCGACGGGCTTGGCGTTCGCGCCGCTGTTCGAGCAGGCGGGCATCCGCGGCGCGGAGTCGGTCGCGGTGGCGGCGGCGATGGGCGGCATCGTCCTCGGCGGCCTCGCCGGCGGGCCGGTGAGCACCTGGTTCATCCGCCGCCATTCGCTCGTGTCGACGCGGCCGCAGGACCATGTCGCGCCGGACGACGAAGCGCGCGGCCTGATCCAGACCGAGGCGCAACGCGAGTACGGCGCGCTCAAGAGCATCGTCGCCATCCTCGTCGCGATGTGGATCGGGTCGTGGGTCAGCGCCGGCATCTCGTCCACCGGCATCACCCTGCCGGCCTACGTCGGCGCGATGCTCGTCGGCGCACTGGTGCGCAACCTCGACGACGCCACCGGTCGCATCGGCCTGTCGGTGCCGACCATCGAGCTGATCGGCAACATCTGCCTGGCGCTGTTCCTCGCGGTCGCGCTGATGAACCTGAAGCTGTGGGAGCTCGCCGGCCTCGCGCTGCCGCTGGTGGTGAACCTCGGCCTGCAGCTGGCGCTCGTCGCGGCCTTCTGCGTCGTCGTGTTCCGGCGGATGGGCCGCGACTACGACGCGGCGGTGATGGGCGGCGGCTTCATCGGCTTCATGCTCGGCACCACCGCCAACGCGATGGCGGTGATGCGCACCCTCGTCGAGCGCTATGGCGCGGCGCCGCGCGCGTTCCTCGTGGCGCCGCTGGTCGGCGCGTTCTTCATCGATTTCACGAACGCGCTGATCATCACCGGCTTCATCAACGCCTTCGGATAACGACTTTACACATATCGAACTGCGGCATAGGCTGGACAGGCGCAGGCTGGCGCCGTCGCAATCCGCGATCCGTTCCGGAGTCCCGTCATGTCCGTCTCCCTGAAACCGCTGGGCCTGGCCGCAGCGCTCGCCGTCGTCGCCGGGTGCAGCCCGGCTCCTTCGCCCGATGCCGGTTCCGGCGCGGCCGCACCCGCCACCGCCGCAGCGCCGGCGCCCGCCGCGGCTCCTGCGGACGCCCCGGCCCAGGCCGCCGCGGACGCCACCCCCGCGCCCGCCGCGCCGCAGCTGCAGGCCGCGATGCGCGACCTCTGGCACGGCCACATCGTCCACGCCCGCGACTACGCGCTGGCGGTGCACGCCGCCGACAAGGCTGCGGCGAAGTCGGCCGCCGATGCCGTGGTCGCGAACGCGAAGGACATCGCCAGGGCCGTCGCCGGCTTCTACGGCGACGCCGCGGGCGACCGCATGCTGGAACTGCTCGCAGGCCACTGGGGCGCGGTGAAGGCGATGACCGACGCGCGCGCGAAGGACGACAAGGCCGGCGCGGACAAGGCGATGGCCGACCTCGCCGCCAACGCCGGCGGGATCGCGAAGTTCCTCGCCGGCGCCAATCCCAACCTGCCGGAAGACACGGTGCGCGGGCTGCTGCTGGCGCACGGTGCGCACCATTCGTCGCAGATCGACCTGATCATGAAGGGCGACGCCGCGGGCGAAGCCACCGAATGGACCGCCATGCAGGCGCACATGGACATGATCGCCGACGCGCTGGCCGGTGCCATCGCAAAGCAGTTCCCGGACAAGGCGAGCTGAGGTCGCGGCATGACCCAGGGCCTCGCCCGCTTCGGCGACACCCAGCAGCGGCTGCTCCGGCAGCTGCTGCTGTCGCGCGACGGCATCGGCGTCGAGGACCTGTGCCAGCGCCTGCACGTCAGCCACAACGCGGTGCGCCAGCACCTCACCGCGCTCACGGTGCGCGGGCTGGTCGAGCGCATCGCGCCCGTGCCGACGGGCGGCCGCCCACAGGCGCGCTACGCGCTCACCACGGAAGGCCGCGAACTGTTCCCGCGCAACTACGGCGCGATCGCCGCGGCGCTGGTGGCGCAACTGCAGGCGCGGCTCGGCGAGAAGGAAGTCGGCGCGCTGCTGCAGGAGCTAGGCGCGACGGTCGCGTCGACGCAGCCGCGCGTGCAGGCCGGTTCCGGCGAAGCGCTCGCGCGCGAGCTGGCGCAGCGCCTGGACGCGCTTGGCTACGAAGCGGTGCCCGCGCGCCATGGTGACGACTGGCAGGTGGAGGCGTTCAACTGCGTCTTCCACGCCCTCGCGAAGCAGCACCCGCAGGTCTGCAGGTTCGACCTGGCCTACATGGAAGCGGCCACCGGCAAGCGCGTGCACCACATGGAGTGCATCGTGCGCGGCGGGCACGTGTGCCGGTTCCGGCTGACCGAACAGAAGGGCGGCGAGCTAAAGGGGGGCTGACCCCCTTTTTCCATACAATGCGGGGATGGACGCCACGCCCGCCCTGCTCGAGACCGTCGAACACGAGACCGGCCCGTCGCCGCGCTGGGCGGTGCTGTGGCTGCACGGCCTCGGGGCCGACGGCCACGACTTCGCGCCGATCGTGCCCGAGCTGGTGCGTTCCGGCTGGCCGGCGCTGCGCTTCGTGTTCCCGCATGCGCCGGTGCGCCCGGTCACGATCAACAACGGCATGCGGATGCGCGCCTGGTACGACATCCGCAATTTCAGCGCCGACGAGCTCGGCGGCAGCGACCGCGCCGACAGCGTGGGCGTGCTGGAATCGGTGATGCAGGTCGAAGCGCTGATCGCGCGCGAGGTCGAGCGCGGCATTCCGCCAGAACGCATCGTCCTTGCCGGCTTCTCGCAGGGCGGCGCCATCGCGCTATCGGCGGGATTGCGCCGGGCGCAACCGCTGGCCGGCATCGCCGCGCTCTCGACCTACCTGCCGATGGCGCCGCAGGCATCGCAATTCCTGCAGCACGCCGCCTTGCGGCAGCCGGTGTTCATGGCGCACGGCAGCGCCGATCCGGTGGTTCCGGCGCGCGCCGGCGAGCACAGCGCACAGGTGCTGCGCGCGCTGGGTTTCGACCTGGAATGGCACGCCTACCCGATGGGCCATTCGGTCTGCGCCGAGGAGATCCGCGATCTCGCCGACTGGCTCGAGCGGCGCTTCGCGGCGCCCCTGGCCGACGCGGGCTGACGCAAGGACGCGCGCGATGTCCACGGGCCAGCACCGCCGCAGCGACACGGACCCCTGGCTGCCCGACCTCTGCCGCTTGCCGCGGCTGGCCACGCTGTTCGGCGTGGCGGAACTCGTCGTGCTGGTGCTGGCGTTGTCGCCCGACGGCGGCATGCCGTGGACGCCGGTGCGCTTCGCGATCGCCAGCGGCTTCGCGCTATGGCTCGCGCTCGCGGTCGCGGTGGTGCTGTGCACCGCGCGCCGCCCGGTGTCGCGGCTGCCGGTGCCGCTGGGCTCGGCCGTTGCGCTCGCGGCCGCGTTCGCGGTGGCGCTGGCGGGCGCGGCGATCGTCTACCAGCTCGACCGCGACCTGGGCTACGGGCTGCTTGCGGGCAGCGTGACGCTTCCGCGCTTCGCGCTCGGCAGCGCGGCGCTGTCCGCGCTCATCGCCGGGGTGGCGCTGCGCTACCTGTACGTGATCGACGGCTGGCAGGCACAGGTGCGCGCCTCCGCGCGCGCGCAGGCCGATGCGTTGCAGGCGCGGATCCGGCCGCACTTCCTGTTCAACAGCCTCAACGCGATCATCGGGCTCGTGCGCCGCGATCCTGCGGTCGCCGAGCACGCGCTGCTCGACCTGTCCGACCTGTTCCGCGCGGCGCTGGACGCGGGCGAGGGCGTGGCCGCCTCGACGCTGCGCGACGAAGTCGAGCTCGCCGAGCGCTATCTCGCGATCGAGACGCTGCGGCTCGGCCCGAGGCTGCGCGTGGCGTGGCAGCGCGAGGAACCCTTGCCCTGGAACCAGCCGCTGCCGCGCCTGGTGCTGCAGCCGCTGGTGGAGAACGCGGTGCTGCACGGCGTTTCGCGCCTGCCCGAAGGCGGCACGGTGGACATCGCGTTGCGGGCGGAGGCCGGCATGCTGCGGCTCGTGGTCGCGAATCCGGCGCCGGCGGAGGCTTCCGCGGCCGATCCGGCCGGCGGCGCCGGCGCGGCGGGCGCGCGCCACGCGCAGGGCAGCATCGGCCACCGGCTGGCCTACGCCTTCGGTCCGCGCGCGGGGCTCACCACGAGCCGCGGGCCGGGCTACTATCGTTGCGAACTCCGCGTTCCGCTGGACGCGAGCCGGTCGCCATGAAGATCATCATCGCCGACGACGAACCCCTGGCCCGCGAGCGCCTGCGCCACCTGCTCGCCGACGTTCCCGGCGTGGAGGTCGTCGCCGAGGCCGGCGACGGGCGCGCGGTGCTGCAGGCCTGCGCCGAGCACGAGCCGGACCTGTTGCTGCTCGACATCGCGATGCCCGGCATGGACGGGCTGGAAGTGGTGCGTCATCTCGCCGCGTTCGAACCGCGCCCGGCGGTGGTGTTCTGCACGGCCTACGACGCGCATGCGCTGACAGCGTTCGAGGCGCAGGCGATCGATTACCTCGTCAAGCCGGTACGGGCCGAGCGGCTGGCGGCGGCGGTGGAACGCGCGCGCACGTTCGCGGCGGGCCGCGCCCATGCGTCCGCGGCGCGCGGCCGCGAGCGTTCGCACCTGTGCGCGCGGCTGGGCGGCAGCCTGCGCCTGATCCCGATCGAGGACGTGCACTACCTCCAGGCCGAGGAGAAGTACGTGGTGGTCCACCACGCGCGCGGCCAGGACCTCGTGGAGGAGTCGCTCAAGGCGCTGGAGGAGGAGTTCGCCGACCGTTTCGTGCGCATCCACCGCAACTGCCTGGTGGCCCGCCACGAGCTGATGGAGCTGCGCCGCGACGGCGAGGGCCACGTGCGCGCGGTGCTGCGCCATGGCCCGCACCCGCTCGAAGTCAGCCGGCGCTGCCTGCCGGCCCTCCGCAACCAGGTCCGCCTCCTATAATCGCAGCATGACCGTGCTGCGCATCGCCACCCGCAAGAGCCCGCTCGCCCTCTGGCAGACCGGGCATGTCGCCGCGCGCCTGCGCGAAGCGCATCCGGGCCTGCAGGTCGAACTGGTGCCGATGAGCACGCGCGGCGACCAGGTGCTCGACCGCTCGCTGGCCGCGATCGGCGGCAAGGGCCTGTTCCTGAAGGAGCTGGAGCTGGCCATGCAGCGCGGCGAGGCCGATTGCGCGGTGCACTCGCTCAAGGACGTGCCGATGGAACTCGAGCCGGGCTTCGCGCTCGCCGCGATCCTGGCGCGCGCCGACCATGCCGACGCGTTCGTGAGCAACGCCTTCGACGGCATCGACGCGCTGCCGCGGGGCGCGCGCGTGGGCACGTCGTCGCTGCGCCGGCAGGCGCAGCTGCGCGCGCGCAGGCCGGACCTCGAATTGCTGGACCTGCGCGGCAACGTCAACACGCGCCTGGCCCGCCTCGACGCGGGCGAGTACGACGCGATCGTGCTGGCCTGCGCCGGCCTGGAGCGCCTCGGCTTCGGCGCGCGGATCCGCGCGCGGCTCGACGCGCCGGACTGGCTGCCGGCACCCGCGCAGGGCGCCATCGCCATCGAATGCCGCGACGGCGACGCGGGCGTGCACGCGCTCTGCGCGGCGCTCGACGATCCGTCCACGCACGTCCGCGTGGCCGCGGAGCGGGCGATGAACCGCGCGCTGCACGGCAGCTGCCACGTGCCGGTCGCCGGGCTCGCGCAACTGCACGACGGCGGCACGCGGCTCGTGCTGCAGGGACTGGTGGGTTCCGCCGCGGACGGCCGCATGGTGCGCGCCCGGGCGGAAGGCCCCGCCGATGCGCCCGGGGCGATCGGCCTGCAGGTCGCGCGCCAGCTCCTCGACGCCGGCGCCGGCGAGTTCCTCGAGGCTCAGAACGAATAGCGCAGCTGCACCGAGCCCTGGGTCGCGGTGTCGTCCGCGGCGCTGTGGTGGCGCACGTCGACGCTGGAGCGCAGCGTCCAGTTCGGCAACAGGGTGATGTCGAGCGCCACCGAGTTGCGCACGAAGGTGTCGCCGTGCCCGGTCTCGACGCGCACCTGCTGCACGAGCCGGGCGTTGTCGCCGACGCGCTGCAGCCACTCCAGGCTGCCGCGCGCGACCGGGCCGATGTGGCCGATGCCATCGTCCGCGTAGGGCTGCAGCCGGTAGCCGCTGCCGACCTCGATGCGCACTTCCGTGTCGCGCTCGCGGATCGCTTCGACGCCGTAGCGCGTGCCGAAGCGCGCGTTGCTGCCGTAGCTGGCCACCCACTCGCGGCGCGTCGCGGGCGCGCTGAAGCCGCCGCGCGACGCGCGCAGCGGCCGCGGCATCGCGAAGGGATTGCGGCGCACCGGCGCCGGCGGTGCCCAGCGGTGCCATCCGGCCTGCAGGCATTCGAGGCTGTAGCACGGGCGTTGCAGCGAGACCTGGCCGCCGGCCAGCGCGATCGCCGCAGGCAGCCCGGGCGCCTGCGGGAACGGCTGCACGAACACCGGCGGCATCAGCACCGCGAGCCAGAACGCCGCGACCATGTCAGTAGTAGAGCGTCACGACGTGGCGCGCCTGGGCGAAGAACAGCCAGCGCTCGACGAAGGCACCGGCGAGCGCGGCGATCGCGGCGATCCACAGCCAGGCCGCGGGCGGCACGCCGGGCACCCGGCCGATCGCGAGCACGCACACGATCGGCACCACCGCGAACAGCACGAGCGCGAGGCCGCGCAGCCGTTCCGCGTGGCTGCGCGCGACCGCGAACGCCATCTCGCGGGTGACGTAGTTCGCTTCCGTGTTCGGCCGCTCGAACACGGACACCGTGCGCCCGGGCAGCCCCACCGCATCGCCGCGCGTGGCCGGCAGCGGCTCCGCATCGATCGCGCGCCAGTAGTGCAGCTTCAGCGCGCCCAGCGCGGCGGCGAGGAACAGCAGCGCCTTCGCGGCGGCGGGCGAGGGCGCGCGGCCGGCCTGCGTCGCGGCCAGCGCCGCCAGCAGCAGCCCGCCGCAGAGCAGCGCGAATCCGAGGTAGCCCGGGAGCACCAGGCGATGGCGCCAGGCCGGGATCGGCTTCAGCGACGCGTAGATCATCGCCGTGCACGCCACCGTCGCCAGCGCGCAGGCGAGCAGCGCGAGCGCCACCGCGATGCCTCGGGCGCCGGGAACGACCGGATCGCCGAGCTCGTGCGCGCCGATCATCGCCGGCAGCAGCATCGCCGCGAACAGCAGCGCCGGCACGTAGGTCAGCACGGCGGCCACGCCCTCGCGCGAGAGCCAGGACGTGCGCCATTGCGAGAACGCGCGCCATGCGCGCAGCGGCTTGCCCAGGTGCCAGAACGAAGCGAGCAGGCCCGCGCTCGCCAGCACCAGCGCCAGCAGCGTGGCGGACAGCAGCGTGCGCGGCGCGGCGCCGCCGGACAGCGCGCCCAGCGCCGCCCAGCAGAGCAGGCCGTAGCCGGCGCCGGACAGCGTGGTGAAGAAGATGACGGACAGCGCGGGATGCATGGCGGCCTATTGTAGGTGCGCTACCGGCGCAGGATCCGGTCGAGCCAGCGCAGCGGCGACGCGGTCTCCGCCGATGCCGCGGCCGGCCCGGCGTCCGCATCCGCGCCTGCGCCTCCGCGCCGCGGGCGCGGCGGCAGGTACTTGTTGGTCGGCCGATAGCCGAGCGCGGGCATCAGGTCCACGCCGCCGCGCGCCGCCACCAGCTTCGACACCTCCGACGCCGGATCGCCGAGGTCGCCGAAATGCCGCGCGCGGCTCGGGCAGGCCTGCACGCATGCGGGCTGGCGCTCCGCCTCGTCGAGGTGTTCGTTGTAGATGCGGTCGACGCACAGCGTGCATTTCTTCATCACGCCCTCGACCGCGCTGTATTCGCGTGCGCCGTACGGGCAGGCCCAGCTGCACAGCTTGCAGCCGATGCACTTGTCCTCGTCGACGAGCACGATGCCGTCCTCCGCGCGCTTGTAGCTCGCGCCGGTCGGGCAGACGGTCACGCACGCGGGCGTCTCGCAGTGCAGGCACGAGCGCGGGAAGTGCAACGTGAGGTCTCCCGTCACTTCGTAGCTGTGCACGCGGTTGAACCACACGCCGTCCGGCGACTTGCCGTAGGGATCCGTATCCGTCAGCGGCCCTGCGATGCCGCCGGCGTTCCATTCCTTGCAGCTCACCGCGCAGGCATGGCAGCCGACGCAGGTGTCGAGGTCGACGACCAGCCCGAGCTTCTTCTTCGACGGCGGCGGCAGTGCGGTCACGGACGCTCCTTGCGGCGCGGCGCCTCGGGCGCGGCCTGGCTGCGGAATTCGGCGTTGCGGAAGCGCGCGCCGTAGCGCAGCGGGCGTTCGTCGGCCTCGGCGCAGGCGAGCGGCGGAAGTTGCGGCGCACTCCCGCGCGCATCCGCATCCGAATCCGCGGCTGTCTCCGCGCCGGCCGCCGGCCGGATCGCGACGCGCAGGTCGAACCACGCCGCCTGCCCGGTCACCGGATCGGCGTTCGCGTAATCGCCGCGCGGCGTCAGGTCCGAGATCAGCGGATTGAGCAGGAAACCCTTGCGCGATTCCGGCGCGTCGTCCGCCAGGCGCCACGCGCGGCGGCGCTTGCCGATCGCGTTCCAGCTCCACACCGTGTCGGGCTGCACGTTCGCGGCGAACTTCGCCTGCACGCGGATCGTGCCGTTGTGCGAGGACACCTCGATCCAGTCCTCGTCGACGATGCCGTGCCGCGCGCCGGTGTCCGGATGCAGGTAGAGGTAGTTGCGCGTCGCGATCTGCCGCAGCCAGGCGTTCTGCGAGCCCCACGCGTGGTACATGAACATCGGCCGCTGCGTCACCGCGTTGAGCGGGAAGGCCTCGCGCGAGGTCTGGTCGTGCTCGAACGGCTCGTACCACATCGGCAGCGGATCGAAATACCGTTCGACGCGCGCGCGGTCGCGTTCCGGCGGCTGCACCGGGCCGTGGCCCTGCGCGGCGAGGCGGAATTTCTGCAGCGGCTCGGCATAGAGCTGCAGCACGATCGGCGCGGTCGAGCCGACGAAGCCGAAGCGCTGCGCCCATTCGAGGTAGCCGCGGTTGGCCATCTTGAAGTAGCGCGCGTGCTCCGGGATCTCCTCGCGCCAGAAGTTGCCGTTGGCGATGTAGCGCTCGAGCTGCGCCGGGTTGGGCGGGCCCTTGCCGTGGGCCGCGCCGTCCGCGCCGCGCCAGCCCGCGAGCAGGCCGACGCCGGGCGCGCGCTCGTGGCGCACGATGTAGTCGGCGTAGTCGCGGTACTTCGGCGAGCCGTCGGCCTCGACCATGCCGGGCAGCCCCAGCCGCGCGCCGAGGTCCAGCAGCACCGACTGGAAGCCGCGCACGTCGCGCCGGCTTCCATCGGGCCGGCTTCCATCGGGCAAGCCGCCGCCGGGCACGGGTTGCGCCGCCGGATCCAGCACCGGATGCCGGATCGCGTCGGCCACGCCGTCCGCATCCGAGATCGGCCGGTCGAGCAGGCTGATCGCGTCGAAGCGCTCGAGGTAGGTCGTGTCGGGCAGCACCAGGTCGGCGTAGGCCACCGTTTCCGAGGCGTACGCATCGGAATAGATGATGCGCGGGATGCGGTATTCGCCGCTCTCGTCCTTGTCGGTCAGGAAGCGGATCGTCTCGGCGGTGTTCATCGCCGAGTTCCAGCCCATGTTGGCCATGAACATCAGCAGCGTGTCGATGCGGCGCGGAGTCCCGGCCCAGGCATTGCGCAGCAGCGTGTGCATCATGCCGTGCGCGGCGAGCGGGTAGCCCCACGAGAACGCGTGGTCGATGCGGCGCGGATTGCCGTCCGCATCCACGAGCAGGTCCTCCGGCCCGTGCACGAAGCCGAGCGGCCCGGCATCCAGCGTGCCGTCCTCGCGCCGCACGCGCCCCGGGCGGTTCGGCAGCGGAATCGGCTTCGGGTAGGGCGGCTGGTAGCGGAACGAGCCGGGCGCATCCACCGCGCCGAGCAGCAATTGCAGCAGGTGCAGCGCGCGGCAGGTGTGGAAGCCGTTGCTGTGCGCGCTGATGCCGCGCATCGCGTGCATCGCCACCGGGCGGCCCGTCATTTCCGCGTGCTCGCGGCCCCAGGCGTCGGTCCACGCGACCGGCAGCTTCAGTCCGCTGTCGAAGGCGGCCGCCGCGAGTTCGCGCGCGATGCGGCGGATGGTGGCGGCGGGGATGCCGCAGCGTTCGCTCACCGCGTCCGGCGAATACTGCGGATCGAGGTAACGTTCGGCGACGAGATGGAACGCAGGCACCGCGCGGCGTCCGTCCGGCAGCACGTATTCGCCGACGACCGCCGGCGAGATGCCGGCCGCTCCCGCGTCGACCGGTGCGTCGCGATCGCGGTCGATGCAAAGCGGCCGGCCCTCCGCGTCGCGCGCGAACAGCCCGTCATCGGCGCCACCGGGGTTGCGCACGACGAGCCAGTGCGCATTCGCGTAACGCACCAGGTAGTCGAGGTCGATGCGGTCGCTGCGCAGCAATTCGTGGATGAGCGCGAACGCGAACAGCCCGTCGGTGCCCGGGCGGATGCCGATCCACTCGTCGGCGATCGCGCCGTAGCCGCTGCGCACCGGATTCACCGCCACGATCTTGGCGCCGCGCGCCTTGAGCTTGCCGAGCCCGAGCTTGATCGGGTTGGAGTCGTGGTCCTCGGCCACGCCCCAGAGCATCAGGTACTGCGTGTGCTCCCAGTCCGGCTCGCCGAATTCCCAGAACGAGCCGCCGAGCGTGTAGATGCCGCCCGCGGCCATGTTGACCGAGCAGAAGCCGCCGTGCGCCGCATAGTTGATCGTGCCGAACTGCTGCGCCCACCAGCCGGTGAGCGCCTGCGACTGGTCGCGGCCGGTGAAGAAGGCGAGGCCGTCGGGATCGTTCGCGCGCAGCGGCGCGAGCCACGAGGTCGCCAGCTGCAGCGCCTCTTCCCACTCGATCTCGCGGAACTCGCCGGAGCCGCGCTCGCCGACGCGCAGCAGCGGCTTCTCCAGCCGCGCCGGCGAGTAGTGCTGCATGATCCCGGCCGAGCCCTTGGCGCACAGCACGCCCCGGTTGACCGGGTGCGCCGGGTTGCCCTGGATGTAGCGGACGCGACCGTCCTTCAGCCACACCTTGATGCCGCAGCGGCAGGCGCACATGTAGCAGGTCGTGGTCCGCACCTCGTCGCCCGGGGAGGGGGAGGTGTTGAGCGTCGGCTCGCGCATCGGGCCATTGTGCACGGCCCCCCCGGAGCGCGCCATAATCCGCCCATGGACCGCTACGAACGCATCATCGCCCTGCACCGCATCCTGCGCGGCGCCCGCTACCCGGTCACCGTGCCGCGGCTCCAGGAGGAACTGGGGTGCTCGCGGGCCACGGTCTACCGCGACCTGGCCTTCCTGCGCGACGCGTTGATGGCGCCGGTGGTCGGCGACGGCGAAGCGGGCTTCCGCTACGACCCGGCCGAAGGCGATCGCTTCGAACTGCCCGGGCTATGGCTCAACTCCGAGGAGCTGCACGCGCTGCTCGCGGCGCAGCAGCTGCTCGCGCGCAGCGGCGGCGGCATGCTCTCGAGCGCGCTGGCGCCGCTGCAGCAGCGCATCGAGAAGCTGCTCGACGAGCATTCGGGCGGCGGCAAACGCTGGCCGGTCGAACGCGTGCGCGTCATTCCGCACCGCACGCGGCGCATGGACGAGGCCGCGTTCCGCATCGTGTGCTCGGCGGTGCTCGAGCGCCGCCAGCTCGCGTTCGAATACCGCGCGCGCTCCACCGGCGAGAAGACGAAGCGCACGGTGTCGCCGCAGCGCATCACGCATTACCGGGACAACTGGTACCTCGACGCCTGGGACCACGAGCGCGAGGCGCTGCGCAGCTTCTCGGTGGACCGCATCGGCAACGCGCGCATGCTCGATGCGGCGGCGCGCGACATCGACGAGGCCACGCTCAACGAACACCTCTCCGGCAGCTACGGCATCTTCTCCGGCGCGCCCAAGGGCTGGGCGACCATCCTGTTCAACGAGCGCGCCGCGCGCTGGGTCGCCGACGAGCACTGGCATTCGCAGCAGCAGGGCCGCTGGCTGCCCGACGGCCGCTACGAGCTGAAGGTGCCCTACAGCAATGCGCGCGAGCTGCTGATGGACGTGATGCACTACGGCAGCGACGCGGAGATCGCCGAGCCGCCGTCGCTGCGCGAGCAGGCGCGTTCGCTGCTGCAGCTGGCGCTGTCGAACTACGAGCGCTAGCCGCATGGCGGCCGCGAGCGCGTCCGGGAAGCGCCGCGGCGAGAAGGTCGCGCTGGTCCTCGGGGCCGGCGGCGCGCGCGGTTTCGCGCAGATCGGGGTGATCGAGGCGCTGGAGGCGCGCGGCCTCGACATCGTCGCGGTATCGGGCTCGTCCAGCGGCGCGCTGGTGGGCGGCATCTACGCGGCGGGCAAGCTGGCGGAGTTCCGCGAGCAGCTGTTGCGCATGGACCGCAACCAGTTCCTGCGTCTGCTCGACCCGGGGCTCGGCATCGCCGGGCTGATCCGCGGCGAGCGGCTGGTCGCGGCGATGCGCGAGGTGGTCGGCAATCCGCCGATCGAGTCGTTGCCGCTGCTGTTCACCGCGGTCGCGGTGGACCTGCAGCGCCAGCGCGTGGTGTGGTTGCGCAGCGGGCCGCTGTGGGACGCGTTGAGGGCGTCGTTCGCGATCCCGGGCGTGTTCACGCCGCACGAAGTGGACGGGCGCCTGCTCGTCGACGGCGGCCTGCTCGCGCCGCTGCCGATCACCGCGACCCGGCTCTCCGGCGCGCACCGGCTGGTGGCGGTGGACATGCATAGCTGGCCCGATCGCCCGCCGGGCGAGCCGGCCCGGCCGCAGCCGGCGGGACCGGCCGCGGGCGAGGCCGAGCATGCGGGTTGGCTGGAGCATTTCGGCGACTGGGTCGGCGAGCACTTCGGGCATCGCAGCGCCCGCGCCGGCGCGACCGATGGGGAGCCGGGCATTCCGACCGGGCGTACCGCGCTGGGCCTGGTCGAGCTGATGTCGCGGTCGCTTGACACCATGCAGGCGCAGATCGCGCGGGTGGAGCTGGCGCTGGATCCGCCGGAACTGGTGATCCGGATCCCGCGCGACGCCTGCCAGTTCTACGAATTCTGGCGCGCCGCCGAGCTCATCGAGATCGGGCGCGCGGAAGCCGAAAGGGCCCTCGACGCGGCCGGATACTGACGCCGCCGCCGCGCCTGCGGCCCGCGCCGGCGCGCACGCGCCGGCATGGCCGCTACCGGCGCGACGACGCGTGGCCGCAGCCGCGGCAGCGGGAAGCGATGCAGCGCCCACAGGCTCGCCGCGGGCATCGCCACCAGCCACAGCGGCCAGGCGCCGAGCCACTGGCCCTGCCCGCGCGCGGCGGGAACCACCAGTACCAGTGCGATGCCGGCGAGCAGGATCTGGCGCAGCGCGGCGGCGAGGCGCGGATCGGGGTGGGTGGCCTGGCGCTGCGGGCGGATCGTGCGCGGCATGCGGGACTTGCGTCGGCTGGTGCTCATGGTGGCGCTCCGTGTCGGATGCAGCCAGCTTGCGAAGGCGCCATCTCACGGACCGCGACGGCCGCCGGTCGGGCCCTGTGCGGGGGCGAACGCCCAGCGGAAATGTTAGGTTGGCGAACCGTTTCCATCCGACGCCGCCGACATGACGCTTCCGACGAACGCCCGTTCCGCGCCGCTCGCCGCCCTGCTCGCTGCCGCCATCCTGCCCGCCACCCTGTTCGCGATCCCCGCCGCCTTCGCTGCCGGCCTGCCCGACCCCCAGGAGACCCCCGTGGCCAACCCCCAGGCCCAGACCGCCGACGACCCCTACCAGTGGCTGGAGGACGTCACCGGCGAGAAGCCCCTGGCCTGGGCGAGGGCACAGAACGCGCGCACCGACGCCGAGCTCGCGGCGACGCCCGGCTTCGACAAGCTGCAGTCGGACATCCTCGCCATCCTCGATTCCGACGCGAAGATCCCCGACGTCTCGAAGATCGGCGACTACTACTACAACTTCTGGAAGGACGCGAAGCACCAGCGCGGCCTGTGGCGCCGCACCACGCTCGAGGAATACCGCAAGCCCGAGCCGGAATGGGAAACCGTGATCGACCTCGACGCGCTCAACGCCGCCGAGCACGAGAACTGGGTCTGGCACGGCGCGGACTGCCTCAAGCCCAGGCTTCCGGACAAGGTCTACCGGCGCTGCCTGGTCGCGCTGTCGCGCGGCGGCGCCGATGCCGACGTCACCCGCGAATTCGACCTCGTGTCGAAGCAGTGGGTCGAAGGCGGCTTCTTCCGCCCCGAAAGCAAGGGCGGCCTCGGCTGGATCGACGAGGACACCGTCTACGTCTTCACCGACTTCGGCAAGGACGCGGCCGGCGCGGACGCGATGACCAAGTCCGGCTACCCGCGCATCGTCAAGGAATGGAAGCGCGGCACGCCGATGTCGGACGCGAAGCCGGTGTACGAAGGCACGGCCGACGACATGTACATCGCCGCCGCGCACGAGTTCACGCCCGGCTACGAGCGCGACCTCGTCAGCCGCACGCTCGCGTTCTACAACGACGAGCTCTACCTGCGCGGCGCCGACGGCAGGCTCGCCAAGGTCGACGCGCCGAACTCCGCCAGCAAGGACGTGCACGGCCGCTGGCTGCTGCTGCAGCTGCGCGATCCGTGGACGGTGGGCGGGAAGACGTATCCCTCCGGTGCGCTGCTCGCGTCCGGTTTCGATGCGTTCATGGCCGGCAAGCGCGACTTCACCGTGCTGTTCGAGCCCACCGGCAAGACCTCGCTCGAGGCCTACGCCTGGACGAAGTCGCACCTGGTGCTGAACGTGCTCGACGACGTCAAGAACCGGCTGAGCGTGCTGACGCCCGCCGCGGACGGCGGCGCCTGGGCGACCTCGGAGTTCACCGGCGCGCCGAAGATCGGCACGCTCGGCGTGCGCGCCGTCGACAGCGACGAGAGCGACGCGGTGTGGCTCACCGCCACCGACTACCTGACGCCGACGACGCTGTCGCTGGCCGAGATCGGGCAGGTGCCGGAGACGCTGAAGTCGATGCCGGCCTTCTTCGACGCCTCGAACCTGGTGCTCGAGCAGCACTTCGCCACCAGCGCCGACGGCACCCGCGTGCCCTTCTTCATCGTCCACCGCAAGGGCGTGCCGCACGACGGCAGGCAGCCGACGCTGCTCTACGGCTACGGTGGCTTCGAAGTGTCGCTGACGCCGGCGTATTCGGGCATCGTCGGCAAGGGCTGGCTCGAGAAGGGCGGCGTGTATGTGGTCGCGAACATCCGCGGCGGCGGCGAATACGGCCCGCGCTGGCACCAGGCCGCGCTGAAGCAGAACCGCCACAAGGCCTACGAGGACTTCGCCGCGGTCGCGAAGGAACTCGCGTCGCACGGCATCACCTCCCCGGCGCACCTGGGCATCATGGGCGGCAGCAACGGCGGCCTGCTCACCGGCAACATGCTC
>JBDZUW010000163.1:0-2974 GCA_040255375.1 Luteimonas sp. | reverse complement strand
GCTATGCGGCGGTTTCGCCGTAGAGGTCGTGGTCGTCGCTGCCGAGGATCTCGACGTCGACGAACTGCCCCGGCACCAGGCCCGCCGCAAGCCCGTCCTGGACCTGGACGACGCCGTCGATCTCCGGCGCATCGGCCATCGAGCGCGCGATCGCCAGCTCGCCGTCGATCGCGTCGACGATGCAGCGCTGCACCGTGCCGACCTTGGCTTCCAGGCGCGCGGCGCTGATCGCCGCCTGGCGCTCCATGAAACGCGCCAGGCGCTCCTGCTTCACCGCTTCCGGCACCGGATCCGGCAGCGCGTTCGCCGCCGCGCCTTCGACCGGCGAGTAGGCGAAGGCGCCGACCCGGTCGAGCTGCGCCTCGTCGAGGAAATCGAGCAGCGCTTCGAACTCCGCCTCGGTCTCGCCGGGGAAGCCGACGATGAAGGTCGAGCGGACGGTCAGTTCCGGGCACATCGCGCGCCAGCGCTGGATGCGCTCCAGGGTGCGGTCGACCGCGCCCGGGCGCTTCATCAGCTTCAGGATCCGCGGGCTGGCGTGCTGGAACGGGATGTCCAGGTACGGCAGCAGCCTGCCTTCCGCCATCAGCGGGATCACGTCGTCGACGTGCGGATACGGGTAGACGTAGTGCAGGCGCGTCCACGCGCCGAGTTCCGACAGGCCCTCGCACAACGCCTTCATGCGCGTCGCGTACGCCTTGCCATGCCATTCGCGCTCGGCGTACTTCAGGTCGACGCCGTAGGCCGAGGTGTCCTGCGACACCACCAGCAGTTCGCGCACGCCGCCCTTGACCAGGCGCTCGGCCTCGCGCAGCACGTCGTCCACCGGGCGCGAAGCGAGGTCGCCGCGCATCGACGGGATGATGCAGAAGCTGCAGCGGTGGTTGCAGCCCTCGGAGATCTTGAGGTACGCGTAATGCTTCGGCGTGAGCTTGAGTCCGTAGTCCGGCAGCAGGTCCACGAACGGATCGTGGGCCGGCGGCACGGCCGCGTGCACCGCGTCCATCACGCTCGCGTAGTCCTGCGGACCGCTGATGGAAAGCACCCCGGGGTGCGCCTCGCGGATCACGTCGGCGCGCTTGCCCAGGCAGCCGGTGACGATGACCTTGCCGTTTTCCGCCATCGCCTCGCCGATCGCGTCCAGCGATTCGGCCACCGCCGAATCGATGAAGCCGCAGGTGTTCACGACGACCACGTCAGCGGCGTCGTAGCTCGGCACGAGGTCGTAGCCCTCGACCCGCAGCTGGGTCAGGATCCGCTCCGAATCCACCAGCGCCTTGGGGCAGCCGAGGCTGACGAAACCGACTTTCGGGCTGGCGGTGCGGACGGAGGCGGGCATGGGATGAGGGGCGCGTGGCGGCCGCGGATTATAGCGGGCGCTAGAATCGGGCCCGGACCCGGCCAACAGGAGCCTCCGATGGGCGGCGACATTTCCTTCGAGAGTGCGGCGGGCGCGATCGGCGCCTGGCGCGCCGACCCGATGTCCGCGCCGCGCGGGGCGATCCTGGTCGTCCAGGAGATCTTCGGCGTGAACGCGCACATCCGCGCGGTCGCCGACCGCTACGCCGCCGAGGGCTACGTGGCCCTCGCGCCGGCGTACTTCGATGCGGTCGAGCGCGGCGTCGAGCTCGGCTACGACCCGGCCGGCGTCGCCCGCGGGCGCGAACTGGCGCAGGCCGTGGGCCTGGAACGCGCCGCATCCATCACCGCGGCCGCCGCGCGGCTGCTGCAGGACGAAGGGCTGAAGGTCGGCATCGTCGGATTCTGCTGGGGCGGCACCGTGGCCCTGCTCGGCAACACGCGCCTCGGCCTGCCGGCATCGAGCTACTACGGTGCGCGCAACGTCGCGTTCCTGGACGAGCCGCTGCGCGCGCCGATCCAGTTCCATTTCGGCGCGGAGGATCCGACGATCCCGCCGGAAGCGGTCGAGGCGCACCGGCGCAAGTGCCCCGGCGCCGAGGTCCATGTCTATCCCGGCGCCGGGCACGCATTCAACCGCGACGTCGACGCCACGCACTACCATGCCGAAGCGGCGCGATTGGCGCACCAGCGCACGATGCACCTGTTCGCCGAAGCACTGGGCTGAACCATGGCCCGCCATCCGTCCCGCGAGCCGTCGCATTACGCCCTGCATCCGCAGCTGGCCGCCGACACGCATCCGCTCGCGACGCTCGCGCTGTGCGAACTGCGGCTGATGGACGACGCCAACTATCCGTGGCTGGTGCTGGTGCCGCGGCTGCCGGCGGCGCGCGAGCTCATCGACCTGGAAGCGTCGCAGCGCCGGCAGCTCTCCGACGAGATCGACCTCGCCGCGCGCCTGCTGCGCGACGTCTTCCGCCCGTTCAAGCTCAACGTCGCCGCGCTGGGCAACCTCGTGCCGCAGCTGCACGTGCACGTGATCGCGCGCTACGAGGACGATCCCGCGTGGCCCGCGCCCGTCTGGGGCCGCGTCGCGGCCCGCCCGTACGAACCGGAAGCGCTGGTCGAACGCATCACCCGCCTGCGCGACGCGCTGCCGCGCTGAGGCTCAGGTCCGCGGCAGGGTGACGCCGGTCTGGCCCTGGTACTTGCCGCCGCGGTCCCGGTACGAGGTGTCGCACGCCTCGTCGGACTGGAAGAACAGCATCTGCGCCACGCCCTCGCCCGCGTAGATGCGCGCCGGCAGCGGTGTGGTGTTGGAGAACTCGAGGGTGACGTGGCCTTCCCATTCCGGCTCGAGCGGCGTCACGTTGACGATGATCCCGCAGCGCGCGTAGGTGCTCTTGCCCAGGCACACCACGAGCACGTCGCGCGGGATGCGGAAGTACTCCACGGTGCGCGCCAGCGCGAAGGAATTGGGCGGGATGATGCACTCGTCGCCCTCGATGTCGACGAAGCTCTTCGGGTCGAAGGCCTTCGGGTCGACGATCGTCGAGTTGATGTTGGTGAACACCTTGAACTCGCGCGAGCAGCGCACGTCGTAGCCGTAGCTCGA
>JBDZUW010000162.1:0-2979 GCA_040255375.1 Luteimonas sp. | reverse complement strand
ACCAGATCCATGAAGTCCAGTGACTCGGCGCCGAGATCGCGCATCAGGGCGGAGTCGAGATGCACGTCGGCACGCGGCACCGTGAGGACTTCCGCGATCAGGTCGCAGACCAGGTCGGCGTAGGGGGCGGCGTTCACCACCGGCGAATCAGCGCACATGCGTTCTGCCCTCCGAATCCGAACGAGTTGCTCAGTGCTACGCCGATCCGCGCATCGCGCGCGCGGTTGGGCACGTAGTCGAGGTCGCACTCCGGATCTCTGTGCTCGTAGTTGATGGTGGGCGGGAGAAAGCCGTCGCGCATGGCCAGCACGGTCGCCACGTACTCCACGGCGCCGGCGCCGGCGAGGAGATGCCCGATCATGGACTTGGTCGAGCTCACGGGGACATCGAACGCATGGGCACCGAGCGCCGTCCGGATGGCTCGCGTCTCCACGCGATCGTTCATCACCGTGCCCGTGCCGTGCGCGTTGATGTAGCCGAGATCGGCGATGCTCGCGCCGGCGTCCCGTAGCGCCAAGGTGATTGCCCGCGCGGCGCCGGAGGCGTCGGGCCGCTCATCGGTGATGCGATAGGCGTCGCAGGTCACGCCGCAACCGGCGGCCTCCGCGAGAATGGGCGCGTCGCGACCGGCGGCAATTCCCGCCCGCTCGAGCACGACGATACCCGCGCCCTCGCCGATGACGAAGCCGTCGCGATCGCGATCGAATGGCCGGCTGGCGCGTTCGGGGTTGCCGTTCGCGCGCGACAGCGTGCCGAGCATCGAGAAGCCGATCACGCCCACCGGGTTGATCATCGCATCCGTGCCGCCCGCGAACACGACGTCGGCGTCGCCGGCCTGGATCATCCGCATCCCCTGGGCAATGGCCTGCGTGCCCGACGTGCACGCGGTGGTCACGGTGTAGTTGGGCCCGCGCGCGCCCTGCTGGATTGCAACGTGTGCCGCGGCGAGGTTCGGCAGCCCGCGAAGACTGACTATGGGATTCACCTGCTCGGCGTACGCCCGCGCGAAGGCGGGGATGTCGAACTCCGAACCGCCCGTGCGAGCCGCCGCGCGCAGGACGGCGTTGGCCTGGCCGGCGAGCATGTCGAGGTCCACCGGACCCATGCCGCCGGCGCCCACGCACACCGCTATGCGTTCCGGGTCGACATCGTCGACTGCCAGCCGAGCGTGGCGGCGGGCGAGCTCGGCCGCGACGACGGCGAACTGCGACGCGCGGCTCATGTGCTTCACCATCTTGGGCGGCGTCACGTAGTCGCCGACGCACAGCGCGTCGGCGGCGATTTCCGCCGCGATCTGCGTATCGAAGTCACGACAGTCGAACGCGGTGATCCGCCCCACGCCAGACCGACCGCAGCGCAGCGCCTTCGCGAACGCGTCCGCGCCAATCCCGATGGACGTGACGACACCGACGCCGGTGATTGCAATGCGTTCAGGCATCGCTCATCACCGGATATTCGCCGAGCCAGGTCGCGATCATCTGCCGGTACGCGGGGGCGTAGTACGGCGCGATCAGCGAATCGCTCGCCACGAGGCGAAAGGTCATCCTCGAGAGCGCGACGTCCCGTCCATCGCGCGAGGCGCGGCAACGGATCCGCGCGACGTCCCGGGTCCGTTCCTCGATCTCCACGTCGAGCTGCACGGTGTCGCCCGGGCGGGCGAAGGAGACGAAGCGTGCCCGGTCTATCGACACCATCACCGCGAAGCGTTCCTCCTCCGTGGATTTCCAGAGCAGCACGCCGGCGGTCTGCGCCAGCGCTTCGAGGAGGAACACCCCCGGCAGCACCGGGTTGCCGGGAAAGTGCTCGCCCAGGGCCTCATCGCGAAGCGACACACACTTGAGCGCGCGCGCACAGCGGCCGGGCTCCAGGCTGACGATGCGATCCACATGAGCGTGATGCATGGCGACTCCCTCAGCGCGCGATCGCGACGCGCGGATGCGACTGGGCGTACCGGGCGGCGGCAAACCGCGCGGCGGCATCCGGGACGGCGAGGAAGCGCGCCAGGGTCACGGAGTCGGGCGGATTCGTGGGATCGAGGTGCAGCCGGTAATAGCCGCGCGCGTGCGCGAACACAGTGCGCGTAGTTCCGGCGGCCTGCGGCGGCGCGACGAAGGTGAGGTAGCCGTGGTCGCCGGTATTCGGCATCTCGTAGTACCGGTCGTCGACTGCCGCGAGGTCGGAGAGCAGCTCCCGTCCATCGGACGTGTGCGCCGTTGCCGCGTCGACTGTCTTCGCGTGCACGGCGCCGTCGGTGCGGTACGCAATCGCGAAGTAGTTGAGCGCCCAGAATCCGTACGGCGGGCGGATGCGGATGCGCAGCGAATCGCCGCGCACGTGGCTCAGGTCGAGCTGCACCACGCGATCCGCCGGCAGGAACGGGCCGCCGCCCGGAAGGATGCCGCGGACCTCCCATCCCGTGGGCTCATCCACCTCGAGCTTGAGAGCGTAGAGCTCCTCGCGCAGGTTCCACGCGCGAAGCGCGGCTGCTTGCGTGGGGCTCGTATCCATCGCCGCGTACCAGTCATGCAGCGACGTGCCGCGCAGCTGCGAGAATGCACGGATCATCTGCGAGCCCCAGAGTCCGGTTGCCACGCGTGCGACGAGAAACGCGTGCGAAGCCGACGGCGGTTTCGCGAAGGTCAGGGTGATCTCCTGCCGGACGCCGTGCGCGCTGTCCGGCGGGACCACCGGCTCCCACACCAGATGGTCGGAGGCCGCGAGCCAGGGGCCCAGGTCGCGTCCGTAGCTGTCGCGCGCGGACGTCGGTGCGGCGAGCGAATCGAAAGCGTAGAAGTGCCCGAACTCGTCGGCCTTGATCGTCGTACCGGGAGCGTGGTCGACGATCATGAGCTGGAGCTGATTCGTATACTGCGTCTCGTTCACCTCGTTCGTGATCATGAGGCGGTACACGCCGTGGTCGGCGACGAGCGATGGGAGCTCGCCGTAGTCGTCGCGCTCGAGCCCCCTGGTGATCGCCCC
>JBDZUW010000161.1:0-3003 GCA_040255375.1 Luteimonas sp. | reverse complement strand
GGCCTGCAGGACATGGAGTTCGTGCAGTTCCACCCGACCGGCATCTACGGCGCCGGCTGCCTGATCACCGAGGGCGTGCGCGGCGAAGGCGGCATCCTGCGCAACAGCAGCGGCGAGCGCTTCATGGAGCGCTACGCGCCCAACGCCAAGGACCTCGCCTCGCGCGACGTCGTCTCGCGCTCGATGACCATCGAGATCCGCGAGGGCCGCGGCGTCGGCGAGCACAAGGACCACATCAACCTCGACCTGACCCACCTCGACCCGAAGGACATCCACGAGAAGCTGCCCGGCATCGCCGAGAGCGCGCGGATCTTCGCCGGCGTCGACGTGGAGAAGCAGCCGATCCCGGTGATCCCGACCGTGCACTACAACATGGGCGGCATCCCGACCAACTACCACGGCGAAGTGGTGCAGCTGAAGGGCGGCAACCCCGATGCGGTCGTGCCGGGCCTGTACGCGATCGGCGAAGCGGCCTGCGTGTCCGTGCACGGCGCCAACCGCCTGGGTTCGAACTCGCTGCTCGACCTGGTCGTGTTCGGCCGCGCGGTCGCGAATCGCGCCGCCGAGACGATCAAGTCCGGCCAGCCGCACGGCCGCCTCGCGGGAGACGCCTGCGACCTCGCGCTGTCGCGCCTGGACAAGGTCCGCAACGCCAACGGCGGCACGCCGACCGCGGTGATCCGCGACCGCATGCAGCGCACCATGCAGGCCGACGCCGCGGTGTTCCGCACCGGCGAGACGCTGGCCGAAGGCGTCGCGAAGATCCGCGACATCCATGCTTCGTTCGCCGACGTGCGGGTGAGCGACCGCTCGCTGGTCTGGAACTCCGACCTGGTCGAGACCCTGGAACTGCAGAACCTGCTCGGCCAGGCGCTCGCGACGATCGTGTCCGCGGAGAACCGCAAGGAATCGCGCGGCGCGCATGCCCGCGAGGACTTCCCGGACCGCAACGATGGCGAGTGGATGAAGCACAGCCTGTGCTGGGTGGACGACAGCGGCGCCACGCGCATCGACTACCGGCCGGTGCACATGTACACCCTCGACGACGAAGTCGAGGTCGTCCCGCCCAAGGCACGCGTGTACTGAGGAACCGAACCGATGGCCGAATTCACGCTGCCGCGCAATTCGAAGGTCCAGCCGGGCCGCCGCTTCCCCGCGCCCCAGGGCGCGAAGCGCATCCGCACCTTCAAGATCTACCGCTGGAACCCGGAGGACGGGCGCAACCCGACCACCGACACCTACGAGGTCGACCTCGACAAGTGCGGTCCGATGGTCCTGGACGCGCTGATCAAGATCAAGAACGAGATCGACCCGACGCTGACGTTCCGGCGCTCGTGCCGCGAGGGCATCTGCGGTTCGTGCGCGATGAACATCGACGGCACCAACACGCTCGCGTGCACGAAGGCGATCGAGGACTGCTCCGGCAAGGGCGACGTCCCGATCTATCCGCTGCCGCACATGCCGGTGGTCAAGGACCTGGTCCCGGACCTCACCCAGTTCTACGCGCAGTACGCCTCGATCAAGCCCTGGCTGCGCACGCAGAGCGCGCCGCCGCCGGACCGCGAGCGCCTGCAGTCGAAGGAAGACCGCGCGAAGCTCGACGGCCTGTACGAGTGCATCCTGTGCGCGTGCTGCAGCACCGCCTGCCCGAGCTACTGGTGGAACGGCGACAAGTACCTGGGCCCGGCGATCCTGCTGCAGGCCTACCGCTGGATCGTCGACAGCCGCGACGAGGACACCGGCGCGCGCCTGGACGACCTCGAGGATCCGTTCAAGCTCTACCGCTGCCACACCATCATGAACTGCACGCGCACCTGCCCGAAGGGCCTGAACCCGGCGCGCGCGATCGCCAACATCAAGCAGTTGATGCTGGAGCGCCGTGGCTGAGGTCCTGCTCCCGGCGTTCGCGATGGTCGCGCTGACCTTCGCCGTCTGGATCCGGATGTACTTCTCCCGCATCGGCGAGATGCGGCGCGAGCGGATCCACCCGCAGTCGGTGGCGACCTCGGCGCAGATGGCCGGGCGGCTCAAGGACACGCGCGCGGCGGACAACTTCCGCAACCTGTTCGAGCTGCCGGTGCTGTTCTACCTCGCGCTGGTGGTGGCCGCGCTGACCGGACAGGCGGGCACCGCGGTGCTGGCGCTGGCGTGGTCGTTCGTGGCCCTGCGCGTGCTGCACAGCGCGATCCACTGCAGCTACAACAAGGTCATGCACCGCTTCCAGGCCTATGTCGCCGGCGGGATCGTGTTGTGGGCCCTGTGGGCGGTGCTGGCCGTCAGCCTGCTGTAGGCGAAGGGCATGGACGACGCCACCGAGACCAGGCGACTGCGCTGGCGCTGCCGCCGCGGCATGCGCGAGCTCGACGACCTGCTGGTGCGCTGGCTCGAGCGCGAACGGCCAACGGCCTCCGAATCCGAACGCGGCGATTTCCTACGGCTGCTCGACTGCGAGGACGATAGGCTCTGGCGCTGGTTCCTCGGCCACGAGACGCCCGCCGATGCCGCGCTCGACGCGCTGGTCCAGCGCATCCGCCAGCTCCCGCCCTGACGCCGGCGCCTGGCGCATCGCCTGGCGGCCGTCGCGCTGGGTGGTCGGCGCACTCCTGCTGCTGTCCGCGCTGGCGCCGTTCGCGGTCCTCGCCAGCGAGATGCCGCGCGTCGCCGCCTGGCCGCTCGCGGCCGTTGCGGCGGGGGCCGGGCTGCATGCGGCGTGGCGGGAGTCGCGGCTGCCGCCGCAGATGCTGGAAGTGCCGCGGACGGCCGGTCCGGACGGCGCGGCGACGCTGGACGGCGCACGGCTGGTCGAAGCCTCGCTCGCGTGGCGCGGGCCGCTGGCCTTCCTGCGCTGGCGCGACGCGACCGGCCGCAGCGGCCGCCTGGCGTGGTGGCCGGATACCTTGCCCGCGGCGCAACGGCGCGTGTTGAAACTGTGGTCGCCCGGCGGGCCGGGCATGGCACCATAGGCCGATGTTCAAGCCCGTCCCCGTCGCCATCGGCCTGCGC
>JBDZUW010000160.1:0-3006 GCA_040255375.1 Luteimonas sp. | reverse complement strand
CGTCGCCCTCGCGCATCAGCGCGCGGATCGCGGTCGGCGCGGTGTAGAAGATCGTTACCTGGTGCCGGTCGACCACCTGCCAGAAGCGCGAGCTGTCCGGCCAGGTCGGCACGCCCTCGAACACGACCGCGGTGCTGCCGTTCGCCAGCGGCCCGTACACGATGTAGCTGTGGCCGGTGACCCAGCCGATGTCGGCGGTGCACCAGTACACGTCGTCGTCGCGCAGGTCGAACGCCATCTCGTGCGTCATCGCGCAGAACACGAGGTAGCCGCCGGTCGTGTGCAGCACGCCCTTCGGCTTGCCGGTGCTGCCGGAGGTGTAGAGGATGAACAGCGGGTCCTCCGCGTTCATGCGCTCGGGCTCGCAGCGGTCCGGCTGGCCCTCGACGACGGCCTCGTACCAGCGGTCGCGGGGCATCTGCATCGCCACGGCGCCGCCGGTATGGCGCACCACGAGCACGGTCTCGACGCTGTTGGTGCCGGGCAGCTTCAGCGCGGCGTCCACGTTCGCCTTCAGCGCGATGCGCTTGCCGCCGCGCAGGCCTTCGTCGGCGGTGATGACCAGCTTGCTGCCGCAGTCGGCGATGCGGTCGGCGATCGAATGCGGCGCGAAGCCGCCGAACACCACCATGTGCACCGCGCCGATGCGCGCGCAGGCCAGCATCGCCACGATCGCCTCGGGGATCATCGGCAGGTAGATCGTGACCCGGTCGCCCTTGCCCACGCCGAGGTTGCGCAGCGCGTTGGCGAGGCGGCAGACCCGCGCGTGCAGCTCGCTGTAGGTGATGCGCTGCGGATCCGCCGCCGGATCGTCGGGCTCGAACACGATCGCCGCCTTGCCGCCGCGCGCGGCGAGGTGCCGGTCCAGGCACTCCACGCTCGCATTCAGCTCGCCGTCCGCGTACCAGCGCACGTGGAAGTCGGCGGCGTCGAAGGAGGTGTCCTTCACCCGCGCCGGCCGCCGCATCCAGTCGAGGCGCCCGGCCGCACGGCCCCAGAAACCGTCGGGATCGCGCAGCGATTCCTCGTAGAGGCGCGTGTACTCGGCGGCGTCGAGCGGCATGGCCGGCTCCATCGGGCGGGAGAGGCGTCCAGTTTGCCGCAAGCGGCCGGGCGGCTCACGCTGGCCGGCGCGACGGAGCGTTCCGGTGACTTCAGGCCTATGCCGCACCCCCGTGCCGGGTTTATGTTGCGGGTCCCTCCCGAACCCGGTGACCGCTCCATGCGCCTCTCCCGTCCCACCCTGCTGGCGATGGCCATCTGCGCCTGCGTCGCCTGCACCCGCACGCCGACCGCCGACCAGGCCGCGACGCCCGCGACCCCACCGGCCGCCACCGCGCCCGCGCAACCCGTCATCGGCATCGACGTCGCCGGCATGGACAAGTCCGTGCAGCCGGGCGACGACTTCAACGAGTACGCCAACGGCGGCTGGCTGAAGACCGCCGAGATCCCGGCCGACCGTTCCGCCACCGGCATCTTCCTGCAGGTGTTCCAGAAGGCCGAGCAGCGCCAGGCCGACCTGGTCAAGGGCATCATCGACGCGAAGCCCGCCGCGGGCACCGACGAGCGCCGCATCGCCGACTACTACACGGCGTTCATGGACACCGCCACCATCGAGCAGCGCGGCCTGGCGCCGGTGCAGCCCGAGCTCGACGCGATCGCCGCCGTCAACGACAAGGCCGCGTTCGCCACCTACCTCGGCCAGAACCTGCGCGCCGACGTCGATCCGCTGAACGCCACCAACTACTACACCAGCCGCCTGTTCGGCCTGTTCGTCACCCAGGGCCTGCAGGATCCCGCGCACAACATGGCCTACCTGCTGCAGGGCGGACTGGGCATGCCCAACCGCGACTACTACCTGTCGGCGGACAAGGAAATGGCTTCGGTGCGCGACGCGTACAAGGCCTACATGACCGCGCTGATGAAGCAGGCGGGCATCGCCGACGCCGAGGCGAAGACGAAGACCATCTACGCCCTCGAGGAGAAGATCGCGAAGGCGCAGGCCTCGATCGTCGACACCGAGAACGTGCACAACGCGCAGGCCTGGGCCACCGCGGACTTCGCGAAGAAGGCGCCGGGCCTCGACTGGGCGGCGTACTTCAAGGCCGCGGGCCTCGACGGCCAGGAGACCATCACCGCGTGGCAGCCGGGCGCGATCGCCAAGCTTTCCGCGCTGACCGCCAGCGTGCCGCTGCAGGACTGGAAGGACTGGGCGACGTTCCACGCCATCAACCGCTCCGCCGGCCTGTTGCCGAAGGCCTACGCGGATTTGTCGTTCGGCTTCTACGGCACCACGCTCAGCGGCACGCCGCAGCAGCGCCCGCGCGACAAGCGCGCGCTGTCGGCGGTGAACAACGCGCTGGGCGACGCGGTCGGCAAGCTCTACGTGCAGAAGTACTTCCCGGCGTCCTCGCGCGAGAAGATCCAGCAGCTGGTGTCGAACCTGCTCGCCGTGTTCCCGGAGCGCATCGACAAGCTCGACTGGATGGACGAAGCGACCAAGGCCAAGGCCAAGGCCAAGGTGGCCTCGATGAAGGTCGGCGTCGGCTACCCGGACACGTGGCGCGACTACTCGTCCTTCGAGGTGAAGGCCGACGACGCGGCCGGCAACGCGCAGCGTGCGCAGCTCGCCGAGTACCGCCACCAGCTCGCCAAGCTCGGCAAGGCGCCGGACCGCAACGAATGGTGGATGACGCCGCAGACCGTGAACGCGGTGAACCTGCCGCTGCAGAACGCGCTGAACTTCCCGGCCGCGATCCTCGAGCCGCCGTTCTTCGACCCGAACGCCGACGACGCCGCGAACTACGGTTCCATCGGCGCGGTGATCGGCCACGAGATCAGCCACAGCTTCGACAACCTGGGTTCCGAGTTCGACGCCGAGGGCAGGCTGCAGAACTGGTGGACGCCGGGCGACGCCGAGCACTTCAAGGCCGCGGGCAAGAAGCTCGTCGCGCAGTACGACGCCTACGAGCCGCTGCCGGGCCTGCACATCAACGGCGAGCAGAC
>JBDZUW010000042.1:0-15835 GCA_040255375.1 Luteimonas sp. | reverse complement strand
CGAAGATGATGATGCCGCGCTTGGTCATCGCCAGCGTCTTGATGATCGGCGGCAGCGCCAGCTCGTCGACGGTCGGGATCTTCGACTCGATCCGGCGCAGCACCATGCCGACCTGGTTGCGCTGGTAGAAGCACGACACGCGGAAGCGGCCGACGCCGGCCACGCCGATGGCGAAGTTGCACTCGTGGGTGCGCTCGAACTCCTCGCGCTGCGGCGGCGTCATCACGTTCAGCACCAGGTCGCGCGCCTGCTGCGGCGTCAGCGGGCTCTGGGTGATCGGCGCGATCTTGCCGTGCAGCTTCATCGACGGCGGCATGCCGGCCGTGATGAACAGGTCCGAGGCCTTCTGGTGCGCCATCAGCTTCAGGAACGAGGTGAAGTCGATGCCGCTGCCGGCGGGGGTGGTGGTGCTCATCTGCGTGCTCCCGTGGCGCCGACGTCAGTCGAACAGCCGCTTGTCCTTGGCGTATTCGCGCGCATGCTGCTTGCTGATCACCGCGCGCTTGACCAGGTCCTGCAGGTGCTGGTCGAGCGTCATCATGCCCGCCTGCTGGCCGGTCTGGATGGCCGAATACATCTGCGCGACCTTGTCCTCGCGGATCAGGTTGCGGATGGCCGGGGTGCCGACCATGATCTCCCACGCCGCGGTGCGGCCGCCGCCGATCTTCTTCAGCAGCGCCTGCGAGATCACCGCGCGCAGCGACTCGGACAGCATCGAGCGCACCATCGGCTTCTCGCCGGCGGGGAACACGTCGATGATGCGGTCGATGGTCTTCGCGGCCGACGAGGTGTGCAGCGTGCCGAACACCAGGTGGCCCGTCTCCGCCGCGGTCAGCGCCAGGCGGATCGTCTCCAGGTCGCGCATTTCGCCGACCAGGATGTAGTCCGGATCCTCGCGCAGCGCCGAGCGCAGCGCCTCGCTGAACCCGTGCGTGTCGCGGTGCACCTCGCGCTGGTTGACCAGGCACTTCTGCGAGGTGTGCACGAACTCGATCGGGTCCTCGACCGAGAGGATGTGCCCGTACTCGTTCTTGTTGATGTGGTCGAGCATCGCCGCGAGCGTGGTCGACTTGCCGGAACCGGTCGGGCCGGTGACCAGGATCAGGCCCTGCGGCTGGTCCACCAGGTCCTGGAACAGCTTCGGGCAGCCCAGGTGCTCGAGCGTGAGCACCTCGGACGGAATGGTGCGGAACACGGCGCCGGCGCCGCGGTTCTGGTTGAACGCGTTGACGCGGAAGCGCGCCAGCCCCGGGATCTCGAACGAGAAGTCGACCTCGAGGAACTCCTCGAAGTCGCGCCGCTGCTTGTCCGACATGATGTCGTAGACCAGCGCGTGCACCTGCTTGTGGTCGAGCGCCGGGATGTTGATGCGGCGCACGTCGCCGTCCACCCGGATCATGGGCGGCAGCCCCGCCGACAGGTGCAGGTCGGAGGCCTTGTTCTTGACCGAGAAGGCCAGCAGCTCGGCGATGTCCATCGTTCCGGTTCCCCTTGCGGCCCGCACTGGATCGGGGCGCATGTGCCTTGGCAGTATAGGCACATGCAAACGCACCCGCACACGGCCCTCGGCGCCGTCCTGCAGTCGCTCGACAACGCGGCGCGGGCCGCCGGGCGGCCATCCCCACGGCTCGTCGCTGTCGCGAAGCGGCAGCCTGTGACCGCTGTCGCAGAACTCGTCGCCGACTGGCGGAAGATGCGCCCGGGCGAGCGTCCGGCGATCGGCGAGAACTACGTGCAGGAGGCGCGCGACAAGGCCGCGGCGCTGGCCGATCCCGGCGTGGAATGGCACCTGGTCGGGCACCTCCAGACGAACAAGGCGGCCCTGGCGGCGGACCTCTTCGACTGGGTGCAGTCGGTGGACAGCGTACGCCTGGCGCGGGCGCTCGATGCCGCGCGCGACCCTGCGCGGCCGCCATTGTCGGTGCTGCTGCAGGTGAACATCGACGCCGAGCCCGGCAAGCACGGCTGCGCGGCCGGCGACGTGGCCGGGCTCGCCGATGCCGTCGCCGCGTTGCCGCGCCTGGCGCTGCGTGGCCTGATGGCGATCCCGGCCCCCTTCCCGGAAGAGGAGCGGCGCCGCGACAGCTTCCGCCGCATGCGTACGCTGTTCGAGGCGCTGCGCGCGCGGCATCCCGGCGCGGACACGCTGTCGATGGGCATGAGCGGCGACGCCGCGCTCGCGATCGCCGAAGGTGCGACCATGGTGCGCATCGGCACCGCCCTGTTCGGCGCCCGCCCCGTAGAGCCGACCCACGGGCGGTTGCCTGGAGATGCAAGATGACCGACACCATCGCCTTCATCGGCGGCGGCAACATGGCCCGCAGCCTCGTGGGTGGCCTGGTCGCGCGCGGCACGCCCGGCGCATCCATCCGCATCGCCGAGCCGGTCGACGCATTGCGCGAGGCGCTGTCGCGCGACTTCGGCGCAAGTGTGTTCGCCGATGGCACCGGCGCGGTCGACGGCGCGGGCACCTGGGTGCTCGCCGTGAAGCCGCAGGTGATGCGCGCCGTGTGCGAGGCGCTCGCGCCGCGGGCGCAGGCCTTGCGTCCGCTGGTGGTGTCCATCGCCGCGGGCATCACCGCCGCGCAGCTCGAGCGCTGGCTCGGCGGCGGCGTCGCCGTGGTGCGCTGCATGCCCAATACGCCGGCGCTGCTGGGTGCCGGCGTCACCGGCCTGTTCGCCAACGCGAACGTCGACGCCTCCGGCCGCGACGCCGCGCAGGTGCTGCTCGCCTCCGCCGGCGACACCGTCTGGATCGACGACGAGGCGCTGATGGACGCCGTCACCGCGGTGTCGGGCAGCGGCCCGGCCTACATCTTCCTGCTCGCGGAGGCGATGCAGGCCGCAGCCGTCGCCGAAGGCCTGCCGGAGGATGCCGCGCGCCGGCTGGTGCTCCAGACCGTGCTCGGCGCGGCGCGCATGCTCACCGAAAGCGACGCCGATGCCGCCGAGCTGCGGCGGCGCGTCACCTCGCCCAACGGCACGACGCAGGCGGCGATCGAGGCCTTCGAGGCGGGCGGATTCCGCGAGCTCGTCGCCCGCGCGATCCGCGCCGCCACCGAACGCGGCCGCGCGCTCTCCGCCGCCAACGACTGACGCCTACGCCTGGCGCGAGGCCCAGGCGCGGATGATGCGCGCGATGTCGGCGACACCGTCGGTGAGCGCGGCGGGCCCCGGCTGCAGGATGATCGGCGACTTGACCTCGTGCAGTTCGCCGTCGCGCACCGCCGGGATCGCTTCCCATCCCGGCCGCGCGGCGACCTTCTCCGGCTGGAATTTCTTGCCGCACCACGAGCCGAGGATGATGTCCGGCGCGCGCCGCACGACCTCCGACGCGTCCTCGAGGATGCGCGCCTTCGCCAGCGGCTCGAGCGCGCGCTCGGGGAAGATGTCGTCGCCGCCGGCGATGCGCACCAGCTCCGCGACCCAGCGGATGCCGGTGATCGGCGGCTCGTCCCATTCCTCGAAGTAGACCTTCGGCCGGCGCGGCAACGCGGCGGCTTCGGCCGCGATCGCATCGAGGCCGCGCTGCAGTCCGTCGGCATGCGCGGTCGCACGCGCACCGGCCCCGACCAGTGCGCCGAGCCGGCGCACGTAATCGAGGATGCCGTCGACGCTGCGGTGGTTGGAGATCCACACCTCCACCCCGCGGCGCACGAGCTCGGCAGCGATGTCGGCCTGGATGTCGGAGAAGCCGACCACGAAGTCCGGCTGCAGGCGCAGGATCTCGTCGATCTTCGCGCTGGTGAAGGCGCTGACCTTCGGCTTCTCGCGCCGCGCCTGCGGCGGCCGGACGGTGAAGCCGCTGATGCCGACGATGCGGTCCTGCTCGCCGAGCGCGTACAGGACTTCGGTCGGTTCCTCGGTGAGGCAGACGATGCGGCGGGGGCCGATCGTGTCGTTCACGCCCGCGCGCACCACGAGCCGGCCGTCACGGATACAGCATCCGCGTCGACCAGCGGCAGGCCACGTCGCGCTCGTACACGCGGCGCTCGTGCCAGCGGAATTCGGCGGCGTACCAGAACTCGATCCAGCGCGGCCGCACGCGGAAGCCGGTCCAGCGCGGCGGGCGCGGCACGTCGCGGCCCTCGAAGCGCCTGCCGACTTCGGCCAGGCGCTCCTCGAACGTCGCGCGCGAATCCAGCGTTTCCGACTGCAGCGACGCCCACGCGCCGAGCTGGCTGCCGCGCGCGCGCGTCGCGAAATAGGCGTCGGCCTCGTCGTCGGGCACGGTGTGCACGCGGCCCTCGATGCGCACCTGCACGCCCTGCTGCACGCGCGGCCAGTGGAACAGCAGCGCCGCGTACGGATTGGCCTGCAGCTCGCGGCCCTTGCGGCCGTCCAGGTGCGTGTAGAACACGAAGCCGCGCGCGTCGAAGCCCTTGAGCAGCACGGTGCGCGCCGAGGGCCGCGCGTCGAGCGTCGCGGTCGCGACCGTCATCGCGGTGCGGTCCGGCTCGCCGGCCACGGCCGCGGCTTCGAACAGGCGCGCGAACTCGGCAAGCGCCTCCGCGTACAGGGGATCGGGGGCGTGGGAACCGGCGGCCGTCTCGTCCATTGCGCTATTGTGGCGCGATGGATTCCCCGCACAAGCCCGCCGCGGGCTATGCCCCGGATTTCGTCGCCGGCATCTACCGCGCCGCCTGCGACGCGGGCGGCCGCGTCTACGCCATCGCCGGCCTGCAGGGCACCGGCAAGTCCACGCTGTCCGCCCAGATCGCAGCCCTGGCCGCCAGCCAGGGACGCAGCGTGGTGGCGCTCTCCATCGACGATTTCTACCTCGGCCATGCCGCGCGGCAGCGCCTGGGGCGCGAGATCCATCCGCTGTGCGCGACCCGCGGCGCGCCGGGCACCCACGACGTGGCGCTCGCCTGCGACGTGCTCGACGGGCTGGCGGCGGGCCGGCCGACCCCCCTGCCCCGCTTCGACAAGATCGCCGACGACCGTCTCCCGGAATCGCGGTGGCCCGTGGTCGACCACGCCGACCTGGTGGTCCTCGAAGGCTGGTTCCTGAAGGTGCCGCCGGAGGACGAGGCCGATCTCGCCGAGCCGCTCAACGCGCTCGAGCGCAACGAGGATCCCGACGGCACCTGGCGGCGCTGGAGCAACGACGCGCTCGCGCGCGACTATCCGGCGCTGTGGCAGCGGCTGCCGCGGCTGCTGTTCCTGCAGGGACCGGGCTTCGACGTGGTGCCGCAGTGGCGCTGGCAGCAGGAGCAGACGCTGCAGGCGCAGCACCCGGACCGCAAGGCGATGTCGCACGCGCAGGTGCTGCGCTTCGTGCAGTTCTTCGAACGCGTGAGCCGGCAGGCGATGCGCACGCTGCCCGGCATCGCCGACCGCACCATCCGGCTCGACGCGGAGCGGCACCCGATCGGCTGACGGAAGCTGGTGGGCCGTGATGGATTCGAACCATCGACCAGCGGATTAAAAGTCCGATGCTCTACCGACTGAGCTAACGGCCCACGAAAAGACGGGTGCACGGGCAGCACGCGCCCGGCGGAGCGATTCTAGCGGTAACGGGTCGGGTCGGCGACGCCGGCCGCTGCGAAGCCCTCGGCGCGCAGCCGGCAGGCGTCGCAATGGCGACAGGCGCGGCCCTGCGCGTCGGCGCTGTAGCACGACACCGTCTGCGAGAAGTCCACGCCCAGGCGCAGGCCCTCGCGCACGATGTCGACCTTGGACATGTGCAGCAGCGGGGCGTGGACGCGGAATCCGGCGCCCTCGACGCCCGCCTTCGTCGCCACGTTCGCCAGGCGCTCGAAGGCCTCGATGAACTCGGGCCGGCAATCCGGATAGCCCGAATAGTCGACCGCATTCACGCCGCAGAACAGGTCGGCGCTGCCGACCACTTCGGCCCAGCCGAGCGCCAGCGACAGCATGATCGTGTTGCGCGCCGGCACGTAGGTGGACGGAATGGAAGCACCGATCACGTGGCCGTCGGCATCGTCGGGCACCGCGATCGCGTCGTCGGTGAGCGCGGACCCGCCGATGCTGCGCAGGTCCACGTCGACCGTCTTGTGCGCGACCGCGCCGAGCATGCGCGCGACGCGGTCCGCGGCATCGAGCTCGGAGGTGTGCCGCTGGCCGTAGCGCACGCTCAGCGCGTACGGCGCGAACCCCTGCTCGCGCGCGATGGCGAGCACCACCGCCGAATCCATGCCGCCTGACACCAGCACCACCGCGGGATCGTTCGCGCGCGCGTCCATCGCCGCCTCCTTCCTAGCGCCCGGGCTCGTCGTTCCAGAGCAGCTTGTGCAGCTGCACCTGGAAGCGCACCGGCGGCTTTTCGGCCACGATCCAGTCGGCCAGCTGCGTCGCCGGCAACTGCGCTGCGCTCGGCGAGAACAGCACCTCGCAGCGCTCGTGCAGGCGGTGCTCCGCGACCACCGCGCAGGCCCAGTCGAAATCGGCGCGGTCGCAGATCACGAACTTCACCTGGTCGCGCGCGGTGAGCAGCGCGAGGTTGTCCCACAGGTTGCGCGCGACCTCGCCCGAGCCAGGCGTCTTGACGTCGACGACGCGCGAGACGCGCGCGTCCACCCCGGACACGTCGACCGCGCCGGACGTCTCGAGCGACACGCTGTAGCCCGCGTCGCACAGCCGGCGCAGCAGCGCGAGGCAGCGCTTCTGCGCCAGCGGCTCGCCGCCGGTGACGCAGACGTGGCGGACGCCGTGGGAGGCGACCTCGGCGAGGATCGCGTCGATGTCGCGCCATTCGCCGCCATGGAACGCGTAGGCGGTGTCGCAGTAGCCGCAGCGCAGGGGGCAGCCGGTGAGCCGCACGAACACGGTCGGCCAGCCCGCGTCGCGGGCCTCGCCCTGCAGCGACAGGAAGATCTCGGTGATGCGGAGCCGGTCCGCCGCCGTCGCGGCGGGGGCCGCTTCGGGGGCGACGGTGCTCATGCCGGCATTTTATCGCGCGGAGGTGAGCCGCATCGCCTGCAGCCGGTCCTGCGCGGTCCGCGCGGCATCGGTGCCGGGGAAACTGCGCACCACCTGCGCCAGCGTGGCCTCGGCGGCGTCCTGCTGGCCCAGGCCGTACTGGGACAGGCCGAGCTTCAGCATCGCCCCCGCGGCCTTGTCGTGCGCCGGGAAGCGCTCCAGCAGCGAGCGGAACTGCTGCGCCGCCAGCTCGTAGTTCTGGGTGGCGTAGTAGCTCTCGCCGAGCCAGTAGACGGCGTTCGGCGCGAGCGCCCCGCCGGGGAACTGGCCGAGGAACTGCTGGAACGCGCGCGCGGACTCGTCGTAGCGGCCGGCCTTCAGGCGGTCGAACGCGGCCTCGTAGGCGACGCGCTCGGCGTCGCCCGGGGCCGCAACCACGGGGCGCGCGGTCGGCGCAGCGGCGCCGCTGGCGGGCGCGGGCGCCGCCGCCCGGGCCGCCGGTTTCGCGGCAGGCGGAGCAGCGACGGCCGGCGGCGTGGCGGCCGCGGCCGGAGGCGCGAGCGGCGCGCCGCCCTCGATGCGGGTGATGCGGCCGTCCAGGTCCAGGTACTGGTTGCGGTTCGCCTCCTCCATCTGCTGCTGCGCGTGCTGCAGTTCCTCGATCTGCGCGCGCAGCGCCTGGACCTCGGACTTCAGCGCGGTGACCTGGTTGAGCAGGTCCACGTTGCCCTGGTCGGTCGCCGCGCGCTGCTCGAGCGCCGCGACGCGCTCGGCCAGGCTGGCGCGCTGGGCGCCGGCCACCGGCGCGAACGCCAGCAGGCCCAGGGACACCGCCATTGCGATAGTGCGCACGTTCATGACGTTCCACCCATCAAGAGGACCGGAAAAGAATAAGGCAGCGGGATCGCCGCTGCCTTACCCGCCACTGTCCGGCCGCGAACGGCCGGCAGCCGCTTACTTCTCGGTGTACACGATCTCGACGCGGCGGTTCTTCGCCCAGCAGTCCTCGCTCGACTCGGTGCAGGTCGGGCGCTCCTCGCCGTAGCTCACCACGTTGATCTGGCTGGCGCCGCCGCCGTTGGCCTGCAGCGCGGACGACACGGCGTTGCCGCGGCGCTCGCCCAGGCCCATGTTGTACTCGCGGCTGCCGCGCTCGTCGGCGTTGCCTTCCAGGGTCATGCGCGACGACGGACGGTCGCGCAGGTACTTGGCGTGGCACGCCATCGCCTGCTGGAACTCCGGGCGCAGCGCGTCCTGGTCGAAATCGAAGTAGATGACGCGCGTGCGCAGGCAGGCGTCGGTATCCAGGTCGGCCGGGGTGTACATGCCGGTGGACGGCGCCGGCTCGGTGGCCGCCGGCGGCTGGTTGACCGGCGTCTCGGCCGGCGGGGCTTCCTTGACCTTCTTGGAGCAGGCCACGGCCGCGGTGCACATGAGCGCCGCGAGCAGGATCCGGGTGGTGTTGTTCATCGCGTCTTCCTCGTCGTTGATCGGATGTTTGGAACTACCCCTGCGGCCGCCGCCAGTGCCTGGCGCCGGCCAGAGTCTGGTCAGCGCTTCGCGCGGTACGGCCCCCACGCCGGCTCGCGCACGTCGCCGTCGGCGAGCACCAGGCGCTGGCGCACGCGCGCGTCGGCGGACACGGCGTACAGGACGCCCCGGCTGCCTTCCTTCGCCGCGTACAGCAGCATGCCGGCGTTCGGCGCGAAGCTCGGCGATTCGTCGAGCGAGCCCGGCGAGAGCAGGCTCCAGCGCGGCGCGCCGAGGCTGCGGTCGAGCATCGCGATGCGGTACACGTTGCCGTTGCCCTGCGTCGTCGCGATCTTCTTGCCGTCCCACGACAGCACCGGATCGGCGTTGTAGCTGCCCTGGAAGCTCACGCGCGTCGCGGCGCCACCGCTCGCCGGCACCTGGTAGACCTGCGGCTTGCCGCTGCGGTCCGAGGTGAAGTACAGGCTGGCGCCGTCGGGGCTCCATGCGGGCGACGTGTCGATGCCGAACTGGTTGGTGACCTGGGTCAGCGCCTTGCTGCCCAGGTCCATCACGTAGATCTCGGGATTGCCCGACTTCGACAGGGTGAGCGCAAGGCGCCGGCCGTCCGGCGAGAAGGCGGGCGCGCCGTTGATGCCGCGGAAGCTGGCGACCAGCTCGCGCGCGCCGGTGGCGATGTCCTGGATGTAGATCGAGGAATTGCCGCGCTCGAAGCTGACGTACGCCAGCTTGCGGCCGTCCGGGCTCCAGGCCGGCGACAGCAGCGGCTCGCCGGAGCGCACCACGGTCTGCGGGTTCCAGCCGTCGGAGTCGGCCACCATCAGCGCGTAGCGGCTGCCCTTGCCGACGCCGGTGGCGGTGACGTAGGCGATCCGCGTCCAGAACGCGCCGCGCACGCCGAGGATCTTCTCGTAGATGGCGTCGGCCACCTGGTGGGCGACATCGCGCATCGCGTTGGCGCGCGCGGTCATGGCGAAGCCGAGCAGGCGCTCCTGCTTCGCCACGTCGAACAGTTCGTATTCGACCCGATAGCCGCCGTCGGCGGCGTCCAGCACGCGGCCGACGACCAGGTAGTCCTGCTTCAGCAGGCGCCAGGCCGGGTAATCGACCTCGGCGCCCGTGGTCGGGCGCTGGACCAGCTGGCCTTCCGGCAGGCTGCGGAACTGGCCGGAGCGGTCCAGGTCGGCGCGGATGACCGCGGCGACGTCGGTGCCGGGCGCGGCGGCCGCGCCCTGGTAGGGCATCGGGACCACGGCGATCGGCAGCGCCGCGGCGTTGCCGCCGACGATATCCAGCTCGAGGGGCTGCTCCTGGGCCGAGGCCAGCAACGGCACGGCGAACAGCACGGCCAGCAGGAGCTGGAGGAATCCGGGCTTGCGGTGGGACGGTCGATGCATCGTGACGGACATTCCGGCCAAAGTCAGGATTGTTAACAGCTTGGCCGTGAAGGTCACCTAAAAGATGAATGGAGGCGTACCGGCCCCGCATTTTCCTCGAACTTCACCGATCGCGGGCCTCGAAGGTCAGCAGGAGGTCGCGGCGGAAGACGCTCTCGAACCCTGCATAGGGCAGCGGCTGGGCCTTGAGCACCGCCGCCTCGATGGAACGGCGGCCGAGCTCGTCGTACGGACAACTGGGATCCACCTGGGCCTTGATCACGGTACCGCCGGGGATCTGGCGGATCGTGATCCGGCAGGTCTGGCCCAGCGGCACGGTGTCGGGCCGGGTCCAGTTCTGCACGATGGCGGCGTTCAGCGCGGCCCTGTAACGGGCCAGCAGGCTGGCGTCCACGCCATCGTTGCCCGGCGGCGGCGCGGCGGTGGACGCCGCGGGCTGGGCCGCCTTCGCCGTGGCGTCGGCCAGCTGCCGCAGCCTCTGCTCGGCCAGGTCGGCGGCCTTTTTCGCCTTCTCGCGCTCGGCACGGATCTTCTCGAGCTGGCGGGCGATCTCCTGCTGTTTCGCCTGCTGCGCGAGGCGCTGCTTCTTCTCGGCCTCCTCCTGGCGCTTGCGCTCGGTCAGGTCGATCTGCTCCTGGCGGCGCTTCTCCTCCTGCTCGCGCTCGGCGCGGCGGGCGGCCTCCGCTTCGCGCTCGACCCGCTCCTGCTCGCGGGTGTCGGGCACGGGCACGGGAGCCTGCGCATCGGGCTGCGGCGCCACCTGCGAGTCCTCCGGACGAGGTTCGGGCAGCGGCTGCGGCGGCGGCGCCGATTGCTCGGGCTCGGGCGGCGGCGGTTCCGGCTCGCGCTCCGCGGGCGCATCGAGCGCGCGACGCAGCGGCGCGGCCAGCGCGTTCGGGTCCACCAGGTCGGCTTCGATCTGCGGGCCGGCGGCCGATACCGGCGTCGTCGTCCGCGTCCACCACATGCCCGCGAACAGCAGCGCGAACAGCAGTGCGTGCAGCGCCAGCGCGCCCACGAACGCGATGCGGGTGTCGGCGCGGGTTTCCCTCACCTTGCCGGCGTCTCCGGCGACTGCGTCAGCAGCGTCGCCTTGTCCACCTTCGCTTCGCTGCGCAGGCGCTGCAGCACCCGCAGCACGGCGTCGTAGCGCACCGCGCCGTCGCCGGCGACGAACACGACGAGCTGCGGATTGTTGGCGCGGAACGCCGAGACGCGCGCGATGAGCGCTTCCTCGTCCAGCGCCACCTTGCTGGTCGCGCCGGTCTCGTCGCGCTGGATCAGCGACAGCGCGCCGTCCTCGCCGACCTGCACCACCACCTGCTGCTTCGGCTGCTCGACGCTCGCCGCCGCGACCTGCGGCAGGCGCACGTCCACGCCCAGGTTCAGCAGCGGCGCGGTGACCATGAAGATGATCAGCAGCACCAGCATCACGTCGATGTACGGCACGACGTTGATGTCGGCCTTGAGCCTGCGCTTGCGGATGCGCCGCCCGGATGCGGTGAGGGCCATGTCAGGCCTCGTCCGCGTGCGCCTGCCGCTGCAGGATCGAGGAGAACTCCTCGGAGAAGGTGTCGTAGCGCACCGACATGCGCTCCACGCGCGTGGCGAAGCGGTTGTAGGCCCAGACCGCCGGGATCGCGGCGAACAGGCCCATCGCGGTGGCGATCAGCGCCTCGGAGATGCCGGGCGCGACGGTGGCGATGGTGGCCTCGCGCACGTTGGCGAGGCCCTGGAACGAGACCATGATGCCCCACACCGTGCCGAACAGGCCGACGTAGGGGCTGATCGAGCCGACGTTGGCGAGGAACTCCAGGTTGCGCTCGAGCCCGTCGAGCTCGCGCGAGGCGGAGGCGCGCATCGCGCGCTGCGCGCCCTCGAGCTGGATTCGGCTGTCGACGCCGCGGCGCTGGCGGATGCGGTTGAACTCGCGGAAGCCGCCCTCGAAGATCGCCTCCAGCCCGCCGACCTCGCGGTTGCGCTCGGTGGCGCCGGCATAGAGCTTGGAGAGCTCCGCGCCGGACCAGAAGCGCTCCTCGAAGCGGTCGGCCTCGCGCTCGGCGCGATCGAGCACGCGCTTCTTGCGGAAGATGATCACCCAGGACGCGACGGAGCCGAACAGCAGCAGCAGCATCACCAGCTGCACCGGGATGCTCGCGTGCAGCACCAGCGCGAGCATGTCGATGCCGTTGTGGGCGGCGGCGGTGGCGGGTTCGATGGGTTGCTGCATCAGTCGCGTGCCTCCAGGGCCTTGAGTCGTTCGTACAGCGCTTCCGGGATCGGCCGCGGCCGGAAGGTCCCGGCGTGCAGCGACGCGATGCGCACCGCGGCCTCCAGCAACAGTTCCCCGCCGCGGCGGATCTCCTGCGCCATCACCAGGCTCGCGCCGCGGCACTCGCGCAGCGCCACCGTGGCCGACAGCATGTCGTCCAGCCGCGCCGGCTTGCGGAAGTCCACCTGCATCGCGCGCACGACGAAGACGAGGTCGTGTTCGCGGCGCATCGCGTCCTGGCCGTCGCCCAGCGCGCGCATCCACTCGCTGCGGGCGCGCTCCAGGAACGCCAGGTACTGCGCGTGGTAGACCACGCCACCGGCGTCGGTATCTTCCCAGTAGACGCGTATCGGGTGGCTGAACATGCGTTAAGGCGCGTCCGGGCCACCATCGAAGAGGGGCGCGGCCGCCGGCCCGCGCGGGCGCAGGCCGAGGTGCTGGTACGCCCTGGGCGTCGCCATGCGGCCGCGCGCGGTGCGCACCAGGAACCCCTGCTGGATGAGGAAGGGCTCGACGACGTCCTCGAGCGTGCCGCGCTCCTCGCTCAGCGCGGCGGCGAGCGATTCCACGCCGACCGGACCGCCGTCGAAGGCTTCCACGATCGTGCGCAGCAGGCGGCGGTCGAGCTCGTCGAAGCCTTCCGGATCGACCTTCAGCATTTCCATCGCCGCCGCGGCGACCGCCGCGTCGATGCGCCCGGCCGCGCGCACCTGCGCGTAGTCGCGCACGCGGCGCAGCAGGCGGTTGGCGATGCGCGGCGTGCCGCGCGAGCGCCGCGCGATCGCGACCGCGCCCTCGTCGACGCAGTCGATGCCGAGGATGCCGGCGGAGCGCTTCACGATGCGGGCCAGTTCCTCGGGCGAGTAGAACTCGAGCCGCTGGACGATGCCGAACCGGTCGCGCAGCGGCGCGGTCAGGAGGCCCGCGCGCGTGGTCGCGCCGACCAGCGTGAACGGCGGCAGGTCGAGCTTGATCGAGCGGGCCGCGGGACCCTCGCCGATCATGATGTCGATCTGGAAGTCCTCCATCGCCGGGTACAGCACCTCCTCGACGACCGGGGACAGGCGATGGATCTCGTCGATGAACAGCACGTCGTGCGGCTGCAGGTTGGTCAGCAGCGCGGCGAGGTCGCCCGCCTTCTCGATGACGGGGCCGGACGTCACGCGCAGGCCGACCCCGAGCTCGTTGGCGATGACGTGGCTGAGCGTGGTCTTGCCCAGGCCGGGCGGGCCGAAGATCAGCACGTGGTCCATCGCCTCGCCACGCCGCCTGGCGGCCTCGATGTAGACGCCGAGCTGCTCGCGCACCGGCGCCTGCCCGAGGTAATCGTCGAGCCGCTTCGGCCGGATCGAGGCCTCGACGGCCTCGTCCTCGCGGCTGGCGCCGGCGGCGATGACGCGCTCCTCGCTCATCACACCTCGGCCCACATGCGTACGAGGTTGGCGTGCGAGCGGTCGATGGCGTCGAACGCGGCGCTCTTGCCTTCGCGGTTGAACACCTGGCGCTTGGCCCCCTCCAGGTCCCAGAGCAGTTCGCGCCGCGCCGGGTCGCGCACCTGGCTCTGGACCCAGACGATGGCCGCGTCGCGCGTCCCGCGCACGACCGGGCGCACGTGGTGCAGGGTGTTGCCCGGATAGGCGACCGCCGCGCCGGCCTCCAGCTTGAACTCGCCGTCGTAGCCGTTGACCTGCGCCACCAGCTCGCCGCCTTCGTAGCTTGCCGGGTCGTTGAGGAAGATCGTGATCGCGATGTCGGTGCGCACCGCGTTGTCCAGCGCACCCATGATCGGCGCGTCCACGTGCGCGCCGTACTGCATGCCCGGCCCGTAGCGGTTGAACAGGACGCGCGTCGTCGCGGCCGGCAGCAGCGCCGTCATCAGGGTGGCGTTGCGCAGGAGTGCCAGCGACACGGTCTTCGCCAGCGCTTCGTAGCCGGGCGCGCCCGGCGCGAGCTGCAGGTTCTTCTTGACGCCGCGCGCCGACCAGCCGGCGGTCTCCGCGCCGTCGGCGAAGCCGGCCTCGCGCAACCCGGCGCGGACGGTCGCCAGTTCCTGGGGGCCGAGCACGTTGGGAACGCAGAGGATCATGGCCGGTTTCGACCCGGGACGGGGAGCCCCGGAAGCCCGGACACTATATTCAAATCTCGACCTGCGCGCCCAGCTCGACGAGCCGGTTGCCGGGGATGCGGAAGAACCCCGTGGCCGGCGCGGCGTTGCGATGCATGACTGCGAACAGCTTGTCCCGCCAGATCGGCATGCCGCCGCGGCGGCGCGCGACCACCGTCTCCCGGCTGGCGAAATAGGTGGTGTCCATGGGGTCGAAATGGATGCCGCCCTTGTCGCAGGAACGCATCAGCGCCAGCGGCACGTCCGGCGTCTCCATGAAGCCGAAGCGCAGGACGACGCGGTGGAAATCGTCGCCGATCGGCTCGATCCGCATCCGCTTCTCCTTCGGCGCGTACGGCACGTTCAGCGTCTCCACCGTCAGGAACACGTTGCGCTCGTGCAGCACCTTGTTGTGCTTCAGGTTGTGCAGCAGCGCCTGCGGGACCATGCCCTGCTGCGCGATCAGGAAGATCGCCGTGCCGGGGACGCGGACCGGCGGCGCCAGCATCAGGCCGGGCAGGAAGGTGTCGAGGTCGATGCCCTCCTTCCGGATCTCCTGGTAGAGCAGCTCGCGGCCGCGGCGCCAGGTGCGCAGCACGGTGAACACCGTCAGGCCCAGGATCACCGGGAACCACGCGCCGTCGAAGAACTTCACGCCGTTGGCGACGAGGAAGGCGATGTCGATGACCACGAACACCGCGCACAGCGGCAGCACCCAGGCGCGCGCGCGCAGCCAGGTGGCCCGCACGACCAGCGCCAGCAGCAGGGTGTCGATCAGCATCGTGCCCGACACCGACACGCCGTACGCCGAGGCCAGCGCGGTGGAGCTGCCGAACGCGAGCACCAGCACGATGACGGCCAGCATCAGCGTCCAGTTCACCCACGGGATGTAGATCTGGCCGATGGTCTCGCGCGAGGTGTGGCGGATCTCCATGCGCGGGATGTAGCCCAGCTGCATCGCCTGCCGCGCCACCGAGAACGCGCCGGTGATCACGGCCTGCGAGGCGATCACCGCGGCCGCGGTCGCCAGCACCACCATCGGCAGCCGGCCCCAGTCGGGCACGCCGCGATAGAACGGGTTCTGGATCGCCGTCGCGTCCTCGAGCACCAGCGCGCCCTGCCCGAGGTAGTTGAGCATCAGCGCCGGCAGCACGAACCAGTACCAGGCGTGGCGGATGGGCTTGGCGCCGAAGTGGCCCATGTCGGCGTACAGCGCCTCGCCGCCGGTCACCGCCAGCACCACCGCGCCGAGGATGAAGACGCCGTGCGCGCCGTGGTTGGCGAAGAAGCGCGCCGCGTACCAGGGGCTGAACGCCTTGAACACCTCGGGCGAGTGCGTGATGTTGTGCACGCCCACGACCGCCAGCGCCAGGAACCAGACGATCATGACCGGGCCGAAGAAGCGCCCGACCTGCTCGCTGCCGAAGCGCTGGCTGGCGAACAGCGCCACCAGCACGAGGATCGTCAACGGCACCACCCAGGCGTCCAGGTTCGGGGCCGCGATCTCGAGGCCCTCGATCGCGGACAGCGTGGTGATCGCGGGGGTGATCACCCCGTCGCCGAAGAACAGCGACGCGCCGAAGATGCCCAGGATGCCGACCACGTAGGCCGACTGCGATCCCTTGGGCAGCGTGCGCTGGGCCAGCGCCATCAGCGCCATGATGCCGCCCTCGCCCTCGTTGTCGG
>JBDZUW010000041.1:0-16322 GCA_040255375.1 Luteimonas sp. | reverse complement strand
AAGCTGCGGCACCCGAGCCGCTCGGAGCAGCTGCGGAGCTTCCTCGACATCGAGTGAGGCGCGCTGGCACGCGATGCACCCGGAAACGCCGGCCCCAGGCCGGCGTTTTTCGTTACGGCGCGACCGGGCGCAGCGGGTGGGCCTCGGTGTTCAGCACCACGGTACCTTCGCCGAGCGCATCGGAGCCGGCGAACAGCAGGTAGTAGTACTTGAAGGTCTCGGCCAGGACGAACGACTCCATGTCGTCGGCCTGTTCCTTCGTGACGACGCTCTTCAGGGCGGCGTAGCCGGCGTCGGTTCGCGTATGGCGGACGAAGTCGTCGAACATCGTGCGGCCCATCTCGCGCCATTTCGCGTCGCCGGTGGCGCGGTACAGGTACCACGCGGATTCGACGATCTCCGGGCGCAGGGGATACGCGGCCGCGGTGACCTCGCCCTTGCGGTAGTCCCAGGCCTCCGGCTCGATGCCGTGCGCCTGCCACATCGCGAACGACGAGTCCTCGAGGCGCGCACCGCGCGCGACGTCGCCGGAATAGGCGAGCAGGCCCGGCATGAAGGCGTCGAGCGCGCCGTACTCGTGGCCGGTGCGCGCGCCGGTGCCCATGTCGACCTGGCCGTACCAGAGCTTGCCGTCGACTTCCTCCGGCAAGTAGCGGTCGGCGGCGGCGATGCTCTCCTGCCACATGCGCAGGCAGTCGCGGTCGCCGAACAGCAGCCAGCACTTCCACAGGTATTCGTAGTAGGAATCGATGCGCGCGCCGATGTGGCTGCTGGTGCTGGTCCACTCGCCGGTTTCGGCGTCGAAGCGCTCGCCGACCAGGCCGATCGCCGAGCGACGGTCGTACGTCTCGACGAGCGCGCGCTTGGCCTTCTCGTAGTACACGGACTTGCCGGTCAGGCGCGACAGCGTGCCGTATTCGAGCAGCAGCGTGCCGGCCTCCGCGGGATTGGTGTCGGTACCGTGCGCCTTGCCGGTGCGCAGGTTGACGTACACGTAGGGCAGCCCGGTGGGCGAATCGAACGCGGGCAGCAGGCGAGTGCCGAGGTCGTCGGCGAGCGCGAGCAGCTTCGGGTCGCCGGTCATCTGGTACGAGGACAGGAGGCCGCCGAGCAGGCGGATCACGATCTCGAAGTGCTTCACGTCGACGTCGCGATCGAAGGAGAGCTGCGCGTCGATGAGCCGGCGCGCCTCGTCGGCCTCATCGTCGAGGCCCATCACCAGCATCGTGTCGAGCGCATCGACCGGTGTCATCAGCAACGACTCGCCGTACCAGTCGCGCGGCTGCCTGCTGAGCGGCAGCAGGACGTCGTGGCCCCAGGCGTACGCCTTGTAGCCGTTCCAGCCGTGCAGGAAGGCGGCCTTCACGCGCTCGGCCATCGCCGCGTCCGGCGCGGCGGGCACGGTCGGCGGGGGCTGCGGCTGCGGCGGTTGCGGCGCGACGGGCTGCGACGCGCAGCCCGCGAGCAGGCCGAGCGCCGTGGCGGCGAGGAAACTGCACAGGCGTCGGTTCATGGCGTCGTCGCTCCGTTTGCGTGGTGGGCGCGCATCACCGCCAGCACGTCGTGGCAGGCGCCCATGGTGTGGTAGTCGGTCTTGCCGGCCGGGCTCTTCTCGTCGCTGTACTTGCCGTTGCGGCGGTCGAGGATGCGGTACCACGCGCCGTGGCGATGGTCGACGAAGTGCTGCCAGGCGTAGGTCCAGATGCGGTCGTACCAGTCGCGGTACGCGGCGTCGCCGGTGGCTTCGTGCAGGCGCCATGCGGCGGCGATCGCCTCGGCCTGCACCCAGAAATACTTGTCGTCGTCGCACCACGCGCCATCCGGCGCGAAGCCGTAGACGATGCCGCCGGATTCCGCGTCCCACGAGTGCTGCAGCGCCGTGTCGAACAGCTTGCGTGCGGTCGGCAGCAACCAGCCAGGCGCATCGCCGCGCGTGCCGAGGTGCGCGCGCAGCGTGAGCAGCAGCTTCGCCCATTCGACCTGGTGGCCGGGCTGGAACCCCCAGGGGCGGAACAGGTGTTTCGGGTCGCTGCGGTTGTAGTCCCAGTCGATGTTCCAGTCGCGGTCGTAGTGTTCCCACACCAGTCCGCCGGCGAGCGCGGCCTGGCGACGGGTCATGTGGTCGGCGAGCAGCAGCGCGCGATCCAGCCAGTGCGCGTCGCCGCTCGCCTCGAATGCGGCGATGTGCGCCTCGCACAGGTGCATGTTCGCGTTCTGGCCGCGGTAGCCGGAGAAGCGCCAGTGCTCGTCCGCCTCGTCGCGGTAGAGCCCGGCTGCGGCGTCCCAGAAATGCGCCTCGAGCAGGTCGCGGGTTTCGTCCATCCACGCGGCGGTGGCGAGGCCGGCCTTGCGCGCGCTCGCGTAGGCGAGCAGGACGAAGGCCATGCCGTAGGCGTGGCGCGTGCGGTCCTCCGGCGCGCCGTCGCGCAGCGTCCAGGCGTAGGCGCCGCTGGCGGGGTCGCGGTGCGCGCCGCGCAGGTAGCGCAGGCCATGTTCCGCGGCGGCGAGATACTCGCCAGCGAGCGGGCCGTCGCGGAATTCGCGCGCCGCCATCGCGTAGTCGTAGACGAAGCGCGTGCTGCTCACCAGGTGGCGATGGCGCGCGTCGTACACGCGGCCGTCGTCGCGGAAATAGTGGAAGAAGCCGCCCGCAGGGTCGATCGCGCGCGGATGGTAGAAGCCCATCGTGTCGGCGATGTGTGCGCGCAGGACCGCGGCATCCGTGAAATCCGGCACGGGCGAGGCGGGCAGGCGGGGATGCGGCTCGGTCATGCGGCCTCCGCGAGCAGCGCGGCGACGTCCGCGCGGTTGGGCATGGCGTCGAAGGCGCCATGGCGGGTGGTGGCGAGCGCACCGCAGGCGGCGGCGTGGCGCAGCAGGTCGGCGCGCAGCGCGACGTCGTCGAAGGCGATCGCGAGCCGCTCCGCGTCGAGGCCGAGCGTCGCCACGCGCTGCAGCAGGCCGGCGACGAAGGCGTCGCCCGCGGCCGTGGTGTCGACGACGTCCACGCGGAACGTGGCTGCCGTGCCCCGCTGCGCGCGCGTCCACCAGCGGATCGGCCCCGCGCCGTCCGTCACGAGCACCACGCGTGCCGCGCCGGCGAACAGGCGGGCGATGGCCGCATCCTCGCGATCGCCGGCCGCCAGCCATTCGAATTCCTCGCGGCTGAGCTTCACCAGTTGCGCGCGCTCCAGCGCCCGCCAGGCGACGGGGCGCGGGTCCGCGCCGCGCGGCCACAGCGAGGGCCGCAGGTTGAGGTCGAAGCTCACCAGCGCGCCGGCATCGGCGGCGAGCGCCATGCCGTGCAGCGTGGCCGCGGCGATGCCGGGTTCCGTCAGGCTGTTCGAGCAGCAGTGGAAGGCCGCGAGCGACGCGAAGGCGCCGGCATCGAAGTCCTGCACGCCGAACAGCAAGTCGGCCGCCGGGGGGCGGTAGAAGCTGAAGCTGCGCTCGCCGGCTTCGTCGAGCGACACGAACGCGAGTGCGGTCGGCGCGGCGTCCGTCCAGCGCACCTGCGCGGTGTCCACGCCGTGGCGCTGGAGCTGCGAGAACAGGAAGCGGCCGAACATGTCGTCGCCGAGCATGCCGACGAAGCGCGCGCCGCCGCCCAGCCGCGCCACGCCCACCGCGACGTTCGCCGGCGCACCGCCGGCATGCCGCGCGAAACGGCGCGAGGTCTCGTCCGCGCTGGCCGGGTCGGCGAGGAAGTCGACCAATGCCTCGCCGAAGCAGGCGATACCGCTGCGACGCGGGCCGTTCAATGCGCCACGCCCGTGCCGGGGGCGGCGCGACCCGTCGCCGGCGGCACCGGAAGCGGGTCGGTCGCGCGCGAGCCGCGCAGCCCGTACCACGCGATGTAGGCATAGCAGGCCATCGGCAGCACGAACGCGCGCTGGATGCCGATGTAGTCGGCGAGGACGCCCTGCAGCAGCGGCACCACCGCGCCGCCGACGATCGCCATGATCAGCAGGCTCGAGGCGCGGCCGGTGAGCGCGCCCAGGCGCTCGATCGCGGTGGTGAAGATGGTCGGGAACATCACGGAGTTGAACAGCCCGATCGCGAGCACGCTCCACATCGCGACCTGGCCGCGCGACAGCATCGTGACCGCGAGCAGCAGCGCGGCGACCGCCGCCGCCGTCGCCAGCAGCCGGCGCGCGTCGGTGCGCACCAGCATTGCGGCGCCAACGAAGCGACCGACCATCGCGCCGCCCCAGTAGTACGACAGGTAGCGGCTCGCCGTGGCCGGGTCGAGGCCACCGGTGCCGGGCGCGGAAATGTAGTTGATGAGGAAGCTGCCGATGGACACCTCGGCGCCGACGTACAGGAAGATCGCGACCACGCCCCAGCGCAGGCGGCGGTGGCGCAAGGCCTCGCGGAACGTGTACCGCGAGGCGTCGCCGGCGCCCCCGGCCTCGCGCTGCGGCGGGATGCGCATCGCCGCCACGAACACCGCCAGCGCCACCAGCCCCGCCGCGAGCCACAGGTACGGCGCCTGCACAGACTGCGCCTGGGTCGCGCGATACGCATCGCGCGCCGCCTCCGGCATCGCCGCGAGCTGCTCGGCGCCCAGCACCGCGCCCGACAGGATCAGCGGCCCGATCGCGAACGGGAACACGGTCGTGCCGAGCGAGTTCAGCGCCTGCGCCAGGTTCAGCCGGCTGTGCGCCCCCGCCGGCTCGCCGAGCAGGCTGATGTACGGGTTCGCGGCCACCTGCAGCAGGGTGATGCCGCTCGCCAGCACGAACAGTGCGAGCAGGAACAGCGGATACGACGGCATGCGCGCCGCCGGGAAGAACAGCACCGCGCCCGCCGCCGCCACCAGCAGCCCGGCGACGATGCTCGACTTGTAGCCGACGCGCGAGACTACCGCGCCGGCCGGCAACGACATCAGGAAGTACGCGCCGAAGAACGTGAACTGGATCAGCATGGTCTGCGCGTAGTCCATCGCGAAGACCGCCTTCAGGTGCGGGATCAGCACGTCGTTGAGGCTCGTGAGGCCGCCCCAGACGAAGAAGATGAGGCTCACCACCGCGAGCGCGGCGGGGTCGGAGAGCTGGCGCGACGGCGCCCGCGTTGCGTTCATGCGGCGGTTCCCTGGGCGGCGCGCGGGTCGGCGAGGCTGCTGGCGCGCACCACGAGGCGCGCGTCGGCGACGATGGTGCGGGGCTTGCGCTCGGCGCGCTGCGGATCGGCCAGCCGCTCCAGCACGAGGCGCGCGGCCTGCATGCCGCGCTCGCGCGGGCCGACGGCGATCGTGGTGAGCGGCGGCACGGAGACAGCGGCTTCCGGGATGTCGTCGAAGCCGGTGAGCGCGAAATCCACGCCGGCGCGGCGCCCGCGCGCCGCAAGCCCGCTCACGAGGCCGAGCGCGACCGCGTCGTTGTAGCAGACCGCCGCGGTGGGGGCCGGATCGCGGGCGAACAGCGCGCCCGCCTGCCGCGCGGCCTCGAGGCGCGTCGGCGCGCACTCGACGAGCCAGGCCGGATCCGGCGCGATGCCCGCGGCCGCGAGCGCGTCGTGGTAACCCGCGCGGCGCTCCCTGCACGAGCTCGAGTCGCGGTGGCCGCCGAAGAACGCGATCGCGCGATGTCCCTGTTCGAGCAGGTGTTCCGTCGCCAGGCGCGCGCCGCGGCGATTGTCGAGCGCGAGGAAGTCCCAGCCGTCGCCGTCGCCTGCGACGGCGCGCTGCACGCCGGCCCTGCCGCTCGGGGCGCCTTCGGCCAGCGCGCGGTTGAACACGAGCACGGGCGTGTACGCGCCGACCAGGCGGTGCAGCCGCGCCGGATCGCTGTGCTCCGCCGGCGACAGGATGACGGCGGCCGGGTCGTGCTCGACCAGCGAGGCGAGCACCGCCTGCTGCCGTTCCGGCGACTCGCCGCTGCTGCCGAGCAGCATCACGAAGCCCGCCTCGGCGAGCGCTGCGTCGACGCCGCCGGCGAATTCCGCGAAGAACGGATTCGACAGGTCGTTGATCACCAGCGCAACCGCGTTCGAGGCCCGGCCGCGCAGGCTGGCCGCGCCGCGATGGTAGACGTAGCCCTGGCGGTCGAGTTCGGCCTGCACCCTGGCGCGCGTCTCGGCGTGGACCAGCGGGCTGCGGCCCAGCACCAGGGACACCGTCGAGCGCGACACGCCGCAGCCGGCGGCGATGTCGGCGAGGGTGACGCGCCTGCCACCGGGGACAGGCGCAGCGGCGGCGGGGCGGCGGCGGGCAGGCATGGTTTGGACCGATCCAAATGCCCGGGCATCCTGCCGCCAAAGCCCGGCCGAAGCATTTTGCGCCGCAGCATGCCGACCGCGGCGGCCGATGCTACGGTCGCTTTTTGGACCGATCCAAACAACTCGCGGGGGCGACACCATGGCCAAGGCATCCGGCGGCACGGCCGCTTTCGCGGGACTGCTTGCGATCGCGGCGATGGCCCATGCGGTCGCGGCGGACGGTCGCCCCCCGACGCGCGGCGAGCGCGCCGTGGCCGCGGTCGACCCCTTCATCGGCACCGGCGGCGAAGGCCACACCTTCCCCGGCGCGGTCGTGCCCTTCGGCATGGTGCAGCTGAGTCCGGACACGCGCATCCAGCCGCGCAACGAGGGCTACGGCTGGGCCGCGGGCTACCGCCACGACGACACGACCATCGTCGGCTTCTCGCACACGCATTTCTCCGGCACCGGCCATTCGGACCTCGGCGACGTGCTGCTGATGCCGGTCAGCGGCGATGCGAAGCTCGAGCGCGGCGATCCGGACGCGCCCGGCAGCGGATACACCTCGCGCTTCAGCCACGACACCGAGCGCGCAGAACCGGGCTATTACGCCGTCACGCTCGCCGACTACGGCGTGCGCGCCGAGCTCGCCGCGGGCCAGCGCATCGGCATGCACCGCTACGCGTTCCCGGCCGGCAAGCCGGCGCACGTGCTGCTCGACCTGCGCACCTCGATGTACGACTACCCCGGCAAGGTGCAGTGGTCGCGGATCCGCGTGCGGGCCGACGGCACGGTCACCGGTTTCCGCGAGACCCGCGGCTGGGCCCCGGGGCGGCAGCTCTACTTCGCGATGCGCTTCTCGCGGCCGATGACGGGGCACACGCTCGACAACACCGAGGAAAACGTGCCGTACAAGGGCTTCCCGCCGCCGGGCGAAAAGAATCCCGCGGCGCGCGCGCAGATCGAGGGCCGGCAGCTGGTTGCGGCGTTCGACTTCGGCGACGGCGGCGCGCTCGGCGCGGCCTCGCCGCTGCTGGTGAAGGTCGCGCTGTCGCCGGTGAGCGAGGCGGGCGCCATCGCCAACCTCGACGCGGAAATGCCCGGCTGGGATTTCGACGGCCTGCGCAGCGCGGCGCGCGCGCAGTGGGCGCAGGCGCTGGGCGCAGTCGAACTCGGCGACGCCACGCCCGAGCCGATGCGCAAGGCCTTCTACACCGCGCTGTACCACGCCTTCCAGGCACCGAGCCTGTTCATGGACGCCGACGGCCGGTACCGCGGGCCCGACAACGCCGTGCACCAGGCCACGGGCTGGACGAACTACTCCACATTCTCGCTGTGGGACACCTATCGCGCCCTGCATCCGCTGCTGACGATCCTGCAGCCGGAACAGCGCACCGGCGACATCGTCGAATCGCTGCTCGCGTCGCGCCGCGAAAGCCCATACGGCGTTCTGCCGGTGTGGGCGTTCCACGGCCTGGAGACGTGGTGCATGATCGGCTACCACGCGGTGCCGGTGATCGCCGACGCGTACATGAAGGGCATCGGCGGCTTCGACGCGAAGGAAGCGCTCGACGCGATGGTCGCCAGCGCATCGTACGGGCCCTACGACGGGCTGCAGCAGTACATGGCGCTCGGCTACGTGCCGATCGACGAAGAGGGCGAGGCCGCGTCGAAGACGCTGGAGTACGCGTTCGACGACTGGACCATCGCGCGCATGGCGGCGAAGCTGGGCGATCGCGAGGTCGCCGCCCGGTTCGAAAAGCGCGCCGCCAACTGGAAGCATGCGTTCGACCCCGGGACCGGCTTCATGCGCGCCCGCAAGCGCGACGGCAGCTTCCGAACCCCGTTCGATCCGGACGCGAGCGGCTACGGCACGGACTACACCGAAGGCAATGCCTGGCAGTACTCCTGGTACGTGCCGCAGGACGTCGCCGGCCTCGCCGCGGCGCACGGCGGAACGGACGCGCTGCTCGCGCGCCTCGACGCCGTGTTCGACGCGAAGGTCGACCCGAAGGTCTTCGCGCACATGGAAGACATCACCGGCCTGATCGGCTGGTACGCGCACGGCAACGAACCCAGCCACCACGTCGCCTACCTGTACGCGTACGCCGGCCAGCCCTGGCGTACCCAGGCGCGGCTGAAGCAGATCATGGACACGCAGTACAAGCCGACGCCCGACGGCCTCGCCGGCAACGACGACCTCGGCCAGATGTCGGCCTGGTTCGTGTTCACCGCGCTCGGCTTCTATCCGGTCGCGCCGGGCAGCAACGAATACATCATCGGGCGGCCGTTCGTGCCGAGGGCGACGCTGCACCTGCCGAACGGGCGCACGTTCGCGATCGTCGCCGACGGCCTCGACGACGCGCACGGCTACATCGCGTCGGCGACCCTGGACGGGAAGCCGCTGGACCGCGCGTTCCTGCGCCACGAGGAGATCATGGCCGGCGGCGAACTGCGCTTCAGGATGGCTTCCCGGCCGAACAAGGCGTGGGGTGCCGGCGCGGCGGCCGGGCGGCCCTACGCGATGTCGGCCTGGTCGCGCTAGTACGGACTTCCGTCGCGATGCCGGTACGCGCGGTCGCCCGCGGCCAGCGCCAGGTCGATGTCGGGATAGTCGACGGCATCGGTGTCCGGATGCCGGCTGCCGATGTCCAGCAGCACGGCGTCCACGTCCGACCGGTTCTGCAGGTGATGCCCGTTCGCGTCGCCGGCACGGAACCCTGCGCAATCGCCGGCGCGCAGCACCTCCTCGCCATCGTCGGTGACCAGCACCACCTCGCCCTCGAGCACGTAGGTGAACTCGTCCTCGGCCGAGTGCCAGTGCCGCTGGCTCGACCAGGCGCCCGGCGGCAGCCGCAGAAGGTTGACGCCGAACTGGGTCAGGCCGGCGGCATCGCCGAGGCGTGTGCGTCGGCGCCCGGCACAAGGCGCGTCGTACGGCGGCGGATAGCCCGAACCGGTACGGACCGGCAGCGACGCCGCGTCGATCTTCTTCATGGGGATCCCCGCAACGGAACTGCGGAGATTGTAGGGGGAGCCCCGGCCGGCAAGGTGCGTCATAATCCCCCGGCAACGGGCCTATAGCTCAATGGTTAGAGCAGGGGACTCATCGAAAGGTGCCGCCGCGGCGTAACCCGCGGACGGGATCGGGATGAATTCAGGGAAACCGCAGCGGCGGTCGCGCGCTTCAGGGGAAGCATCGGCCGGACGGCGGCAATCCTGAGCCAAGCCGGCGGTACACCGCCGGAAGGTGCAGAGACTACCTGGGGGCTGAAGTGCCCTTGATGACAGGCTCGAGCGTCCCGCACCCCACCGTCGTGCCCAGCGCGGCGAGGGTGAAGAGATAGTCCGCTCCGGGAGGAAACTTCCGGGTACAGCGAATCCCTTGGTTCCAGGTTCGAGTCCTGGTGGGCCCACCACCCGAGCGCGACACGACACCGGCCCGCGCGTCAGCGCCCGCCCGAGACGTCGAGGATCGTTCCCGTCGAGTACGACGCTTCGGCCGAGAGCAGCCATACGATGGCGTGCGCGACTTCGTCGGGGGTGCCGCCCCGGCCGAGCGGAATCGACGGTTTCAGGCGATCGATGCGCCCCGGCTCGCCGCCGCGGGCGTGGATGCCGGTGTCGATGAAGCCGGGGCGCACCGCATTGACACGGATGCCTTCGGCGGCGACCTCGACGGCCAGCCCGCGGGTGAAGGTGTCGACCGCGCCCTTGCTCGCCGCGTAGTCGACGTATTCGCCCGGCGCACCCGTGCGCGCCGCGGCCGACGACACGTTCACGATCGCGCCGCCCGCGCCGCCATGCCGCGCCGACATCCGCCGCACGGCCTCGCGCGCGCAGATCATCGGCCCGACGACGTTCGTCGCCAGGATGCGGGCGATGCGCGCGGCATCCATGTCCACCAGCCTGCCCTGCGCTTCGAGCACGCCGGCGTTGTTCACGAGGCCGGCGAGGGAACCGAGAAGATCCGCCGCACGGAACAGCGCTTCGACCTGCCGCTCGTCGGCCACGTCGGCCTGGACCGCGACGGCCGCGCCGCCCGCGGCGCGGATGCCGGCCGCGATCGACTCGGCGTCCTCGCGCGCCGAGTGGTAATTGACACAGACCGCGTAGCCACGCCGCGCGGCGAGTTGCGCGGTCGCCGCGCCGATCCCGCGCGAGGCGCCGGTCACGACGAGGACGGGCCGCGCGGTCACCGCGGGGTCCCTGCCGGCGCCTGGCGGCGTGCGTGCGTGCGCGCTTCGCCTCCCACGATCGTCGTCGCGCGGACCCGGCCTGGCGTGGCGCCGACCGCCTTGCGCATCAGGCGGCGCAGCGCGGTTGCGTCGCGATAGCCGACGGCGAGCGCGACCTGCTCGACGGTCATGCGGCTCGTGCGCAGCAGCGTCCGCGCGCGCTGCACGCGGATGCTGCCGATCATCGCGAGCGGGCTCATGCCGGTGGCGCGGCGGACGCGGCGCCCGAGCGTGCGCTCGGAAACGCAGAACTCCGCCGCCAGCGCCGCCACCGACGGAACGGACGGCAGTGCGCGCTCGACCCGCCGCGTCAGGCTGGAGACGAGCGCATCCCCGCTGGCGAGCATCGACGGCACCACGAACTGCGCCGACTCGGAGCGCTCGTGCAGCAACAGTGCGCGCGAGACGCCTTCGGCCAGCGCCGCACCGAACCGCTGCCGCAGGAAGTACAGCATCACGTCCGACTGCGCGAACGCGGCGCCCGCGGTCACGACCTGCCCGTCGACGCACAGGATGCGGTTGCCTTCCAGCCGCGCATGCGGCGCGATGCGCGCGAGTTCGGGCGCCAGCCACCATGTGGTGGTGGCCTGCCGCCCATCGAGCAACCCGGCCGCCTGCAACAGGAAGACGGCCGAGCACGAGGCGGCCACGCCCGCGCCCGAGGCTGCGCGGCGGCGGAGGTAGCGCACGAGTTGCGCGCAGTCCTCGCGCGCGAGACGCGCGCGGAGCTGCCGCGGATCCTCCGCCCAGAGGCCGGGCACGAGGAGGATGGCGCCCTGCGCGGCCGCGCGATCCGGCAGGCGGCGGGTCTCGATCGACAGCCCGCCCTGCAGCCTCACCGTCCCGCCGCCGGGCGAATGGAAGGACCACGACGGCGCCGCGAGCCCGGAGCGGACGGCGAACAGCCGCGCCGCCTCCAGGATGTCGCGGGTCATGGCGACGCCGCTGGGGTTGGTGCCCTCGACGACGAGGATCTCGAAATCCTTCATGCGCATACGGTACCCCAGGACGCGGCTCCGGGAGCGTGTCCGGTTCGGCCCGGAAGAGGTCGGCTCGGACACTCGCCTCCCGCGTCCGCCCACGATGGAATGGGCGCTCCGGCCAGGGGAACACGATGTCCGCCAGCGAAGGAACCGATCCGCGAGCCACGGCCGATGGCGCCGACGCGGCCGACGCACGCAACGACGACGCGCTCGCCGACTTCCGCGCGTGCGAGGTCGTGCTGGAAGGCATCGCGAAGCGCGTCCACGTCACCGGCCGCGGCCCGGCCGTCGTCGTGATGCCGGAGATGCCGGGCATCTCGCCGGACGTCGCCCGCTTCGCGCGCTGGGTGCGCGACGCGGGCTTCACCGTGTACGTGCCGTCGCTGTTCGGGCGCGACGGCGCATGGCCGCGGACCGCCGAGGGCATCGAGATCTTCCGCAAGGCCTGCGTGGCTGCGGAATTCCGCGCGCTGGCCGGCGGCGGGCCGCGCCCGATCACGCGCTGGCTGCGCGCGCTGGCGCGGCGCGCGCTCGCCGAGTGCGGCGGGCCGGGCGTGGGCGCGGTCGGCATGTGCTTCACCGGCAATTTCGCGCTGTCGATGGTGCTGGAACCGGCCGTGATCGCGCCCGTCGTGGCGCAGCCGTCGCTGCCGCTCGAGGCGCCGTCGGCCATCGACCTCGCGCCGGAGGAGGCTGCCCGGATCCGGGAGCGGCTCGAGCGCGACGACCTGACGGTCCTCGCCTACCGGTTCGAGGGCGACACCTTCTGTCCGGCCGCGCGGTTCGCCGCCTACGGCGCGGCGCTCGGCGCACGCTTCCATGCCCGCGTGCTTCCCGACAGGGCCGCGAACCCCGCGCCTCCGCCGTTCTTCCGCGACGTGGTGCGCATGCCGCACAGCGTGCTGACCGCGCACCTGGTCGACGCCGACGGCGAACCCACGGCCCAGGCACGCGACGAGGTGATCGCGTTCCTGCGCATGCGCCTCCATCCCGAGGCGCAGTTCGCGCCGGAAGCGATCCTGTGAGCGTCGGGTTCATCGGCCTCGGCAACATGGGCCTGCCGATGGCCCGGCGGATGCTCGATGCGGGCATCCCGCTGGTGGTGTGGAACCGCACGGCCGAGCGCAGCGAACGGTTGCGCGAGCGGGACGCGGTCGTCGCCGAATCGCTCGATGCCCTGTTCGGGAGTTGCGCCGCGGTCCTGGCGATGCTCGTCGACGCGCAGGCGCTGGACGCGGTGCTCGGACGGAACACGCCCGCCTTCGCGCGCAGGCTGCGCGGCCGCACGCTAGTAGCGCTCGGCACCACCGCGGCGGACTATTCGCGGGCGCTGGCGTCGGACATCCGCGCCTGCGGCGGCCGCTACGTGGAGGCGCCGGTGTCGGGCTCCCGAGGGCCGGCCGAGGCCGGCGCCCTCGTCGGCATGGTCGCCGGCGATCCGGACGCCGTGGCGCTGGCCTCGCCGCTGCTTGCCCCCTTCTGCCGCGAGGTGTTCGCCTGCGGGGCCGTTCCGGCGGCGTTGCGCATGAAGCTCGCGGTGAACCACTACCTGATCGCGATGGTCGCGGCGCTGGCGGAAGCCGCGCAGGCCGCCGAGGGCTCCGGCGTGGACCTGGACACGTTCCGCCGCGTGCTCGATGCCGGCCCGATGGCCTCGGACGTTTCGCGTTCCAAGCTCGACAAGCTGCTGCAGCGCGACTTCTCGCCGCAGGCCGCGATCCACGACGTCGCCGGAATCGCGCGCCTGGCCCGCGAACAGGCGCGCGCGGCCGGCGTCGACGCGCCGCTGATCGATGCAGCGGCGCGGATGTTCGACGACGCGCTCAGGCGCGGCCTCGCCCCACTGGACATGGCCGCCGTCCTGCAACCGGCCGCAGCGCTCCCCGCGCCCCTCGCGCCATCCGATTCCGCCCGACACCCGACGACTTCCGGAGCCCCCGCGTGCAAGCGATCCGCCTCCTCCCGCTCTCCCTGCTGATCTCCCACCTGGCCGCGCCGGGCCCGGCCTTCGCCGGCGCGGCGCAACCTGTGATCCCCATCGAGCAGGTCGCGGGCGACTACGTGCGTGCGCATGCGCGCATCGAGGTGGAACCCGGGCGCCGGATGAACCTGCATTGCATCGGCAGCGGCAGTCCGGTCGTCGTCTTCGACTCGGGCTTGAGCGACTGGTCGAACACTTGGGCGCTCATCCAGCCCGCCGTCGCCGCCCGCACGCGCGCCTGCAGCTACGACCGTCCGGGCATGGGCTACAGCGATCCCTCGGGGCACCGGCCGACGCCGGCCAACGCGGTCCGCGACCTGCATGCGCTGCTCGGGCGCGCAGGCATCGACGGGCCGCTGCTGCTCGTGGGTCATTCGCTCGGCGGCTTCAACATGAAGCTCTACGCCGCGACCTATCCGGCCGAGGTCGCCGGCCTGGTGCTCGTAGATCCTTCCGAGGAGCGCCTGTGGCCCCGTGTCGGGCCCGCGCTGTCGGCGCGCTTCGGCGCGCAGCTGGTCCGGGAGGCGGAAGCGGACGATGCGGCGGGGATCCGCGAGGGCCTCGCGCACTTCCGGGAGTGCGCCGGCCTTGCGCGGGCGGCGCCCCTCGACGGCGACGCGTACGCGCGCTGCACCGATCCGCCGCGCGTACAGCTCGGACCGGTGATCAATGCCGAGCGCCGGCTGCTGCAGCCGGCGGCGGCCTACCAGGCCGCGCAGGCGGACGAGTTCGCCGCCAGCATGTTCGTGCCGGATCCCGCGGAGGACGCGCGTTATGCGCGCCTGTTCGGCGGCCCGCATCCGCTCGGCGACAAGCCGCTCGTCGTGCTGACGCACAGCGTGTGGGACATGGCGCCGCCGTTCGGCGAGATCGGCTGGATGTCCTGGCTGACCGCGCACCGCCAGACGGCCGCCCTGTCGCGCCGCGGAACCGAACGCACGGTGCCGATGACGCGGCACAACATCCAGGTCGACGACCCGCAGGCGGTGATCGATGCGGTCGGGGAAGTGCTCGACCAGCTGGCGGGAACCGAACGGTGATCGGCGCTCCGGCTCCCGGGGGCGGCACCCTGCTCCTGTTCGTCGGCGCCACGGCCGGCCTGTTGCTGTCGCCCGGGCCGAACATGGCGCTGGTCGTCTCGCAGGGCATGGCGCACGGCCCGCGCGGCGGGATCGCGGTCGCCTCGGGGATCGCGCTGGCCGACCTCACGATGACCGCGCTGGTCGCGACCGGCGTGGCGGCCCTGCTGGCGGCATGGCCGCCGTCCTTCGACCTGATGCGCTACGCAGGCGCGGGCTACCTCGGATGGCTCTCCGCCCGCTCGCTGCGCCGCGGGCATGGCGGCCGCATGCCCGCGGCGGCCGGGCGAAGCGTGGCGTCGATCGTGCGCCTGTCGGTGGCGACCAGCCTGCTCAACCCGAAGGCGCTGCTGTTCTTCGCGGTGTTCCTGCCGCAGTTCGTGGATGCGCGCCGTGGCGGCGTCGCGATGCAGCTGCTCTTCCTCGGGGTCGTGCTGACCGCAGTCGCGTTCGTCTTCCACGCCGGACTGGGCCTGGCCAGCGCGAAGGCGCGCGCGTGGGCCGCAGGCCGCGCCGCGGGCGTCGCCTGGGCGCAGCGGCTGCAGGCCGCGGTGTTCCTCGGCATCGCCCTCCGTCTCCTGTACCTGTCCCCGCCGCCGGGAGCCTGATCGATGGACCGTTTAGTCCTGCGCGAGCTCGGACCGGAGGACGGCGTCGCCGCGCGCGATCTCGTCCTGCGCATCCTCAACCAGGAATACCGCATGGCGCTGACGCTGGACGAACTGCCGGATCTCGTGGACATCCACGCGACTTATCGCGGTTCCGGCGCGGGCAATTTCTGGGTCGCCTGCAGCGGGGCGTCGATCGTGGGATGCATCGGCGTGCTGCGCCTGGCGGGCGCCGACTACGAGTTGCGACGCATGTACGTGGATCCCGCCGCGCGCGGGCGCGGCATCGCCCAGCGCCTGCTCGAGGTCGCACTGGCGTGGTGCGGCGCGCGCGGGGTGGCGGCGCTCTACCTCGAAACCAACGCGCAATGGAAGGCGGCGCACCACATCTACGAGAAGCGCGGGTTCGTGCCGGTCGCGCGCGACGCGCTCCCGCCTGCGTTCCCGGTCGTGCGCGTCGCGACCGGCTTCTACCGCCTGGACCTCGGCGCCGGGACCTGAAGGAGCGGCGCATGGAGACGCTGCAGACGCTTGCGCGCTACAAGGCCTGGGCCGACGCGGCGTTCCTGGACGTCGTCGCCGCGCTGCCGCCAGGCGAACTGGTGGCGCCGCGTCCGATCCTCTTCGGCAGCCTCCTGCGCACGCTCAACCATGTCCATGCGATGGACTTCGTCTGGCAGTGCCACCTGCTCGGCCGTCCGCATGGCCTGGCGACGCGCAACCCGCCGGACCCGCCGGAGATCGCAGCGCTCGTCGGCCGGCAACGGGCGATGGACGACTGGTACGTCGCCTACGCGGATTCGCTGCGCGGCGAGGATGCGGACGCGATCGTCGACTTCGAATTCATCGGCGGAGGCGCCGGCGCGATGACGCGGGGGGAGATCGTCCTGCACGTCGTGAACCACACGACCTATCACCGCGGGCATGTCGCCACCATGCTCTACGACCTGGGCGTATTCCCGCCGGCGACGGACCTGCCGGTCTTCCTGCGCGGGATGCGCACGCCGCCGGTGCGTCGAGCCTAGGTCGGATGCGCTATCGTGCGACCGGGTTCCGTGGGAGGTCGCGCGTGCTGCAACTCGATGCCGTCCAGACGTTGGCGCTGGCGGGCCTGGCGTTGTTCCTAGGTTATGCGCTGTGCCGCGCCATCCCGCTGCTCGGCCGCTACAACCTGCCGCCGCCGGTGATCGGCGGCCTCGTGTTCGCGGTCGTCGCGTGGATCGCGCACGGGCAGG
>JBDZUW010000040.1:0-16345 GCA_040255375.1 Luteimonas sp. | reverse complement strand
CGGAGGCCGTGAGACAATGGCGGCATGAGCGAGAAAGCGCATCGGGCAGGGCAGGTGGCGGTCGTCGGCCGCCCGAACGTCGGCAAGTCGACGCTGGTGAACGCCCTCGTCGGCGCCAAGGTCAGCATCGTCTCCAACCGCCCCCAGACCACCCGCCACCGCCTCCTCGGCATCGCCACCGTCGAGGGCGGCCAGCTGCTGCTGGTCGACACGCCCGGCATCCACCGCGAGCAGGGCAAGGCCTCGTCGTCGGCGATGCACCGGATGATGAACCGCGCTGCGCGCGGCGCCCTCGAGGGCGTGGACGCGGCGATGCTCGTCGTCGAGGCCGGCCGCTGGGAGGACGAGGACACGCTCGCCTACGAGGCGCTGCGCGCCGCGAAGGTGCCGGTGGTGCTCGTCGTGAACCAGGTCGACCGGTTCAAGGACAAGAGCGCGCTGCTCCCGTTCCTCGGCGCCGCGACCGAAGGCCGCGAGTTCGCGGCGGTGCATCCGGTGTCCGCGCTCAAGCGCAAGGGGCTGGAGCCGCTGGTGGAGTCGCTGCTGGCGCTGCTGCCGGAGCAGCCGCCGCTGTACGGCGAGGACGAGATCACCGACAAGAGCCAGCGCTTCCTCGCCGGCGAGCTCGTGCGCGAGCAGCTGATGCGCCAGCTCGGCGCGGAGCTGCCGTACGCCACGACCGTCGAGATCGAGCAGTTCGTCGAGGAACCCGGCAAGCACGGCCCGCTGCTGCGCATCGGCGCGGTGGTCTGGGTCGAGCGCGACGGGCAGAAGGCGATCGTGATCGGCAAGGGCGGCGCGCGCCTGCGCGAGATCGGCAGCCGCGCGCGCGAGCAGATGGAGCGCCTGTTCGGCGCCAAGGTGTTCCTGCAGACCTGGGTGCGCGTGCGCGAGGGCTGGTCGGACGACGAGGCCGCGCTGCGGACCTTCGGCTACGGCGACTGAGATGCGCATCGCCGGCGAGCCCGCGTTCGTCCTGCACGCGCGGCCCTGGCGCGAAACGAGCCTGCTGGTGGAGGTGCTGACCGCGAACCACGGCCGGCTCGGCCTGGTCGCGCGCGGCGTGCGCAGCGCGCGCCGCCAGCCTTTGCGCGCGGCGCTCCAGCCGCTGCAGCACGTGCGCCTGGACGCGGTGCAGCAGGGCGAGCTCGCGCAGCTGCGCACCGCCGAGGCGCTGGATGCGGCGCCGCTGCTGGCGGGCGAGGCGGCGCTCGCCGCGTTCTACGTCAACGAACTGGTCCTGCGGCTGGCGCCGCGCAACGATCCGCAGCACGACCTGTTCGAGGCCTACGCAACGATGCGGGCGCGCCTCGGCGATCGCGCGCAGGTGCTGGCGTGGACGCTGCGCCGTTTCGAGGCGGCGCTGCTCGACGCGCTCGGCGTGGGCATGGATTACGCGACCGACGCCGACGGCCAGGCGATCGATCCGGCCGCGCGCTACCGCCTGGATCCGGAGCAGGGGCCGCGCCGGCTGCTGAGCGATCGCGGCCGCGCCGACCGCAGCGATGCCGCGACCGGGCTCGCGTTGCTGTCGCTCGCGGCCGACGGCGCCGCGACGCCGGGCGCGGACGACCTGGCGGGCTTGCGCCGCGCGTTGCGACCGGTGCTGCTGCACCACCTCGGCGGACGGCCGCTGCGCTCGTGGGACCTGATCGGTGCGCTCGGCCGCGTCGGCGGGGACGCGCCGCCGCCCGAGGCCCCCGCAGCCTAGGTTAGGCGAGGCTGCCGCCGGCGAGCGCCAGCACCGCATCCACGCAGGCGCCGAAGCGCCGCAACGCGGCGAGCGACCCGGGATCCGCCTGCAAGGCGCGCACTGCCGTGCCCAGTGCCGCCGCGCCGGCGAAGCCGCAGCTCGCGCGCAAGCGGTGCAGCACCCCGTTGGCGGCGGCGATGTCGCCCGCGGCGAGCGCCTGCTCGACGGCCGCGCGCTGCACCGGCAGTTCCGCATGGAACAGGGCGAGCAGCATCGCGCGCCGCGCGCCGGCATCGGTGCGCGGCACGGGGGCCGCTGCAAGCCGGGGCCGCCCCTGCAGCGCCGCGCGGACCGCCGCCCGCAACGCGGCCGCGCCGACCGGCTTGTGCAGCACGCCGTCGAACCCCGCCGCACGCAAGGCCGCCGCGCAGTCGGGTCCGCGCGCCGCCGTGTGCGCCAGCGCCGGCGTCGCCGGCGACAGCAGCCGCAGCGCCGCGAGAAGCGCGCCGCCGTCGGCGTCCGGCAGGCGCGCATCCACCAGCCACAGCGCGAACGGGCTGCCAGACGCCGCGATCCCCAGCGCCTCGCCAGCGCCCGCGGCCGCCGTCACCCGCGCGGGCAGGGCGGCGAGCGCGGCCGCCAGGAAGGCGCGGCTGGTCGCGTCGTCCTCGACCAGCAGGATCCCGGGCGCGCGCGGGTTCGTCGCTCCACGTTTCATCGCACGGCCACTCCGGCTCGTTATGCTCGCGTCCATGCCGAGGCCGATCCTAATCCTGCTGCTCGCACTGGCCTGGCCGGCGGCTACCTGCGCGCGCGCGGCGGACGCGCCGCGCGTCGCGCAGCTGCGCATCGCCAAGGCGACGACCGGCGTCGCGACGCTGCGCGACGTGCGCGTGCGGCTGGCCTGGCGCAGCGGCGATGCGCACGGCGACCTGCAGGTGCAGGTCGGCGCGCTGGACGCGCCCGACCTCGGCTACCGTTATCGTGACCTGCGCTGGCAGTGCCCGCTGTCGCGCGCCGGCAAGGGCAGCGGTGCCGGCGCCGGTGCCGGCGCATGGCGTTGCGAGGGCGCGGTGCGCAGCGGACGCGCGCGCCCGCTGCAGCTGTCGATCGCGCTCGACGACGCGGCCCTGTCCGCCGCCCTGCGCGACGGCCGCAGCGCGCTCACGGTCACCCGGCCTTCGGCGACGCCGGACGACACGAACGTCGACCTCGCGCGCGTGCCGCTGGCCTGGGCGCAGGCGCTGCTCGCGCAGGCCTGGCCCGAAGCGCAACTCAAGGGCGGCACGCTCGACGGCCGCCTGCGCGTGAACGCCCCCGCGCAACGGCCGCTGCGCGTCACCGGCACGCTCGCGCTCGCGGGCGCCGCGCTGGACACGCCCGATGCCAGCATCGCGGCGCAGGACGTCGGCGCGCGCCTCGCCATCGACTACGCCACCGTGCACGGCGGCACGCCGCGCGCGCTGGCCACCGCCACGGTCGCCGGCGAACTGCGCGGCGGCGAGTTCCTGTTCGGCAGCGCCTACATCGCCTTGCCGGACACGCAGGTGGGCCTGCGCGTCGCCGCGCGCCGTCAGGGCAGCGCCGGCTGGACGCTGCCCGCCTTCGAATGGCGCGACGGCGACGTGCTGCGCGCCACCGGCAGCGCCGCGTTCGCGCCGGACGCGAGCCTGCAGGCGCTTGACGTCGCGGTGCACGCCGGCGACCTCGCGCCCTGGCGCGACCGCTATCTCTCCGGCTGGCTCGGCCTCGCCGGCCTGTCCGACCTGGACCTGCGCGGCGGCCTCGACGCGCGGATGCGCGTGGCCTCCGGCGCGCTGCAGGAGGCGGACGCGACCCTGCATGCGGTGGACGTCGCCGACGGCAAGGGCCGCTTCCGCTTCGACGGCCTCGCCGGCAACCTGCGCCTGTCCGCCGGCGCGCCGGTGGACAGTGCCCTGTCCTGGCGCGAGGGCAAGCTCTACGGCCTCGACTTCGCCGCGGCCACGTTGCCGATGCGCAGCAGCGATGGCGCATTGCGCCTGCGCGAACCGGTGACGGTGCCGGCGTTCGGCGGCGCCCTGCGCTTCGACGACCTCGTGCTGCGGCCGCCGTCGGCGGGCGAGGGCATGCGGCTGGGCTTCGGGCTCGACGTGCAGCAGCTCGACGTCGGCGCGATCGCGAAGGCGCTCGGCCTGCCGGCATTCGAGGGCCGGCTCAGCGGCACCATCCCCGGCGCGCGCTACGAGAACGAACGCCTGGCCTTCGACGGCGGCCTCGACGTGCAGCTGTTCGGCGGCAACATCCACGTGTCGCAGCTTTCGCTCGAGCGTCCGTTCGGCGTGGCGCCTTCGCTCGGCGCCGACCTCGCGCTCGACGACATCGACCTGCGCGCGCTGACCGGCGTGTTCGATTTCGGCAGCATCGACGGCAAGCTCGACGGTCGCATCGACGGCCTACGCCTGGTCGACTGGACCGCCACCGCCTTCGACGCCGAACTGCACACCGACGCCGCCGCCGCGAAGCGCGCCGGCGTCCGCCAGCGGATCAGCCAGCGCGCCGTGCAGGACATCTCCAGCGTCGGCGACGCCTCGTTCGTTGCCAGCCTGCAGGGCCGGCTGATCGCGCTGTTCGACGACTTCGGCTACCGCCGCATCGGCATTTCCTGCCGGCTGGCCAACGAGGTCTGCACCATGGACGGCCTGGACACCGGCCGTTCAGCGCCCGGATTTACCATCGTCGAGGGTGCGGGCCTGCCGCGCCTGACGGTGGTCGGCTTCAACCGCCTCGTCGACTGGCCGACGCTGCTGGAACGGGTCGCCGCCGCCGGCAAGGGCGACGTGGCGCCGGTCGTGCAATGATCGGCGCATCGCCGGGACGGCAACCGCAACATCACGCATGACCAGGAGAGACGCATGAAACGCTGGATCGGGATGCCCTTCGCCGCGGTGGTGCTCACCGCGTGCGTGACCATCAACGTGTACTTCCCCGCGGCCGAGGCCAAGGAAGCGGCGAAGGAGTTCGTGGAGAAGGTGATCAGCGAGCAGCCGGCCGGCAACGACGGCGGCGGCATGGCCCTGCGCGGGCCGTCGGCGGAGGACGCGCTCGGGCGCCTCGGCCTGGAGCGGCTCGCCTTCGACCCGCTGGTCCTGGTCGGCATCGGCCAGGCGCGCGCGCAGTCGCAGCCCGACATCACCATCAAGACGCCGGCGATCCAGGCGATCCAGGCGCGGATGGAGGCCCGTTTCGACGCATCGCTGCGCGCGGGCTTCGACGCCGGGGCGCTGGGCTTCAGCGGCGACGGCCTCGTCGTGGTGCGCGACGCCTCGAAGCTGGACCTGAAGGACCGCGTCGCCATCAACCAGGCCGTGGCCGACGACAACCGCGACCGCAAGGCCGTGTACCGCGAGATCGCGGTCGCCAACGGCCACCCCGAGTGGGAGTCGCAGATCCGCGACGTCTTCGCGAAGCAGTGGATCGCCAGCGCCCGCAGCGGCTGGTGGTACCAGTCCGGCGGCGCCTGGAAACAGAAGTAAAATGGCGGGCCATCCGCCGGACCCCGCCGCCGTTGGCCCGCATCGACCAGACCCCCTTCGAGCTCGAGATCCTCGACCTCAGCCATGACGGCCGCGGCGTCGCCCGCCGCCCCGAAGGCACCCCCAACGCCGGCAAGACCGTGTTCGTGGCCGGCGCGCTGCCGGGCGAGCGCGTGCGCGTGCAGCAGACCGCGCGCAGCCGCAGCTTCGACGAGGCGAAGACCCTCGAGGTGCTGCAGGCCTCGCCCGACCGCGTCGCCGCGCGCTGCCCGCACTTCGGCACCTGCGGCGGCTGCGCGCTGCAGCACCTGGACGAATCGAAGCAGATCCACGCCAAGCAGCGCGTGCTGCTCGAGAACCTCGAACGCATCGGCCATGTCGCGCCCGCGACGGTGCTGCCGCCGCTCGTCGACGCCGCGTGGGGCTATCGCCGCAAGGGCCGCTTCTCCGTGCGCCGCGTGGAGAAGAAGGACAAGACGCTGGTCGGCTTCCGCGAGCAGGATCCGCGCTTCGTCGCCGACATCGGCGAATGCCACACCGTGATCCCGCAGATCGGCGAACGCATCCGCGCGCTGTCCGCGCTGATCGACGGGCTGCAGGCGCGCCGCGACATCCCGCAGGTCGAGTTCATCGCCGGCGATCCCACGCCCGAGTTCTGTGGCGTCGCGCTCGTGTTCCGCCACCTGCAGCCGCTGCCGGAATCCGACCGCGCCGCGCTGGAAGCCTTCGGGCGCGCGCACGGCTTCGCGATCTTCCTGCAGCCGGGCGGGATCGATTCGGTGCATCCGCTGTGGCCGGCGAATCCGGCGCTGGCGTTCCGCCTGCCGAAGTGGGACATCGAGCTCGAGTTCCGCCCGCTCGACTTCATCCAGGTCAATGCCGGCCTCAACGAGCACATGATCGCCCGCGCAATCGAACTGCTCGATGCGCAGCCGCAGGATCGCGTGCTCGACCTGTTCTGCGGCCTCGGCAACTTCACCCTGCCGCTGGCGCGCACGGTGCGCGAGGTCGTGGGCGTCGAAGGCGACAGCGGCCTGGTCGCGCGCGCCCGCGCCAACGCCGCCCGCAACGGACTGGCCAACGCGCAGTTCCATGCCGCCGACCTTGCCCAGGACCTGCGCGGCCAGCCCTGGATGCGCGAGGGTTTCGACCGCCTGCTGCTCGACCCGCCGCGCTCGGGCGCCGACGTCGTGCTGAAGCAGCTGCCCCTGAAGGGTCTGCGCCGTATCGTCTACGTCAGCTGCCACCCCGGCTCGCTGGCCCGCGACGCCGGCTACCTGGTCAACGAGCGCGGCTGGAAACTCCAGGCCGCCGGCGTCATGGACATGTTCCCGCATACCGCCCACGTAGAATCGATCGCATGGTTCGAAGCGCCGTGAACGCGCCCCCGCTTCGCATCGATGCCGTCACCGGCGCCGACTTCCCGCGGCTGGCGGAAGTGTGGGAAGCGAGCGTCCGCGCGACGCATCATTTCCTCGAAGAGGCGTACCTGGACTGGATCCGGGAACGCCTGGTGCCGGAGTTCCTCCCCACGGTGTCCCTGCATGCGGCGCGCGACGCCGAAGGACGCATCGTCGGGTTCCTCGGCGTCGCGGGCGACAGGATCGAAATGCTGTTCGTCGACCCCGAATGGCGAGGGCAGGGCGTCGGGCGCCTGTTGGCGACGCACGCCGTCGACGCGCTCGGCGCGCGCGCGCTCGACGTCAATGAGCAGAACGACCAGGCCGTCGGCTTCTACCGTCGCCTCGGTTTCGAAGTGGAAGGCCGTTCCGCGCTGGACGGCATGGGCAAGCCGTATCCGCTGTTGCACATGCGCCTGGGCGCTTCAATCGGAGAACATGACACATGCTCGTGATCGGCGTCGCCGGACATGAACTCACCGCGCAGGAGCGCGACTGGCTGCAGCACGACGCCTGCGCCGGCGTCATCCTGTTCGCGCGCAACTTCGCCTCGAAGGCGCAGGTCGCCGAACTCGCGCAGGCCATCCGCGAGGCCGCGCCGCGGCCGCAGCTGGTCTGCGTGGACCAGGAAGGCGGCCGCGTGCAGCGCTTCCGCGACGGCTACAGCGCGCTGCCCTCGCTGGAAGGCTTCGGCCGCCGCTACGCGCAGGACCGCGAGGCCGCGCTGGCGCTCGCCCGCGAGCACGCCTGGCTGATGGCCAGCGAAGTGCGCGCCAGCGGCGTCGACCTCAGCTTCGCGCCGGTCGTCGACCTCGGCCGCGGCAACCGCGCCATCGGCGACCGTGCCTTCTCCGCCGATCCGGACGTCGTCGCCGCGTTCACCCGCGCCTACGTGCAGGGCATGCACGACGCCGGCATGGCCGCGACGCTCAAGCACTTCCCGGGCCACGGTTCGGTGCTCGAGGACACCCACGTCGACGACGCCATCGACGACCGCCCGCTCGACGCGATCCGCGCGCTCGACCTGGTGCCGTTCGCGGCCGGCATCGCCGCCGGCGCCGACGCGGTGATGATGGCGCACGTCGTGTACCCGCAGGTCGACAAGGATCCGGCCGGCTACTCGAAGCGCTGGATCGGCGACATCCTGCGGGGCGAAATGAAGTTCCGGGGCGTCGTGTTCTCCGACGACATCGGCATGGCGGCCGCGTTCTCGGCCGGCGGCATCAAGTCGCGCATCGACGCGCACCTGGACGCCGGCTGCGACGTCGTCCTCGTCTGCCATCCCGAGCTGGTGCCCGAATCGCTGGCCGCCGTGGAGGGCAGGGCGCTCAACACGGCCGCACTCATCGGCCTCATCGGCCGGGGGCCGATGGCCTGGGAGGGCCTGCTGGCCGACACGCGCTACGCTGAAGCACGTACCCGCATCGAGGGACTGGCATGAGCGACAGCAACGCCCCCGCCGCCGAGCCGAGCCTCGCTGCGGTCCTGCCGACCGCCGAGCTCATCCACGACCGCGCCGCCATCGAGGCCGCGATCGCCGGCATGGCCGCGCGCATCGCCGCCGACTACGCGGGCACGCGCCCGGTGTTCCTGACGGTGATGCACGGCGCGCTGCCGTTCGCGGCGCGCCTGGCGCTCGACATCGGCGCGCTCGGCCTCGACCTGGAGATGGACTACCTGCACGCCACCCGCTACCGCGGCGCAACCAGCGGCGGCGAGCTGCTGTGGAAGCGCCGCCCGGAGACGCCGCTGCGCGGCCGCCGCGTGCTGCTGGTGGACGACATCGTCGACGAAGGCCACACCCTCGACGCGGTGCGCGCCTGGTGCGAGGGGCAGGGCGCGCGCGACGTGCGCATCGCCGCGATGGTGGTGAAGCGCCACGGCCGCTGCGTCCCCGGCCTGAGCGCCGACTACGCGGGCCTGGACGTGCCGGACCGCTACGTGTTCGGCTACGGCATGGACTTCCACGAGCAGGGCCGCAACCTGCCCGCGGTCTACGCACTGGCGGAAGAATGAACGGCCGCGGTCTCGATCTCGCCGTCATCGGCGGCACCGGCGTCTACGCGCTCGCCGAGCTCGCTGACGTCGAAACCTTCGAGCCGGCGACGCCGTACGGCGCACCGTCCGGCCCCGTCCGCATCGGGACTTTCGCCGGCCACCGCATCGGCTTTCTCGCCCGCCACGGCGAAGGCCACGGCGTGCCGCCGCACCGCATCAACTACCGCGCCAACCTCGCCGCGCTGCGCCTGGCCGGCGCGGGCCGCGTGCTCGCGCTCAATACCGTCGGCGGCATCGACGCGCGCTACGCGCCGGGCGCGCTCGGCTGTCCCGACCAGCTGATCGACTACACCTGGGGCCGCGTCTCCACGATCTGCGAAGAGCCGGGCACCGAGGTGCTGCACGTCGACTTCGGCGAGCCCTACACCCGGTCGCTGCGCGCGGAGGTGCTGGGCGCCGCACGGATCGCCGGCGTGGCCGTGGTCGACGGCGGCTGCTACGGCGCCACCCAGGGCCCGCGCCTGGAGACCCGCGCCGAGATCGCGCGCATGCGCCGCGACGGCTGCGACCTGGTCGGCATGACCGGCATGCCCGAGGCCGGCCTCGCCCGCGAACTCGGCCTCGATTACGCCTGCCTCGCCATCGTCGCCAACTGGGCGGCCGGCGCCGGTCCGGACCCGGACGAGGTCATCACCCTCGACGACGTACTCGCCAACGTCCGCGCCGCCACCGGGGGCGTCTCGGCCCTGCTCGGGGCACTGCTGGCGGGGTGACCGCCGGCGCGGCGGGGACGATTGCCAGCCGCCGGGAAGCTTTTGCATACTCGGGGGGTGCGCCCGGCTGCCCCACGCGCCAGCGCACCCATCGCATCCAGACCGAGGTCAGCAGCGCTATGCAGTACGGCACCGTGAAGTGGTTCAACGACGCCAAGGGGTTCGGCTTCATCGCCCCCGAGGACGGCAGCGCCGACGTGTTCGTGCACTATTCCGCCATCGCCTCCAAGGGCTTCCGCAGCCTGCAGGAAGGCCAGCGCGTCAGCTACGAAGTCGTCCAGGGCCCGAAGGGCGCCCAGGCGTCGGGCGTGCAGCCGGCGGCCTGAGCCGCCCACCCCTGATTTTCGGAAGGCCCCGCCTCGCGGGGCTTTTTTTTGCGCCTGGTCGGCCGGCCTGCCGCTAGTGGCCGGCCTGGAGCGCAACGAGCCGCCACCCGACCCACGCCGCCGCCAACCCGACGACCACGCTGCCGCCGGCGTACAGCAGGGCGGTGGCGATCTCGCCGCGGCGCAGCAGGAACAGCGCGTCCAGCCCGAACGCCGAGAACGTCGTGAACCCGCCGAGCAGCCCGGTGAACACCAGCAGGCGCGTGTCGGGGCCGAACAGTTCGTACTCCTCGGCGAGTCCGGCCAGCACGCCGGCCAGCAGGCAGCCGGCGACGTTGATCGCGAACGTGCTCCAGGGGAAGCGCTCCTGCGCGGTGAGGTGCAGGACCCAGCCGCCGAGCTTGTAGCGCGCGACCGAGCCGGCGAAGCCGCCGATGCCGACGAGGAGGATGCCTTTCATGCCGCGGCTCCCGGGGAAAGCGCGAACAGTACCGCATCGGCGCGGCGGCCCTGGAATTCGATGGCGCCGGGCAGCACCGCTTCGCGCACCGCGCCCAGGCTGGCGGCGACGCGCAGGCTGGCGGTGTTCTCCGGCAGCACCAGGATCTCGATGCGGGCGAGGCCGAGCTCGCGGAAGCCATATGCGGCCGTCCAGGCGGCCGCCCGCGTCGCGATGCCGCGGCCGCGGTGCGGTTCGCCGACCCAGTAGCCGAGGTTGGCGCTGCGCGCCACCCGCTCGAGGCGGTTGAGGCCGACGCAGCCGAGCAGGCGCGTCGTGCCTTCGCCTCGTTCGAAGATCCCGAACGGATACTCGCTGCCGTCGCGCCAGGCCGCGATGCAGGCCGCGACGCGCGCCTCCGCGTCGGCGAGCGAGTAGTCCGCGCTGCACCACGGGAACAGCCGCGACAGCGACGCGATCGATTCCCGGATCGCCGCATGCAGCGCCGGCGCGTCGCCCGGTACGAACGGGCGGACCAACGCGTCGTCGGTGATCGCGCCGGCGGGCGAGAGGCTCACGCCGCCAGGCCTCCCGCGATATGGAAGGCCACGTTCGCCAACGCGTGCCCCGCCACCGGCACCACCAGGCTCCGCGTCTTGAAGCGCAGCCAGCCGCCGGGCAGGCTGCCGAGGAACGGGAACAGTCCCGACATCAGGTCGAAGCCGAACCGCCCGTCCGAATAGCTCAGCGCATGCCACAGCCCGAACAACACCGACGTGGCGACGATCACCGCCCACGGCATGCCGTCCACGTGCGGCTTGCGCGGCCAGAGCGACAGCAGCAGCACGGGCGCGATACCGCGATAGGCGATTTCCTCCGCGAGGCCGGGCATCGTCGCCTGGAACGCCAGCGTTTCCGCATCGGGTGCGCCCGGCTGGAACAGCAGGCCGAGGCAAGCGCCCCACACGACGAACAGCGCCACCGCGATCGCGCCGATGCGCGGATGCGCCTGCCGCAACCGCAGGCCCGCCGCCTCCGGCGAGATCCGCAGCGCGACGATCACCAGCGCCGACAACGTGAGGCTGAGCAGCTTGCCCGACCAGTTCCATTCGCCCGGCAGGAAGCGCAGCGCCGGCACGAGATGCGGCAGCCCGGTCGCGAAGTCGTCGAGCGCCAGGTAGGCCGCGAACAGCGCGGCACCCCGCAGCGCGATGCGCCGGTCGAACGGCCGCGCGAGCAGCGCGGCCGCCAGCCCGCAGGCGAGGAACACCGCGGAGAACACCAGCGTGGTCATGGCGTCGCGCGCAACCGGAGCATGCGGCTAGAACATCCCCAGCGTGTTGGGCGAATCCTTCGGGATCGCCTGGCCCACATCCCACATCTCGACGATCCGCTCGCCGTCGAAGCGCAGGATGTGCACCACCGCCATGTCCACGTCGGCCTGCGCGCGCCGCAGGTGCGAGAGCAGGGCGACGCGGTCGCCGGACTCGATCGCCTGCTTCACGGTGAACGACTTGTTGGGCTCGGCCTGTGCGGCGGCCGCCATCGCGTCCAGCAGCGATTGCCGGTCGGGCGGGAACCAGGCGTTGTGGTGCCGGAAGTCCGGCGCGACGTGCCGGTCGTAGGCCTCCTGCACCCGCCCGCTGGCGCACAGCGTGAGGAATTCCGTCGCGATGTCGGTCTTGCTGCGCATGGTTACTGTCCCTCGGGCGGGGCGGTTCCCGCAATTCGACCTTGTTGCCCTCCGGGGCGATCAGCCGCCGTCCGGATGTTCATGGGTTGCGCCATGGAGTCAGCACGACGGGCAGTCCGGACCTGATCGTATTGTGGACCTCGGCAACCGCGTCCGTCTGCCGGAGCAGATCGGCAATGGCGGCGTCGCCGGCAGGCGAACGCACCCTGGCGCGGTAGCGGATGTCGGTGGCGGCGAGGCCGATCCCCGGGAAGCGCGCGGTGGCTTCCACCTCCACGCCCTCCAGCGGGATGCCGAGGCGCTCGGCTTCGCGGTAGAGGTCGTTGCAGTAGCAGGTGGCCAGGGCAAGCATCAGGAACTCGCCCCCGTTGACGCCGGAGCCGCGGCCGGCGGGCTTCGCGGGGACAGCCAGCGGGCGCTCGTCGTCACCGGTGCGGACCGTGACCGAATGCTCCCTGCCGGCGTTGCCGACGACTGCGGAAATCTCCATCGCGAACCTCCGGGACGCATGCTGCAGGCGCAACTCCTGCGCGCCGACGGCTAGCCCTTCTTGAACGTGGGCGGCGGGAACGTGGCGATCTTCGCTTCCTCGGCCGCTGCCCGCTCCGCGTTCCAGGTGCGCTGCAGGTACGAGTGGATGGCCGTCACCTCCTGCTCCGTCAGGTGCGACAGCTGCTCGCGCGCGACGATTCCCATGATGCTGCCTTGCGCGTACATGTCGCGGCCGTCGCGCGTGACGCCAGTGGACAGCAGGCGCTTGAACTCGGGCAGCGAGTAGCTCTTCGCGACGAGCAGCGGAGGAGCGTTCATGATCTCCTTCGGCGTCTGGTGATGGCAGTTGACGCAACCGATCACGTAGACGAGGCGCTCGCCGGAGGGCGCGGCTTGCGCAGCCTGCGCCGCGGGCCCGGCGGGCGCCGGAGGCGCGGACTCGCGGGCGCACCCCGCGACGGACAATGCCGTGGCAACAACCAGGAACAGGCGTCGGGTCATCGTGGTCTCCGCTTGGTCGCCAAAGTAGACCTTGGCCGCGCCTCCCCTGCAACTGCCCGGCCGATCGTACTTGAGCTCGGCGAATATCATCGGATCCCCCGCCGGAGTGGCCGCGAAGCAGGAAGGGCGCCTGTCACGGCAGCAACTGGATGCCGAAGCTCCGGACAACGAGGGCGAAAACGCCAAAGCACGCCACGGTGATGCCGACGCTCGCCAGCATCGTGAGCCAGAACCCCAGGCGGGGCAGCAGGACGGGGAAGGCCAGGAACATCGGCAGCGTGGGAACCACGTACCAGAACGTGTACCACGCATGGTTGGCGATCTTCTCCTGCGGCTGCTTCTCGAGGTAGAGCCATAACAGGGCGAGGAAAGTGACCAGGGGGAGCGCTGCAATGAAGCCCCCGAGCTTGTCGCTGCGTTTCGCTGCTTCCGAGACCAGGACGACGACGGCTGCAGTGAGCATGTACTTGGTGATCAACCAACCCATGTGGCCTCCAGGAAGGGCGTCCTTGGCGCGGCGGCTTCATGCAGTGGATCGCGACAATGCCCCCGCGACCGGGAGGAGCGGCAGATACACATCCGTGATCATCTCGTGCTCCTGGACGGCGGGGCCTACATTGACATAGTGGAAGAACATCGGAAACGTCCCCGCTGCCTCGCCGCTGGCCGGCAGCCAGGTGCGGCCCAGGTACTCCGCCGCGGTGTTGTGGCGGCGCGATCCCAGGTGCCGGGCGACCGCGCAGCGCAGGCGGGGGATGACCTTGGCGACCACGCCTTCGGCATTGGGCGCAATGCTGCCTTCGTGCGAGACGCAGAAGTCGACACGGTGCTCCTCGGGCGCCACCACTGCCGGGTCGGTGTAGTGGATCCCGAAGGTGCGTGCCTGCCCGGGCGAAATTCCGTTGCGGATGCGCCACTGGATCAGGCGCTTCGAAGTTTCGTATTCGAGCGCCGGGGCGCCGTGGTGCTCGACCGCGGCGACCGCGGTTTCCGGGAACTCGACGATTCGGACTTCCATGGAGGAATCAGGCCGCGCTGCGGGATACGAACCGCCCGAGCACATTCGTGACGTGCCCGTTCAGTTCCTCGAACTCGCCGAACAGGCGGGCCAGCTCGACTTCCTGATCCCCGGACCAGGCAGGGGGATCGGGCATTTCCTCATCCGAACCGGGTATTCCATCTGGAAAGGCCGAGTGCATGGCGGATTCCACGATCGCGGCAGCGGAGTCCAGGCCCAGGCGTCTGAGGGCGGGCAGGATCTGGCCGAGCTCATCGATGGACGCCCAGCGGAAGTACTGTTCGAAGGACGCACCACTGTTCACTTCCTGCATCAGGTGCTCCACGAGGTACACGACCCGCTGTACCTCGTTCATTCGCGCGAGGTCGCCATCGAGCCCGAGGGCTTCTTCGTAGACGCGCGAAACGATCGCCTCGTTTTCCTGTGTCGACTGCTCCATATCTTCTCCTGATGGGGGGTGCAACGCCTGGCTCCGCGCCGGCCTGGAAGGATTGCTAGCCTTCGCCTTCGCTCCATTGGTCGCGAATGGTGTAGACGACCGAGAAGATCTTCCAGCCTTGCTCCGTGCGGACCAGCTGCCACATTTCCTTGCCCCAGTTCGTCTCTTGGCCATTGGCGAGGAACGTGTAGTCGAAGGCGACGGAGGCGACCTCGCCGTCGGTGTCGACGGTGATGTTGGCGAAGGTTTCTTCGCGGGGCTCTTCGGTGGCAACAACGCCGTCGATGAGTCCGACGAAGTTGTTGCTCGGTATCTGGCGCGCCTTGATGGCGTCCGGATTGGTTTTCCGGATATGGACGAGCCGGCGGTCTTCGGAAACGAACTGCCAGCCAATATCTTCGGGCTTGTCCGAGAAGAACAAGCTCATGTAGGAGGGCTTGTCCTTCTGGATCACCGAGATTCGGAAGGCCTCGACCACCGTCCTGATCGCCGCGATGTCGGAGGCATGCGCATCCTGCACCGCCTCCGCTGCCGGGCAGGCCGGGCTGGAGAGGCAGGCGGCAATGAGGAAGGCTTTAACCCAACGCATCCATGATCCTTGCCATGAGGGGCGACGAGCATTATCAGGCGCGCCTTGCGCATGTCCAAGCCCCGAGGACGGCGCTTGGAGCCATGAGTGCCAACGCTGCGACCTGGGACCAGATCGCGCCGTGGCCGAGGGTGCTCACAAGGGAAACGATTGCGCCGACTGCCAGGATGGCCGCCACCGCTGCGCCATGGACCACGGGCTTGCGCCCGGCCAGCCGCGCCGCAAGAAACCCGCCGCCAAAGGCCGCGATGACGCCGACGAGGATGCTCGCCGCCATGATCGAGGGCGAAGCTGCCGCATGAGGTCGTTGGCCGGACAGCTGGAAGAAGAGAAGCGCCGACAGCGCAAACAGCAGGTAACCCAGAACCACCGAACCAATCGAGCGGAGTATTTGCATGGCTGTTCCCCGCATAGCGTCGTAACGCCCAAACTAAGCCGACTCGTGTAGCGGAAAAAATAACATGGCAGGCTTTTTCTGCCGTGCTATTTGTGTCGCGAAACGAGTTCGGATTGAACGCATTGCTAGGTCTCACTGGTGAAGATCATGGATTGCCTTGAGTGCAGTCAAAATGCCCATAGTGGAGGCGGCGATCAGACCAACCTGAACCACTGCGATTGCGACGAACATCTCTAACCCGAAAGTCCACTTCTTGCGCATTATGGAGCGGGCTAGAAGCAGAGAACGACCTTTTGCAGAATTATGCCGACGATAAATTTTTATCGCTCTGCCGTTCAACCAGTCGAGAGAGCTAATTGTGTTCTCAAGAAAGTTAATCGAGTTGGCCACCGTGGCGAGCAAAAAAGTGCAAATGCACGCGAAGAACGCAATCGTGGTGGGGGTGTTTGAGAGGTCGATCTGTGTCAAGTCAAGGCGGCTAGATAGGATTAATGCCATCGTTAAGAGAAGTACTTGCGGGGTTAGATTTCGCAAGAACTCCAAGAATGCGGGCCTTCCAGAAAATAGAATGTGCATAAAAAGATCTGTTATGGGGCCTAACACTCAAGTTAAGCCGAATTGCAGCGCGTAGCTGGCCATATGGCAAGCTTTACCTGCCATATGGACGGCGTAGCGATGCAATTCGGCTTGAACGCATTGTTAGGCATCTAAGCTACTCATCTCCCAAGGCTCGGCCACCGCCTTACGCTCCGCGCAGAAACCTACAGCCAGGGCTGCCATTTGCCGCAGAGTTCCGTCGTTGCTGAGGAGATGGCCTACACCCACGGAGTGGCAGTCGTCTGCGTCTGAGTCAGCTCCGCACAGGAACTGCCAAGAGGCCTCTTCGTCTCTAACCACGAGAAGTACGGGACGGCTACCAGAGAACACGTGGTCACAAACAATGACCGCAAAGTCGGGCCGAAAGCTCGGAAATTTGCCTTGGTCGCTTCCTGGACTGTCGCGATGTGTCATTTGATGCCTAACGCTCAAGTTAAGCCGAATTGCAGCGCTGCGACGGCCATATGGCAAGCTT
>JBDZUW010000039.1:0-16478 GCA_040255375.1 Luteimonas sp. | reverse complement strand
ACGCCATGAAGGCACGACGCATTCTTTCGATGGACGGCGGCGGCATCCGCGGACTCGTCGGCTGCCGCTGGCTCGCCGGCGCCGAGGACGCGCTGCTGGCGGCCGGCAAGCCCGGCCTGCTGGAGAGCTTCGACCTGCTCGCCGGCAGCTCCACCGGCGCGTTCATCGCCGCGGGCCTCGCGATCGGCCTGTCGCCGGCGGCGATCGCCGACCTGTACCGCGAGCAGCGGCACGTGATCTTTCCCGGTATCGCCAACCGCCTGTGGTCGCGCGCGGGGCGATTCCTGACCGAGGGGCCGTCGGCGCCGAAGTACGACGGGAAGGGCCTGGAGAAGGTGCTGAAGAAGGTCTTCGGCGCGACGACGCTCGGCCAGGCGAAGCTGCCGCTGATGATCACCAGCTACGACACCATCTCGCGCACGCCGGTGATCTTCAAGAGCTTCAAGCCCGAGCACCAGGACCTGCCGCTGTGGGAGGTGTGCCGCGCATCGTCGGCGGCGCCGACGTATTTCCCGGCGCACGGCATGCAGGTGGAGGGCAGGGCGCGTGCGCTGATCGACGGCGGCGTGGTCGCCAACAATCCGACCGCCTGCGCGATCGCCGAGGCGCTGCGCAAGGACGCCCGCGCCGGGCAGCCGCAGGATCTGGTGGTGCTGTCCATCGGCAACGGCGCGCACACCCGCAGCATCGGCCTGAGGGCCGCGCGCGAGTGGGGCGCGCTGGAATGGGCGGTGCCGATCATCGACGTGCTGTTCGACGGCAGCGCCGACTCGGTGGACTACATCGCCCGGCACCTGGTCGGCGACAGCTATTTCCGCCTGCAGGCGGAGCTGGCGATCGGCCTGGACGACATGGACGACGTGAGCGAGACCAACATCGCCGCGCTCGAGGCCGTCGCCCGCGACTACCTGCTGCAGGCGGACACGCGCAAGCAGCTCGCGCGCCTCGCCACCCTCCTGTAGAGGCTAGTACCACTCCATGAGCGAGATGCCGAGGCCCACGTAGGTCGCGCGGTGGTTGTAGTCGATCAGGCTCTCGCCGTAGCCGTCGAAGACCTGCAGGTGGCCGCGGAAGGTATCGTGCAGCGGGAACGCCCAGTCGAACTGCACGGCGCCGTGCGCGCGGTCGCCGCGGCGCAGCGAATGCCGCAGCGCCAGCGAGAGCTGCTGGCCGTTGTCGAAGGCCCGGACCAGGGTCGCGTCGCCGCGCCCCATGTAGTCGGCGATGTCCGGGTTGTCGTCGCTGTTGCCGGGCTCGGGGATGCGGATCCAGGGCCGCAGGTTCAGCGCCCAGCCGTCGCGGTCGAAGCCGAAATTGAAGATCACGCGGTTCCAGCTGCGCGACAGCGGATCGGAACGCCCGTTGGACTGGTGGTTGATGCCCACCGCGAACAGCCGCCCCTTCCAGCCGAAGAGGCTGTAGCCGGTGCGCAGGGCGAGCATCACCTCCGGCTCGTAGTCGGTCTCGCGGAACGGGCGCGACGCGTCGCCGTTGAAGACCTGCCAGCGCGAGCTCTGGGTATAGGCCATCCAGATGTCGCCGTTGTCGCCGAACAGGTTCTCGACCGCCTTGGTCTTGAAGCTGATCTGGAACTTCGACTCCAGCGCGTCGAGCGAGTCGACGTCCGTGGCCGTGCCCCGGCTCGGCGAAAACGGGTGCGCGTTCGGCGAGCTGCTCCAGAACACCGGGAACAGGTACACCGGCTTGTAGGCGCGGAAGTTGAAGACGCCGAGCTTGGAATCGCGCGCGAGCTCCCAGCGGGTATCGAGCAGCGAGCCCTTGCCGGCGTTGGCGATGGCGGCCTGTGCCTCCGGGTCGAGGAGGGCGGCGGCGCCGGGCGCATCGCGCCGGAACAGGCTGGCGCTGCCGCGGCGCTCGCGGGCGAGGGCACGCGCCTCGGCGGGCGTCGGATGCGGTTGCGCCGCGTCGCGGGCGGCATGCTCCGCCTCGGCGAGCGCGCGCGCCGCCTCCGCGGCGGCGTCGGCTTCGCGGGTGCTCGGCACGGTGCGGCCCGCCGCAGCGTCGTAGCAGGCCAGGCGCGCCGCGTCGATCTCGATGGAAAGGCAGGCCGCCACGCCCGGCGCCGGCGCCTCCTGGGCGGACGCAGGCGCGGCGATGCCGCCGCACGCCGCCGCGATCGCGCAGGCGCAGCCCAGCGCGCGCCAGGGCGCCGCAGCGCCGCGCGGGCGGCGGTCAGGATCCCGCGGGCTTCGCATCTGCGCCGGCTTTCGCATCCCCGGTCCCCTGCGGATTGAGCATGTCCTCGTCGCTGGCGCGCTGCGCCGCCGCCAGTTGCGCGTCGATGTCGCGGTTCACCGAGGTGTCGCCCGCGGGTTCGCGTTGCACCGGTGCGTCGGGCGCACGATAGCGCACCGTCTCGGGCCCGTGCACGCGCGCCTCGGCGAAGGCACCGCGCACCTCGCGCAGGGCCTCGGTGCGGACCTTGCCGACGTCGTTGCGGCGCTGGTCCACCCAGCCGTAGAAGCGCAGGTCCAGGCCCTTGAGCGAATAGCCGTCCACCGCGAACGACGGCCCCGGCTCGGGAAGCACCCCGTCCACGCGCCCGATCGCGGCGAGCCCGAGGTCGCGCGCGCGGCCCACCGACTCGGCGGGGTCGACGGGCAGCACGAAGTCGAAGCGCCGCTTCGGGTTGGCGGTGTAGTTGGTCACCACCGACTTGAACACCAGCGAATTCGGCAGCGAGACCTGGTTGCCGTCGAGCGTCATCAGCAGCGTCGCCCGCGAGGTCAGCGCGATCACCTTGCCCTCGTACTTGTCGATCACCAGGTGGTCGTCCGGCGCGAACGGGCGGCGCAGGCTCAGCAGGACGCCGGCCATGTAGTTCTCGGCGATGTCCCTGAACGCGAAGCCCACCACCAGGCCGACCACGCCGGCCGAGCCGAGCACCGCGCCCACCAGCGCGGTCGCGCCCAGCAGGTTCAGCGCGAGCACCAGGCCCACGATCACCACCGCGGACTGCACCACGCGCCGCACCAGGCCGTCCATGTACGGGTTGTCGGCGTGGCCGCGCAGCCAGCGCAGCGGCCAGCGCGCGACGCGGCGCCCGAACCACGCGGCGAACCACACGATCGCGATCGCGACGAACAGCAGCGGCAGCGCCACCACCAGGCGCACCAGCTTGCCCTGCATCTGCTCGACGGCGGCCAGCAGCCGCGTGTGCAGGTCGGCGTCGATCGCGACCTGGTCGACCACGTTCGCCACGCCGTCGACCTTGCCCGCGATTTCCGCGGCGAACTTGCGGTCGGCATCGGCCACGACCTCGCCGCCGAGGGTGACGACGCCGCCGTTGACGGCCACGGTCACCCGCTGCAGCGAGGGCTGGCGCAGCAGCCGTGCCGCGACGGCGGTGGCGATGCGGGCATCGGCCTGTTCGCCGGCGCGCACTTCCGCCTGCACGGCGCTGGCGTCGGGCGCAGCGGGCGCCTCGGACCGCGTCGTCGCAGCCGCGGCCGCGGCCATGGCCTCCGGGTCGGCCTGCGGGCCGGCGGCGGCCGGTGCGGTCGCGAGGAGGGTGAGCGCGAAGAGCACGCCGGCCGCGGCCGCGGGCCGCAGGCGGCGGTTCACAGCTGCGAACGCAGCGGCCGGATGAAGGTCTCGGCGAACTTCTCGGTCCAAGGGCGTGCCTTCCAGGTCTCGTAGGTGTAGCGCCGCGCCTTGCCCAGGTCGTCCTCGAACACCCGGGTCATGCGCTCCGCGAAGTCCGGATCATAGACGTTGAGGCTCGCCTCGTCGTTGAGCTGGAAGGAGCGCAGGTCGAAGTTCGTGGACCCCACCGACACCATCTCCCGGTCCACGATCAGCATCTTGTTGTGGAACATGGTCGGTTCGTACTCGTACATCTCCACGCCGGCCAGCAGCAGCGGCCCCCAGCCGGCCTTGGACGCCATGCGCGCGGCGTCCGAATCGGTGTTCTCGCCCGGCATCAGGATGCGGATGCGCACGCCGCGGTGGCGCGCCGCGACCAGCGCCTGGGTCATCAGGTCGTCGGGGATGAAGTAGGCGGCGTCCAGGTCGATGCTGTGCATCGCGGCCGCGATCGCCAGCAGGTACATCAGGTGCATGCTCTCGCTGCCGCCGGCGGGCGAGCTGATGAACATGTGCGCGTCCATGGCGCCGGCCGGCTGCAGCGGAGGGAAGTATTCGACGCCGTTGACGATGGTCCCGGTGGTCTTGGTCCAGTTGTCGTTGAAGGCCGACTGCATCTGCGCCACCACCGGCCCTTCGACCCGGAAATGCATGTCGCGCCAGTGGTCGGGATCCTGCGCATGCCCTTGCCACGGATCGCCGATGCCCACGCCGCCGGTGAAGCCGACCTTGCCGTCGACCACGAGCAGCTTGCGGTGGGTGCGGTTGTTCATGCGCCCCAGGTTGTACCAGTGCAGGGGGCGGTAGCGTTCGACGTGGACGCCCGCGTCCTCCATCTGCTGCAGCTGCGCCTGCTCCATGCTGGCGCTTCCGACCCAGTCGATGGTGACGTTGACGTCGACCCCGGCGCGGGCGCGCTCGCTGAGCGCATCGGCGAACATCTTCCCGACCTGGCCCTCCCAGTAGATGTAGGTCTCGAAGGTGATGTTGCGCTGCGCGCCGCGGATCGCGGCCAGCATCGCGGGGAAGATCTCGTCGCCGTTGTTGAGCGCCGTGACCTGGTTGCCCGGCAGGATGGCGGGCCCCAGCAGCACGCCCATCTCGCGGCGGAACTGCGGGTCCGAGACCGCATAGCGATGCTCGATGCGGCGCTCGAGCTGCTTGCTCGGCGTGGCGAAGTTGAGCCCCACGACGATGGCGAGCGCGGTGAGCGCCGCGGTCACGACGATGGTCCAGATCATGCGCTTGCGGCTCCAGGGCGGAAGGCCGCGGCGCGGGTTCCAGCGGGATTCGTTCCAGCGGGTCGGCACGGGCGCTTCCGGTTGCGGGGATGCCGTGCATCATCCCGGGCTCGCATTCAGCGATGCGTGAAGCCCCCGTCGCGTCGCGCGCCGCCGATCACATCCACCAGGCCCACGCGAACAGCGCCAGCATCGCGAACGCCAGCGTCAGCTTCAGCGCGATGCCGAACACGATGCCCAGCCAGGTGCCGACGCCGACCTTCGTCGCCTGCCCGACGGACGCCGGATCGAGCCGGCGCCCGTGCAGCAGCTCGCCCAGCAGCGCGCCCAGGAACGGGCCGACGAACACGCCGACCACGCCGAAGAACAAGCCGGCAACGGTCCCGATCACCGCGCCGGCGATCGCGAGCCTGCTCGCGCCCACGCGTCTTGCGCCCAGAGCCGCGGCCCAGAAGTCCACCGCCAGCGAGATCAGCGTCAGGATGCCGAGCGCGACCAGTACGCCGGCGCCGATGCGGGTGAAATGCTCCGCCCACGCGGCCAGCACCATCCCGCCGAACACCAGCGGCAGGCCCGGCAGGGCAGGGAGGACGATCCCGGCCAGCCCGATGAGGATCAGGAGCGCGCCGAGCACGTACATCACCGTCATGAAGGTCATCGCGTCTTCCTCGCCCTGGCCTGGCGGACAGCATGCGCAAAAAAGGCGGTCCGCGCACGGACCGCCCTTGGCTCGGGAGCGCGCGCTCCGGGCCGGAGCGCGCGGCGGGGTCGCGTCAGCGCAGCCAGGCGCGGCCGTTGTAGACGCGCACGTACGAACCTTCGCGGATGCCGCCCAGATCGGCCTGGGTCACGGCCTGCGTCGTGCCGTTGGCCATGCGCACGTAGATCGTGTAGCCGCCGTTGTTGGCCTGCGCGCGGTTCTGGATCGCGTTGCCGATCACGGCGCCGGCCACCGCGCCAGCGGCGGTGGCGGTGTTCCGGCGGCCGGTGCTGTCGGTGTTGCTCTTGGCGATCTCGCGGCCGGCGACGCCGCCGACGATGCCGCCGAGCACCGCGCCGGTCGCGTTCGGCACGTTGCTGCCGGCGGCGCCGTTGACGTCGATGCGGGTCACGGTGCCGCAGTCGTAGCAGGTGCCGCCGACCGGCGGCGGCGCGCCGTAGGTACTGCCGTAACCGGGCGAAGTGGTGGCGCAGCCGGCAGCGGCCAGGCAGGCGGCGAGGGCGGTCGCCGCGGCGACGCGGAGCGGGGCGGGAGCGTTCATGGCGGTCTCCGGTGGATGACGGGGCCATCCTCCGGAGCGCGTCGTGAAAGAGCGGTCAACCGCGCAGGCGCCGTTGGCCTGCGGTTCACCCGATGGCCGCCGATGTCAGTTGCGGAAGTCGCGGTGGCACGCCTTGCAGGCGCTGCCGACGTCCTTCATCGCCGCCTGCACGCCGGGGCAGGCGATCGGCGGGCTGGCCAGGGCGCGGTCGAGCGCGGCGCGCAGGTCGCTGGCATGGCCCGCGAAACGCGCGTCCTCGCGCAGGTCGGCAAACGCGGGCTCGATGTCGTTGGCGATCGTGCGCAGCGCCTGCAGCTGCGGCAGCGTGTCGGTCGCGGCGCAGCGGTTGCCGTTGACGTTGGCGTCGAGCATGTCCATGTGCGCGGCGAACATGTGCATCACGCTTTCGGGGAAGTGGTCGCGGCGCGCGTCGAGCGCGCGCATCGCCATCACCGTGCCGATCACGCCGACCGCGAGGCCCAGCAGGAACAGGAACAGGTAGCGCATCGCGGCGTTGCCGGACGGTCGGTCGGCGGGCGCGCGGTTCGCGGGCGCGCCTTCGGCGGGCATGTTCATCGGCAGGATCCCCGGGTGGTTGGCTTGCGGCGCACGTTACCATGCGCGGATGCAGGACCAGCCCATCCCACAGGCGCTCCGCGAGCGCTTCGCCGGCATCGACCGGCTGTACGGCGCCGGCACCGTGGCGCGCCTCGCCGGCGCCCGCGTGGCCGTGGTCGGCCTCGGGGGCGTGGGGTCCTGGGCGGCCGAGGCGCTCGCGCGCAGCGCGATCGGGCACCTCACCCTGATCGATGCGGACGACCTGTGCCTGTCCAACACCAGCCGCCAGCTGCCGGCGCTGGCCGGCGGGTACGGCCGCAACAAGGCACAGGCGATGGCCGAGCGCTGCCGCGCCATCAACCCGCTCGTCGAGGCGGTGCCGGTCGAAGCCTTCCTCACGCCTTCCAACCTCGAGTCGCTGCTCGGCGGCGGCCATGACCTCGTGCTCGATGCCTGCGACAGCTTCCGCACCAAGGTCGAGGCCATCGCGTGGTGCCGGCGGCGCAAGCAGCCGATCGTCACCGTCGGCTCGGCCGGCGGCCGCACCGACCCCACGCAGGTGCGGGTGCGCGATCTTTCCCGCACCGAGCACGACGCGATGCTGTCGCTGGTCCGCAAGAAGCTGCGCGGCGAGTTCAACTTCCCGAAGAACCACGACCGCTACTTCGGCGTGCCGGCGGTGTACTCGCTGGAGAACGTGCGCTATCCGCAGGCCGACGGCAGCGTCTGCGGCATCCGCCCGCAGCTCGACAGGGACGCGGCGCTGAAGCTCGACTGCGGCGCCGGCCTCGGCGCGGCGACGCATGTCACCGGCGCCTTCGCCTTCGCGGCCGTGGCCCGCTCCCTCGAGATCCTGCTGAAGGCCAAAGCCGTTTAGCCACGGATCACACAGATCAAAAGGGATAAGAGCGGATAACACCCGGGGTTTGCTCTATCGCATTTTCATCCTTCTCGATCTGTGTGATCTGTGGCAAGAGCTTTTTCGTCGAAGCGGAAGAGGCGGGCGGCGTTGGCGGTGGTGGCGGCGGCGACGGCGTCGGGCGACTCGCCGCGGAGCGCGGCGATGCAGTCGAGGACCGCGGCGACGCGGGCGGGCTCGTTGCGCCGGCCGCGGATCGCCGCGTCCGGCTGGTCGGGCGCGTCGGTCTCCAGCAGCAGGTATTCGATCGGCATCGTCGCGGCCAGGCGCCGCAGCCGCTTCGCGCGCTCGTAGGTGACGGGGCCGCCGAGCCCGAGCAGGAAGCCGAGCCTCCACAACTGCGCGGCCTGCTCCTCGCTGCCGGAGAAGCTGTGGACGACACCGCGCAGCCCGCCGATGCGGCGCAGCGCCGCGATCACCGCGTCGACCGCGCGCCGCGCATGCACCACCACCGGCAGGTCGAACTCGCGGGCGAGGCGCAGCTGGCCCTCGAAGTAGCCGGACTGCGCCTCGCGGTCCAGGTCCTCGACGTAGTAGTCGAGTCCGCATTCCCCGACCGCGGCGGGCCGCTCCCGCTCGAGCCACCCGCGCAGCGCCTCCAGGTGCTCCGGCCGGTGCCGCGGCAGCAGCATGGGATGCAGGCCGTACGCGGGCAGCAGGCCTGGCGATGCGCGGCACACCTCGCGCAGCTTCGGCCAGCTTGCGGCGTCGATCGCCGGCACGACCTGCCAGCGCACACCGGCGTCGACCGCGCGCGCGACCACCTCGTCGCGGTCGCGGTCGAATTCGGCGACGTCGATGTGGCAATGCGTGTCGACGAGCACGCGGCCGCGGTCCGCACGATCGTGGTGCGCAGCGCTCATGCCTTGCGCAGGTTCTTCCAGGCCGCGAAGAGGAGCGTGCCGATGCCGAGCATGAGCTCGTCGACGAACGGGATGGGGTCGGGCGTCACCATGTCCAGCACGAACAGGCCGGCGAACAGCAGGAACAGCTTCGGAAAGCCCAGCCGGCCCAGCCAGCGCATGAACGGAGCGAGGAACGGATTGGCCACGGCGACCTCCTGGAATCCGTGCGCACCGTAGCAGATGCGCGCGCCGCGCGGCGTACGTTCATTTCGCGGTCATTCCCGGGCGCGCGCGTGGAGGGCATGTTCAGGTTGCCGGTGGTGCAATCGCCGCCGAAGCAGGAAGACGTGCGGATGTCCCGCACCCAGGAGTCGGCAATGAACAACAACACGATCGCAATCGCACTCGCGGCCCTGCTCGTCGGCGGCGTCGCCGTCGCGGCCTTCCAGAACAACCGCGTGGACGGAGAGGGCGCGCGCGGCCTCGAGTACGCCACCGTGCTCGACGTCAAGCCGATCAACGAGCGGCAGCAGCAGTACGCGCAGGTGATCGGCACCGAGGCGGTGCGCGAGACCAGCACCAGTTCGACCCCGCGCGAAGTCTGCAACGACGTCGTCGTGCAGGAGCGCCTGCCCGAGCGCGACGGCAACGTCGGCGGCACCGTGGCCGGCGCCATCATCGGCGGCCTGGTCGGCAACCAGATCGGCGGCGGCAACGGCCGCAAGCTCGCGACCGCCGGCGGCGCCGTCGCCGGCGGCTACATCGGCAACCGCGTGGACCGCAACCACGTCGGCGGCCAGGTCGTGAACCGCACCGAGCGCCAGTGCCGCACCACCACGTCCACGTCGAAGTCCTCGCGCGTGGTCGGCTACGAGGTGACGTACCGCAACCCGGACGGCACCACCGGCACCATGCGCACCGACAGCAAGCCGGGCGAGCGCATCGCCCTCGGCGCGGAGGACGTGCCCGTCGCCTACGACGTGACCTATCGCTACGACGGCCAGGAGCGCACCGTGCGCCTGCCCGAACGCCCGGTCGACAACCGCCTGCCGGTGGTCGACGGGCAGGTCGTCGCCCAGGTGGCTGCCGTCGCGGGGAACGATCGCCAGTAGGCGTATCCCGCAGCGGTGACCCCACGGGCCCGGCAGTGTCGCCGGGCCCGTGCCTTTTCCGGGGGCCGGCCGGCGGGTCGGGCACCGGCCCACCGGGTCGCGCGGGCCGATACAATGAGCGTTTCCTGCCCGAGGACGCCGCCCCGCCATGGCCCTGCACCCCTACGACCTGTTCGACGTCCGCTCGCTGCTTTCGGAAGAGGAGCGTGCCGTGCAGGACACCGTGGCCCGCTTCACCGACGAGCGCGTGATCCCGATCATCGGCGATGCCTTCGACCAGGGGCGCTTCCCCAGGGAGCTGGTGCCGGAGATCGCGGAACTGGGCCTGCTGGGCTCGTCGCTGCCCGAGCAGTACGGTTGCGCCGGCCTCAACGGCGTCAGCTACGGCCTGATCTGCCAGGAGCTGGAGCGCGGCGACAGCGGCATCCGCAGCTTCGTCAGCGTGCAGTCCTCGCTGTGCATGTACCCCATCTACGCCTACGGCACCGAAGAGCAGCGCATGCGCTGGCTGCCGGACATGGCCGCGGGCAAGGTGATCGGCTGCTTCGGCCTGACCGAGCCGCACGGCGGCTCCGACCCGGCCAACATGAAGACCAGCGCGAAGCGCGACGGCGGCGACTGGGTCATCAACGGCTCCAAGATGTGGATCACCAACGGCAACCTGGCCGACATCGCCATCGTCTGGGCGCAGACCGACGACGGCATCCAGGGCTTCGTGCTGGAGAAGGGCATGCCCGGCTTCAGCGCGCAGGAGATCAAGCACAAGATGTCGCTGCGCGCCTCGGTCACCAGCGCGCTGTTCTTCGACAACGTCCGCGTGCCGGAGGCCAACCGCCTGCCGAACGTGAAGGGGCTCAAGGGCCCGCTGGGCTGCCTGACGCAGGCCCGCTACGGCATCACCTGGGGCCCCGTGGGGGCGGCGATCGCCTGCCTCGACGAGGCGCTGAACTACTCGAAGGAGCGCATCCTGTTCGACCGCCCGGTGGCGGCGACGCAGAGCGCGCAGCTCAAGCTGGCCGACATGGCCCGCCGCATCACCACCGCGCAGCTGCTGGTGCTGCAGCTCGGGCGCCTGAAGGATGCCGGGAAGATGCAGCCGCAGCAGGTGTCGCTGGCGAAGTGGAACAACTGCCGCATGGCCATCGACATCGCACGCCAGTGCCGCGACCTGCTCGGCGGCGCCGGCATCACCACCGAGCACGCCGCGATCCGCCATGCGCTCAACCTCGAGTCCGTGATCACCTACGAGGGCACCGAGACCGTGCACCAGCTGGTCATCGGCCGCGAGCTGACGGGCATCAACGCGTTCTGAGCGGGGCGCGCATGGACGTCCGCCTCGAAACCGAGCGGCTGCTGCTGCGCCGCCCCCGGATCGGCGATTTCGATCGCTACGCCGAGACGCTGGCCGACGCGGAGGCCGCGCGCTACATCGGCGGCCAGCTGACGCGCGCCGCCGCCTGGCGGCGCTTCCTGCAGATGCCGGGGGCGTGGCTGGTGCAGGGCTTCGGCATGTTCTCGATCGTCGAGAAGGGCAGCGGGCGCTGGCTCGGCCAGGCCGGCCCGTGGAAGCCGGTCGGCTGGCCGGGCAACGAGGTGGGCTGGTCGTTCCATCCCGACGCCTGGGGCAAGGGCTACGCCACCGAGGCCGCCACGGCGGCGATCGACTGGGCGTTCGAGCATCTCGGCTGGGACCGCATCATCCACTGCATCCATCCGGACAACACGAGCTCGCAGAAGCTCGCCGCGCGGCTGGGTTCGCGCAACAGCGGCCCGGCGCCGCTGCCGGAGCCGTACCAGGACTCGCCGAACGAGATCTGGACGCAGACGCGGGAGGAATGGCGCGCGCGGCGCGCCGGCACCGCGCCGCCCGCGCTGCCCGACTGACCAAACCCCATTCCTTCGAGTCCGGATCCGCCATGGCCGTTCCCAATCCCATTCCCGCGCGCATGAAGGGCCTGAACCGGGCCGAGATCTGCGACGTCAACTTCCAGGAATACGTGCGCGACTTCGACGGCGCCGCCCCGCGGGCGAAGCCGGCGCCGGGCGATGCGATCCTGCCGGGCAGCGTGCTCGATGCGCGCGGCTTCCGCGAGCTGTTCGAGTCGCAGCTCATCAGCCGCCACCTCGACCTGATGGCGCGCGTGCTGCGCGTGCAGAACAAGGTCTTCTACACCATCGGTTCGAGCGGCCACGAAGGCAACGCGATGGTCGCGCGGCTGACGCGGCACACCGATCCGGCCTTCCTGCATTACCGTTCCGGCGGGTTCATGGCGGAGCGCTTCCGCAAGCTGCCGGGCATGGACCCGATCATGGATTCGGCGCTGTCGTTCGCGGCGTCGAAGGAAGACCCCGCGTCCGGCGGCCGCCACAAGGTCTGGGGCAGCAAGCCGCTGTGGGTGCTGCCGCAGACCTCGACCATCGCCTCGCACCTGCCCAAGGCCTTCGGCACCGCCGTGGCGATCGAGCAGGCGCGCCGCATCGGCCACCAGCTGCCGATCCCCGACGACAGCATCGCGATCTGCTCCTTCGGCGACGCGTCGAGCAACCACGCCACCGCGCAGACCGCGTTCAACGCCGCGGCGTGGACGGCCTACCAGGGCCTGCCGGCGCCGGTGCTGTTCGTGTGCGAGGACAACGGCATCGGCATCTCGGTGAAGACGCCGGACGGCTGGGTCGGCCGGAATTTCCGCGACCGCGCGGACCTCGACTACTTCAGCGCCGACGGCCTGGACCTCGCCGGCGGCTACGGCGACGTGCAGCGCGCGATCGAGCATTGCCGCGGCACGCGCCGGCCGACCTTCCTGCACCTGCGCACGACCCGCATCATGGGCCATGCCGGCACCGACTTCGAGATCGAATGGCGTTCGATCGAGGAGCTGTGCGCGGTCGAGGCGACCGATCCGCTGCTGCGCAGCGCGGCGATCGCGCTCGAGTCGGGGCTGATGTCGAAGGACGAGATCCTCGCCCTGTACGAGGACACGCGGAAGAAGTGCTTCGCGGCCGCCGAGGATGCCGATCGCCGCCCGCGGCTGTCGAGCCTCGAGGACGTGATGAAGCCGCTGGCGCCGTACACGCCGGAGGCGGTGCAGGCCGAAGCCGAGCGCGCGCCGGCGGCGGAAGCCCGCGCAAAGGCGTTCGGCGGCGAGGCGAAGCTGCCCGAGAAGCAGCCGGCGAAGCACCTCGCGATCCAGATCAACCAGGCGCTGCACGACCTGTTCGCCAAGTACCCCGAGACGCTGCTGTTCGGCGAGGACGTGGCGCAGAAGGGCGGCGTCTACACCGTCACCAAGGGCCTGCAGAAGGCCTTCGGCCCGCGCCGCGTGTTCAACACGCTGCTCGACGAGACCATCATCCTCGGCCTCGCCCAGGGCTACGCCAACATGGGGATGCTGCCGCTGCCCGAGATCCAGTACCTCGCGTACCTGCACAACGCCGCCGACCAGATCCGCGGCGAGGCGGCGAGCCTGCAGTTCTTCAGCAACGACCAGTACCGCAACCCGATGGTCGTGCGCATCGCCTCGCTCGGCTACCAGCGCGGCTTCGGCGGGCATTTCCACAACGACAACTCGATCACCGCGCTGCGCGACATCCCCGGCCTGGTGGTCGGCTGCCCGTCGCGTGGCGACGATGCGGCCATGATGCTGCGCACGCTGGCCGCGCTGGCGAAGGTGGACGGCCGCGTGTGCGCGTTCCTCGAGCCGATCGCGCTGTACATGACCAAGGACCTCTACGAGCCGGGCGACGGCGGCTGGCTCACCGAGTATCCGGCGCCGGACCAGGCGATGCCGCTGGGCGAGGGCCGCGTCTACGGCGAGGGCAACGACGACCTCGTGATCTTCACCTTCGGCAACGGCGTGCCGATGAGCCTGCGCGCCGCGCGCACGATCGGGAAGAAGCATGGGTGGAAGGTGCGGGTGTGCGACCTGCGCTGGCTGGTGCCGCTCAATGAGGCCTGGATCCGCGCGCAGGCCGCGAGCGCGAAGCGCATCCTGATCGTGGACGAAGGCCGCCGCAGCGCCGGCGTGGGCGAGGGCATCATCACCGCCGTGGTCGAAGGCGGCTACGGCGCGCGTCCGTTCCGCCGCGTCGTCGGCGCCGATACGTTCACGCCGCTCGCGGGCGCCGCGTTCCTCGTGATCCCGTCCGAAGACGACATCGTCGCCGCCGCCGACACCCTCTAGCGCGCCAGGCCGCCCTGGAAGGTGCGGGGGGCCGCGGGATGCCCGTGCAGCGAGAGCGCATCGGCGGGCGCATCGAGCGGGGCCACCACCTGGACCAGGTGGCGGCCGCCAGGCAGCGGCGCGGTGCAGACGACTTCGCCGGCAGGCGCGCCATCGATACCGAGCACGGCGTCCCCGGGCGCGGCCGGCACCGCGGTTTCGAGCAGCCGCAGCCCGCGCTTGGCCTGGCCGAGGAAGTGCGTGCGCGCGACGATTTCCTGCCCCGGGTAGCAACCCTTCTTCACGCTGTACGCGCGCAGCCGGTCGAGCGACAGTTGCTGCGGCGTCCAGCGGTCCACCTGGCTGCCGTCGAGGCGCGGCAGGCCGTGCGCGAGATCGAAGGCGCGCCACGCGCCGGCAGCATCGGCGTCGGCTGCAGCCGGCGTTTCCGGTGAACCCGCCGCTGTCGCCGCGGACGTCGCCGCGGCGATCACCAGCGAGCGCGGACCACCGTCGCCGCCCATGTCCAGCGCCACCGACTCCGCATCGCGCATCGCCAGCACCGCGCCGCGCGCCTGCGCATCCGCCGCGAACGCGCCCGCGACCGCCAGGTCCGGGCGCGCTTCGATCGCCACCTTGCTGCGGAACACGAAGCGCCGCAGCTGGTCCGCCAGCGCTCCGGCCCCGGCATCGGGCAGCACGAGCCACAGTTGTTGCGGATCCAGCCGCAACAGCGCGAACAGCGCCAGCACGCGCCCCTTGGGTGTCAGCCAGCCGCTCCAGTGCCAGTGCCCGTCGGGCAGGGCGGTCACGTCGCTCATGAACTGCGCGTGGGCGAAACGGACCGCATCGGGCCCGCGCAGCGCCAGCAAACCGTGGCCGGCGAGGGCGAAAGCAGTGCTCGGGTTGTCCGGCATTGGCGGCAGGACGTAAACTTGGGCAGTTGTGAAGACCCCGATCATAGGCCAAAACCCGGAACCGGCCGCGCCCGCGGAGACGCAGGCGCAGGCGCCGGGTCCGGGCGACGCGGCATCCGGCACCAGCGCGACGCAGGCGCCGAAGTCGCCGCAAGCGCCGGAGTACGGCGGCCGCGGCGGGCTCGACCCGGTCCGCTACGGCGACTGGGAAAAGAACGGCCGCTGCATCGATTTCTGACCCGACGCACCGCAAGCGACAAGGAACAGCCGACGATGGCGACACGCGAACGCCCCCTGTCACCGCACCTGCAGGTGTACCGGTGGCAGATCACGATGACGATGTCGATCCTGCACCGCGCCACCGGCGTCGCGCTCACGGTCGGCGCCTTCGGCCTGGCCTGGTGGCTGCTCGCGGTCGCCGCCGGCGGCGACGCCTACGCGCAGGCGTCGGCGTGCCTCGCCTCGCCGTTCGGCCAGGTCGTGCTGTTCGCGTTCTCCGCCGCGCTCGTCTACCACCTGCTCAACGGCATCCGCCACCTGCTGTGGGACGCGGGCTGGGGCTTCGAGATCCCCGAGTTCTACGCTTCCGGCTGGGCGGTCGCGGCGCTGACCGTGGTGTTGACCGCGGCGATCTGGATCGCGGCGAAGGGAGTGGGCGCATGAGCAACATCGGTACCGCCGGCGATCCGCGCCGCCACCGCCGCGGCGACGAGTTCCGCACGCCGCTCAAGCGCGCGCGCGGCCTGGGCAGCGGCAAGACCGGCACCGGCCATTTCTGGTGGCAGCGCGTCACCGCCGTCGCGCTCGCGCTGCTGGTCGCGTGGCTGCTCGGCCTGCTGGTCTCGCTGGTGGGCGCCGACCTCGGCACCGTCCGCGCCGCCATCGCCAAGCCCTGGAACGCGATCGCGATGGCCGCGCTGGTCGTCGCGATGTTCTGGCACGCCAAGCTCGGCATCCAGGTCGTGATCGAGGACTACGTGCATACCCGCTGGCTCGAAGTGGCGCTGCAGCTGCTCAACCTCTTCGCCTGCGCCGCCGGCGCGCTGGCCTGCCTCTTCGCGCTGGGCCGCATCGCGCTGCTCGCCACCTACTGACGCCGCCATGACCGACTACAAGATCACCGAACACAAGTACGACATGGTCGTCGTCGGCGCCGGCGGCGCCGGCCTGCGCGCCACCTTCGGCCTGGCCCAGAAGGGCCTGCGCACCGCCTGCATCACCAAGGTGTTCCCGACGCGTTCGCACACCGTGGCGGCGCAGGGCGGCATCTCGGCGGCGCTGGGCAACATGGGGCCGGACGACTGGCGCTTCCACTTCTACGACACCATCAAGGGCTCGGACTGGCTGGGCGACCAGGACGCGATCGAGTACATGTGCCGCGAGGCCATCCCCGCGATCGTCGAGCTCGAGCACCAGGGCGTGCCGTTCTCGCGCACCGAGGAGGGCAAGATCTACCAGCGCCCGTTCGGCGGCATGACCACCGACTACGGCAAGGGCATCGCCCAGCGCACCTGCGCCGCGGCCGACCGCACCGGCCACGCGATCCTGCACACGCTGTACCAGCAGTCGCTCAAGCACGAGGCCGAGTTCTTCATCGAGTACTTCGCGCTCGACCTGATCATGGACGCGGACGGCGCCTGCCGCGGCGTCCTCGCGCTGGACATGAGCGAGGGCACGCTGCACCTGTTCCGCGCGCACGGCACCGTGCTGGCGACCGGCGGCTACGGCCGCGCCTACTTCAGCTGCACCTCCGCGCACACCTGCACCGGCGACGGCGGCGGCATGGCGCTGCGCGCCGGCCTGGGCCTGCAGGACATGGAGTTCGTGCAGTTCCACCCGACCGGCATCTACGGCGCCG
>JBDZUW010000038.1:0-16823 GCA_040255375.1 Luteimonas sp. | reverse complement strand
CGGAATATTTGCTGACGGGCCCAACGCCCGAATTAAGCCGAGCCGCGAAGCGGCTTCGGTACGAATGAATTGTTAGGCCACGGCGTCAAAGATGACCAGCGTGCCCGTACTGCCGGGGGCGACGGCGTGCGGAACCCCTATTGGAACGATGAATACCTCGCCGGCGCGAACAGTGATCGCGTCCGGACCAATCGTGAGGTTGAGGTGGCCGTCAACAACCAAAAGCCCCCTCTGGGTAGTCGTGCGATTCGTCAGGGTACGGCGTGCCGTCCATGCGCATTACTTTGATGTTGGCGCCTCCGACTTCGGCAAGGACGGTGGACTTCCAAGCTTCAGACTGCGATGCCGCCAACTTGAGATCTACCAGACCCATGATGGATTTTCCTGAGGCCCTAACGCCTAAGTTAAGCCGAATTGCAGCGCGTAGCTGGCCACATGGCAAGCTCTTTCTGCCATGTGGACGGCGTAGCGATGCAATTTCGGCTTGAACGCATTGTTAGGTGCCAAGGCTTGCCACCCCAAAGACAAAGGCTACGACGCCTGCACCGAGAATGCCGTAGGTTGCCCAAAGCGGACTGCCTTGGCCCCAGGCGAATGCGACAAATGCTTCCTTGACGTTGCGCCCGCACACCACTGAAACCAGAGGCAAGGCCGCTAGCGGCAGAACTGAGGCAAGACCAAACCCCAGAAGCAGGGGGCGCCAGTCCGTATCCTTGAAGCCGCCCCATTTGTAGAGGGCAATACCAGAAAGCAGGCCAACGAAGAAAAATCCGTTTGCCACCCATATTGCCGGACGATGCCGCTTGGCCAGCGACTCACGCGGCCTGCTGCCGTAGTGACTGGGAAGATTGCGCGCCAAGCGGGCCGTGAGCCATGTGGCGATCGCGCCGCCAATGACGCCGCTGACTATTGGTCTGATCGCGTCGAACTCCATCTGGCACCTAACGCTCAAGTTAAGCCGAATTGCAGCGCGTAGCTGGCCATATGGCAAGCTGTACCTGCCATATGGACGGCGTAGCGATGCAATTTCGGCTTGAACGCATTGTTAGGGCGCATCGGTGCCCCACGGAACGGCCGTGGTTACCCCACAAATAGATGCAGGCCATTGCCCCAAGTGACCGTGCGACTCCGGATTGAAGATACCACTAACGCGAATGTAGCGATTGCGGAGAGTCTTTGGCACGCCGCCAAAGACCCAGAGGCCGCTCTGCGCAATTGAGTTGAGTGCGTCGTCCCGGCTCAGGTAGATGGCAGAGTGTTCAAACTCTGAGCGGTAGAAGCCCGTGACGCTGACGGCCTTGCCAGAAAACTCACCGGGATTGGCAATGAGCGCGATGAGTGAGACGTCTTGTGGGCCTGAAACCTGGCGCTCGCATAGATCATCTGCGGGGACTAGATGAGCGGTACTTTCGCCCGAGCGATTACACCCAATGAGGCAGATGATAAAAAGCAGTGGCAAGAGTCTCGTCATGCACCCTAACACTCAAATTAAGCCGAATTGCAGCGCTGCGGCGGCCATATGGCAAGCTTTACCTGCCATATGGACGGCGTAGCGATGCGATTTCGGCTTGAATGCATTGTTAGGCCGCCGGCGCTAGCATCCGATTTAAAAATATGAGGCATGCTGCAACCAAGAACACTATAGATGCGCCGTAGCCAATGATTCGAATCCGCTTGTAAGTCCTGGATTCTCCCGTGGCATCTAGATCAGGATAGTGTTCAATCTCTGCAAATACTGTTGCGAATCCGAGCGGCAAAGCGGTAAAGCGTTTATCACTCCGTTCAATTGCACTCGCCACATTGAGTGCAATGCCGGCGTAGCGATCAAAGCGGCGATACGTTTGGACCGCAAAGTGGATTACTGCAGCGCTTATAGCGAGAACAAGCTCGGAGCCGGCGAATTGCGAAACCGAAGCATACAAAGCAGGAGTTCCGGCTACAGCGGCACCCAATAGGGACAGTGCTGCGTTCGCCATCGTGTCGTAATGGCGGTGAGAGCTCAGAGCCTCATGATAAGAATCTGCGGAATTCATTTTGCGGCCTAACACCTGAGTTAAGCCGCGCCGCGAAGCGGCGTCGGCTTGAATGAATTGTTAGATGCCGCTCGCATGATGTTTCGCTCGCTGTTCGGACAAGCGTTGCTGCTCAAAACGTTCAAATTGTTCTCTATGCTCGACAACTTCCCGCGCAAAGTTTTCCGCGTCATGAATTTTCCGCCATGCAACTACAGCTTCACTCCCAAGGCCTGCATTGATTGAGCCGCACAACGGGAAATTGCCGTTAGTCCCGTCACCTACGTCAAAAGTTAGCGGCTTGTCGTATAAAAGGTTTGGACTGATGTTGCCAACAATGCACAGGTGTGACGCGCTTTTTAGCGAATAGATCCCGATACAAGTGCGTGGCATGGGTGATTGGTGATACTCATTTGGTGCAACGCGTACAGCGGGTGCAAATCTCAAAATTTCTAATTGATCTTGGTCAACAAAGTCCCATTCATACTTTTGTTTGGTGATCAGGGTCGTCACGCCTATGTGGCACATGGGGTGGAATTGATCCGTGCTGTTGCGAGCGCTAAGAACTACTGCGCAACCCCAAAAGCCCTGCTGCGGGTTGGTCTGGATAACGTCGCCGGGCTTTAATGGGTTTGCGATCTTCTTCATGAGGCATCTAACGCTCAAGTTAAGCCGAATTGCAGCGCGTAGCTGGCCATATGGCAAGCTGTACCTGCCATATGGACGGCGTAGCGATGCAATTTCGGCTTGAATGCATTGTTAGGCGATCCAGGCAGGGCTCTGCTCCCGCACCAGCCACCCTTCTCCCTTCTTGACAAGTCGAATTTTCCAGCCCGCTCCGCACGTGTACCCGCAGCTCGCGCCCACGGTAACGATGGCGGAAGAAGATGACACGTACGACGGCAAACTTACGCTGAGAATTCCAAGCGCGTCTGGGTATGCTTCGTAGAAGTTGCCCCAGCCGCCCAAGTGCTTGAAATCCTTCTTGCCGCGATACTCTCTTTTGAACAGCGACTCAATTTCTTTTGAGTCAACGACCTTGATGCTCGGGCAATCGAGTCCTTCTGGTAGGGTGCCTTTACCCGGGCCGCCCCGACCGTTGTTTGGCTCCGTGGAGAGAATCTCCAAGCCTTTCGCGTGGCACCATCCCGAGAGTGCGGCTTTGAGGACTGCCAGATCATTTGCCGATCTATAACTTGCCGACGGTTCAAAAGGCGGCGGCGGCTCAATGATGTGCAACGGCTTAGGGGGCGGGCTAGGTTGCGGCCAAAGCCAAGCGGCGAGCACGGCGCAAGAGGCAATGGCGCTGACAGTGACAGCGACGCGCGACCATCGAATTGCATTTCGTTGGAGTAGCGTTCGCAGTGTCATGGGCGCCTAACGCTCAAGTTAAGCCGAATTGCAGCGCGTAGCTGGCCATATGGAAAGCTTTACCTGCCATATGGACGGCGTAGCGATGCAATTTCGGCTTGAACGCATTGTTAGGCCTCAACGTCGTGACACTTGAAGTTGGAGAGCCCCATCTAGCGGAATTTCCAGGTCAGTCTCCGGAAGAAGGTACTTGGCATTGCGACAAGACAAGAAGTACTCCGCTTTTTCGGCGCGAGACGCCCAAACGGTCTTCTCATGCGTAAGCAGTGGCCAAGCCAGCGTCGTTTTGAGATTTGCCTTGAAATCGCGAACGTTAAAGAGGAAGAAGGTAGCCGTTTGGGGTGCGGACTCGAGGGTGCCATTGAAATCCATCAACCCCTCCTCCCAATGATCTTTGAACTGGCCGATGACCGCTGATTTGTCTAAAGCCGTGCGGCCACTATCGTCCGTCTTTGGGAAAAAGATGTGGTAGGGATTTTTAGTGCCGGCTGATACGCGCATTCCGACAATGAGGCCGGCGGGCGGCATCGCCTCATTGCTGGCGAGTGCGAGCTCAAGTCGGAGAGGTATGTCCATTGAGGCCTAACACCTAAGTTGAGCCGAATTGCAGCGCGTAGCTGGCCATATGGCAAGCTGTACCTGCCATATGGACGGCGTAGCGATGCAATTTCGGCTTGAACGCATTGTTAGGGGGCAAACGCGATGAACCCGAGATATGCCGCGTGGGCGCCGCAAAGGAAAGTTGCCAGAGAACCCGCCCCTACAAGGCTTGTGACTACGTGAAGCGCCAATCCCGTACGCCGCTGCCACGGCTTCTCTCCACTGTAGAACAGCTGACTGAAGTAAGTGGTGGCATAGGCGACTGCCGATAGAAAAACGCCAATTACGAACAGCCGCATTGAGCCGGCAAACGGCACGATATGAGACGAGTCTGTTCTGGTGACCAGATTGCCGAGAAAGGCCAATAGTGCGACTGCGGCGCCGCCGTTGATGAGCATCAAGCTTTTTAGGGTGGATTGACCCAGGGCGATGACCTGCCTAAAGCCTTCGATGCTCCAGTTATGCACATGTTCTTGATACGCCTGGCTGCCAGCCAGGTCAGAACGAAACTTCTCGAGCTCGATGGGATTGAGTTGAGTAGATCCAGCGTCGATTTGGGCCTCTAGGTCGTCGAAGACCTTGTGAAGCATCGTTGTTGGCACCGAGGCTAAGCCGGCCTTTTCCGCTTCAGCGAGTGCGGCTCGATGCGCTTCTATGAATTGCTTCGGAGTCATGCTGCCCCCTAACCTCAAGTTAAGCCGAATTGCAGCGCGTAGCTGGCAACATGGCAAGCTTTTTCTGCCATGTTGACGGCGTAGCGATGCAATTTCGGCTTGAACGCAATGTTAGGCCGCAGGCTCATCTGTACACGATCCCCTCTGCCAAGTGCTGAAGTCTCACCACCGCATCCATCTCGCTTGGCGAAAGGTCGGGGCCATGTTTGACTCGGATTGTCTTGAGACCTGACGCGAGAGCAGCCCAGTCATCGGTGAGATTGTTGACTAGCGGATAGCAGCCAAGAATGACGCGAAGTGGTCCGATTGCTCGGCGTTCGCACCACGCATCCACCAAGACGGAAATATTCTTGTTTGTATCAGTTACGACGGACTGGCTCATGCGGCCTAACTACCTATTCGGTTACAGAGTGCAACGTAACCCGTCGACCTAGCAGGCCGCCAGCGCTCCGAAAGTAGTCCTACTTAGCCCTCGTATCAAGGGCTTGGCTTCTTCGCTGCAACCTAATCCCGCGGCCTAATCCTTCAAGCAACCTGCTTGCCAAGCGGAGTACGTCGCTTGCTGCGCCCGCCCTACCCCGCCGGCACGAACTCCATCGAAGAAGCCGGCTGCAGCAACGGCAGCAGCCAGTGGTCCACCAGCAGGAACGCGAACAGCGCCATCAGGTAGACGATCGAGTAGTTGAACACGCGCATCGCATAGAACTCGTCCGGCGGATCGAGCAGCTTCCACGCGTACCACAGGAACACGGCGCCTAGCACGAGCGCGCCGCCGAGGTAGAACAGTCCGCTCATGCCGGTGGCCCAGGGCAGCACGGTCACGATGACCAGCAGCACGGTGTACAGCAGGATCTGCCAGCGCGTGTACTCGACGCCGTGCGTCACCGGCAGCATCGGCACCATCGCGCGCGCGTAGTCGTCGCGGCGGAAGATGGCCAGTGCCCAGAAGTGCGGCGGCGTCCACACGAAGATGATCAGCACCAGCAGCAGCGCGTGGTGGTGCAGTTCGCCGGTGACTGCGGCCCAGCCGAGCGCCGGCGGCGCGGCGCCGGCGATGCCGCCGATCACGATGTTCTGCGGCGTGGCGCGCTTGAGGAACACGGTGTAGACCACCGCGTAACCGATCAGCGACAGGAAGGTGAGCACGGCGGTCAGCACGTTCACCCACAGCACCAGGATCGCCATGGACAGCGCAGCCAGCACCAGCGCGAACGCGAGCGCCTGCCGCGACGTCAGCGTGCCGGAGACCAGCGGCCGCCAGGACGTGCGCGCCATCTTCGCGTCGATGCGCGAATCCAGGAGCTGGTTGATCGCCGCCGCGCTCGAGGCCGCCAGCCAGATCCCGAGGAAGCCGAGCACCGACTGCCGCAGCGGCGGCAGCCCGGGCACCGCCAGGAACATGCCGATGGCGGCGGTGAACACGATCAGCGCGACCACCCGCGGCTTGGTCAGGCTCCAGTACTGGCGCAGCACGGAGTCCGGCTTGCGGGCGGTAGCGGCGCGCTTGGCCATTGGCGTCAGCCCTGCTCCGGCGCGCGCACGCGCGCGAGCAGCGTGACCAGCACGAACAGCAGCAGCGCGGCGCCGGCGTTGTGCATCACCGCCACCTTCAGCGGCAGCGCGAGCTTGACGTTGGCGATGCCCAGCGAGACCTGCGCGAGCAGCAGGACGCCGAGCAGGCCGCCGAAGCCGCGCAGGCCCGGCGAGCGCAGCAGCTTGAGCGCGAGCCAGCCGAGATAGAGGAACACCACGACCGCCATCATCCGGTGCGTCATGTGGATGGCGATGCGCGCGGCGCCGTCGAGCACGCCGCCTTCGTAGTCGACGCCGATGCCGCGCCACAGCACGAAGCCTTCGCGGAAGTCGTGCGGCGGCCACCACTGGCCCACGCACTTCGGGAAGTCGGTGCCGCAGGACAGCGCCGCGTAGTTCGAGGACGTCCAGCCGCCCAGTGCGATCTGCACCACGAGCAGCACCAGCCCGACCGCGAGCAGGCGCCGCAGCAGCGCGGCGTCCGGCACGCGCACCGGGCGGTCGGTCGCGCGCCATGCCAGCCACGCGAGCAGCGCGAACGTCGCCAGGCCGCCGAGCAGGTGGCCCATCACCACGATGGGCTTGAGCAGCCAGGTCACCGTCCACATGCCGAGCAGCGCCTGGAACACGATCACCGCCAGCGTGAGCGAGGCGATCGCCGGCAGCGGAGAGGTGCGCACGCCGCCATCGCCACCCGGCGCGCCAGCGCCAGCGCCGCCGCGTCCCTGGTCGAACGACCATTGCAGCGCATTGCCGAGCAGCACCAGTTCGCCCAGCGTCGCGCACAGCACCGCCGCCGCATGCTGCCCGCGCATGTACAGCGGGATCGAGGCGGCGACGATCAGCGCCGCCACCACCACGCGCACGATGCCGTGCCGGCGCCGCCGCGCCGCGAGCACCGCCAGCAGCAGCACGAGCACGCCGAGCGAACCGGCGAGCATGCGGTGCACCTGCTCGCGCCAGGCCTTGCTGGCGTCCAGCGGGCGGATCTGCGTGGCGGCGTGGTCGGCGACGTCCGCGGGCGCCGTCGGCCATGCCGCGCGGCCGTAGCAGGTCGGCCAGTCGGGGCAGCTGAGGCCGGCGTTGGACAGGCGCACGAACGCGCCGAACACGATCACGCAGAAGGCGAGCGCGCACGCCAGCCAGGCGAGCCGGTGCAGGTGGCGGTGCGTCGTCGACTTCTGCGACGGCAGGCGGAACACGACGGGGCGGGGCTTGGGGGTCATCAGATGAGCTTCAACAACTTGACCAGGTCTTCGCGCAGCCCGCCGAGGTCGGCCCCGGGAGCGTAGCGCAGGATGACGAAGCCGTTGGGGTCGACGATGTACATCGGGACGCCCGCGGGCGCCGGCGATGCGGCGGCGCCGGATGCGCCCGCGCCCGGCAGCGACGCGCGCAGCGAGGCGTCCGGCGCGAGCACGCGCAGGCTGCGGTCCTCGCGCAGCGGCGACGGCACCGCGCAGCCCGCCTCGGCGCACAGCCACAGCACGTCGAGGTGGTCCGCGTTGCGGCCCATCAGCCGCCAGACCACGTCCAGGTCGCGCGCCGCATCGGCGCAGGCGCGCCCGCAACCGGCCGGCGGCACCACCAGCACGCGCCACATGCGCTCAGCGGGGTTCCAGGCGTAGGCCGCGCCCGAGGCCAGCCGCGGCGCGCGCGTGCGCAGGTCCACCGGCGGCTGCAGCAGCTCGCCGTTGTTCTTCGTGGCCGCCGGCCGCCAGCCGGAGAAGCGCAGCACGCCCGCCACCAGCATCGAGCCGAAGAACACGGCGAAGATCAGCAGCAGCAGACCGCGGTTGCGCTTGCGCAGGCGTTCGGCGTCGTTGGCATTCATGGGCGCGGGCCTCGTCGGAGGTTGCGGAACGTGAGCACCAGCGCGATCGCCAGCACCGTGGCGGCGAGGCCGAACCACTGCACGGCGTAGCCGAGGTGGCGTTCGGGCGGGAGCGTGTTGGGCAGGATGTCGAGGTCGCGCACGTAGGCCGGCACGCCGGCCGGCAGCGCCTGCGCCGGATCGAGCTTGAGCACGCGCGGCGCGAGCGCGGTGAGGTGCAGCGCGCCGCGCAGGGCCTCGGGTTGCAGCGCGACCACGAGCAGCGTGCCGTCGGGCTGCGGCATGGCGGCGCCGCGCGCGAGTCCCGCCGAGGGCGGCGGCAGCAGCAGCCCGGCGACGGCATGCACGTCCGCGGGCAACGGGATGCGCGGCAGCGCGCGGTCGCCCGGCAGCGGCAGCCAGCCCAGTTCCACCAGCAGCGGCGGCGCGCCGGCGGCCGCCGGCTGGAACACGCGGTAAGCGCGCACGCCGGCACCGCGGTCCTCGCGGCCCACGCTGTCCAGGTGCTGGTTATCGAGCAGGATCGCCGGCACGTCGAGGAAGCGCCCCTCGCCCGCGGCCCAGTCGTAGCCGCGCGCGCGCGCCGGGTCGGCGGCCAGGGCAAGCGGCTGCGGCGCCCGCGCCTGCAGCGTCGCGTGGACCGCGGCGAGCATCGCCTGCTTCTCGTGCATGCGGTCGAGCTGCCACGCGCCCAGCCGCGCGAGCAGCGCCGCCACGGCCAGCGCCAGCACCCAGCCCGCCACGAGGTTTCGCCGGGCGGTCACGCCGGCAGCGCCCGCGGCTGCGATAATGCGGCTTCCGCGCCGCCACGGCGCGCTCCTGCGACCACCCCGATGAACGACTCGCTCAAGACGCTGCTGATCGTCGCTTTCCTGGTGGTCATCCTCTGGAACCTCGGCGCCGGCCTGTACTACATGCTGGTGGACAAGGGCACCACCAAGCGCACCGTCAACGCCCTCACCAGGCGCATCGCATTGTCGGTGGTGCTGATCCTGCTCGTCGCGCTGTCCATCTACATGGGCTGGATCACGCCCCACGGCGTCGGCCGCGCGCCGTAACGGGCGCGCGCCGCGTGCTGCCTTACAGCACGTACACGAACAGGAACAGCCCCAGCCACACCACGTCCACGAAGTGCCAGTACCAGGCCACCGCCTCGAACGCGAAATGGTCGTCGCGGTTGAAGTGGCCCTTCAGGCAGCGGAACCAGATCACCAGCAGCATGATCGTGCCGAGGGTGACGTGCGCGCCGTGGAAGCCGGTGAGCATGAAGAACGTCGAGCCGTAGATGCCCGAGCCCAGGGTCAGGTTGAGCTCGGTGTAGGCGTGGATGTACTCCTCCGCCTGGAAGTAAAGGAACGTCGCGCCCAGCAGCACGGTCAGGCCCAGGAACACGAGCAGCTGCTTGCGGTGGCCGGCCTTCAGCGCGTGGTGCGCGACGGTGACGGTCACGCCCGAGGTCAGCAGGATCAGGGTGTTGATCAGCGGCAGGCCCCAGGCCGGAATGGTCTGGAACGCGCCGCCGATGGCCGCCGGGCCGTTGCTCGGCCAGCCGGCCGAGAACTCAGGCCACAGCAGCGCGTTGGTCTGCACGCCGTCGCCGACGCCGTTGAGCCACGGCATCGCGTACTGGCGGGCGTAGAACAGCGCGCCGAAGAACGCGGCGAAGAACATCACCTCGGAAAAGATGAACCAGATCATCCCCATCCGGAACGAGGTGTCCACCTGCTTGTTGTAGTAGCCGCGCAGCGACTCGGTGACGACGTCGGCGAACCACTTGAACAGGATCAGCGCCAGGCCGATGACGCCGGCGAAGAACAGCGGCCGGCCGAAGCTCGCCTCGTTCAGCCAGCTGGCGAAGCCGACCATCGTCGCGAACAGCGCCACCGAGGCGAACACCGGCCAGCGGCTGCCGTGCGGGACGAAGTAGACGTTCGCGTCGTGCGCGCCGCCGTTCAGGGCGTGGGTGTCGTGGGCTTGGGCCATGGTGGTCAGCTTCCGGGGTGTTGGGCGGCGCCGCCGGCATCCGCCGTCAGCGCGTCGTTCTTGAAGAAGGTGTAGGACAGCGTGATCGTGTTGACGTCGGCCGGCAGCGCGGGATCGACGATGAAGCGCACCGGCATGTCGCGCGCCTCGCCGGGCTGCAGCGTCTGTGCGGTGAAGCAGAAGCACTCGGTCTTGCTGAAGTAGCCGGACGCGCGCGCCGGCGCGACCGACGGCACGGCGTTGCCGACGATGGCGCGCTGGCCGTCGTTGCGGGCGAAGTACTTCGCCTCGTACTGCACGCCCGGCTGCACCCGCATCGTCGCCTGCTCGGGATGGAATGCCCACGGCAGCTTCGAATTCACGCCGCCGTCGAACTGCACCGTCACCCAGCGCTCGGCTGCGGGCTCGCGCGCCTTCGCCTGCGCGTCGGCGGGCCCCTGCTCCAGGCGCACGCCGAACACCTTCTCGCAGGCGATGCGGTACAGCGGCACCAGCGCGAACGTGAAGGCGAACGCGCCCAGGGCAACGCCCAGGAGCTTCACCACGCCGGCGCCGTTGCGATCCATCGCCTTACTCGTAGTCCCTGTGCACGAAGTCGCCGTGCGCCAGGTCGCCGTCGCGGATCACCGGCGGCACCGTGAACGTGTGGTGCGGCGCGGGCGACGGCACGGTCCACTCCAGGCCCTTGGCGCCTTCCCACACGCGCGCGCTGGCGGGCGCGCCGCGCTTCAGCGACCAGAACAGCACCGCGAACATCATGAACGGCGTCAGGAACATGCCGAACGCGCCGATCGAGCTGACCAGGTTCCAGTCCGCGAACACCACGTTGTAGTCCGGGATGCGGCGCGGCATGCCGGCCAGGCCCAGGAAGTGCTGCGGGAAGAACAGCAGGTTCACGAACACCACGCTCCACCAGAAGTGGAACTTGGCCCAGAACTCGCTGTACATGCGGCCGGTCCACTTCGGCCACCAGTAGTAGATGGCGGCGATGATCGCGAACAGCGCGCCGGTCACCAGCACGTAGTGGAAGTGCGCGACCACGAAGTAGGTGTCGTGGTACTGGAAGTCCGCCGGCACGATCGCGAGCATCAGGCCCGAGAAGCCGCCGATGGTGAACAGGATCACGAACGCGATCGACCACAGCATCGGCGCCTCGAACGTGAGCGAGCCGCGCCACATGGTGCTGACCCAGTTGAACACCTTCACGCCGGTCGGGATCGAGATCAGCATGGTGGCGAACATGAAGTACACCTCGCCGCCCAGGGGCATGCCGACGGTGAACATGTGGTGCGCCCACACGATGAACGACAGGAAGGCGATCGCCGCGGTCGCGTACACCATCGCCTGGTAGCCGAACAGCGGCTTGCGCGAGAACGTCGGGATGATCTCGCTGACGATGCCGAACGCCGGCAGGATCATGATGTAGACCTCGGGGTGCCCGAAGAACCAGAAGATGTGCTGGTACATCACCGGGTCGCCGCCGCCGGCCGCGTTGAAGAACGAGGTGGCGAAGAACTTGTCGGTCAGCAGCATCGTCACCGCGCCCGCCAGCACCGGCATCACCGCCAGCAGCAGGAACGCGGTGATCAGCCAGGTCCAGGTGAACAGCGGCATCTTCAGCAGGTCCATGCCCGGCGCGCGCATGTTGAGCACGGTCGCGATGATGTTGATCGCGCCCATGATCGAGCTGATGCCCATCATGTGGACGGCGAAGATCGCCATCGCCACGTTGGCGCCGCCCTGCAGGAAGAGCGGCGGGTACATCGTCCAGCCGCCGGCCGGCGCGCCGCCCGGCACCAGGAACGTGCCCAGCAGCAGCATGAACGCGAACGGCAGGATCCAGAACGACCAGTTGTTCATGCGCGGCAGCGCCATGTCCGGCGCGCCGACCTGCAGCGGGATCATCCAGTTCGCCAGGCCGACGAACGCCGGCATGATCGCGCCGAAGATCATCACCAGCGCGTGCACGGTCGTCAGCTGGTTGAACACTTCCGGCTTCACGAACTGCAGGCCCGGCACCGCCAGCTCGGCGCGGATGCCGACCGACAGCGCGGCGCCGACGATCGCCATCAGGAAGCTGAAGAGCAGGTACAGCGTGCCGATGTCCTTGTGGTTCGTGGAGAAGAACCAGCGGTCGACGAACCCGGGCTTGTGGTCGTGGGCGTCGTGGCCGGCGGCGGCGTGGCCGTGGCTGTCGACGGTGCCTTCGTAATGCGTGGACATGGGTGACCTCTGCGGAATTCTGTTCGGTGCGGGGCTCAGGGCGCCGCGGCGACGGCGGGGGCGGCAGCGGCGGGCGCGGCGTCAGCCGGCGCGGCCGAGGCCTTCTGCTGCGCCAGCCAGGCCTTGAACTCGGCCTTCGGCAGCGCCTTGACCACGATCGGCATGAAGCCGTGGTCCTTGCCGCAGAGCTCCGCGCACTGGCCGCGGTAGATGCCCGGCTTGGAGATGTCGGTCCAGGCTTCGTTGACGATGCCCGGGATGGCGTCCTGCTTCCAGCCCAGCGCCGGCACCCACCAGGCGTGGATGACGTCGTCGGCGGTGATCACGAAGCGGATCTTGGTGCCGACCGGCACCACCAGCGGGTTGTCGACGTCGCGCAGGTAGCGCGGGATCTCCTGCTCCGTCGGCACCTTGCCGCTCTGGCGCATGGCCTCGCTGTTGCGGTCGAGGCGGCTGGTGAACGCCACGTCCTCGCCCAGGTACTCGTACTTCCACATCCACTGGTAACCGGTGACCTTGATGGTCATCTCGGAGTCGCGGGTGTCGTACTGCGCGATCAGCTTGGCGGTCGCCGGCCAGGCCATGACCACCAGGATGATGATCGGGACGATGGTCCAGATGATCTCGGCGGTGGTGTTGTGGCTGAAGTTCGCCGGGACGGCGCCCTTCGACTTGCGGAACTTGAACATCGCCACGGCCATCGCGCCGAACACGATCACGCCGATCGCGACGCAGACCCACAGCGCGAACATGTGCGCGTCGTAGGCCATCTGCGAGGTGTGGGTCACGCCGGGCGTCATGTTGAGCTGCCAGCGCACCGGCTCGTCCGGCTCCACGTCGGGGCTGGCCGCCTGGGCCCAGGCCAGCACGGGCAGCGCCATGGCGGCGGTGCCCAGCAGGGTCTTCAGCAGCTGCTGCTTGAAACGACCGGCTTTCATCAGTTCGAGCCCCACGTAAGCGTCAATGGCGTCAATAGGTTGGCGGGACCGGCGCCCCCCTGGGCGGCCCGGTGCCTGGAATCCATGATCGGGCGCGGCCGCGCCGCGGCCGCGAAATCCTTTGAATGGTAGCCCCGCCGCCCGCGCCCCGGCAAGCCGACGCGCCTGCAGGAACCGGCGTGCAGCCGCTAAAATGGCGGACTTTCCCCGCTGCAGGCCGCCCAGGGCGATGAACCCGGACCCCACGCCACAGGCGCCGTTGCGCGCCGCCATCACTGCCGCCTGGGCGCGCGACGAGGCCGAGCACGTCCGCGGACTGCTCGCCGTCGCCCGCGCGCCGCGCCCCGGCTGGAACGAGGCCGACGGCGCCGCCGTGCAGGCCACCGCCGCCGACCTGGTGCGCCGGGTCCGGGCCCGCGCCGCCGACCAGGGCGCCATCGAAGCCTTCATGCGCCAGTACGACCTCGGCAGCGAGGAAGGCGTGCTGCTGATGTGCGTGGCCGAGGCCCTGCTGCGCATCCCGGACCCGGGCACCGCCGACCGCCTGATCCGCGACAAGCTCGGCGAGGCCGACTGGAAGCGCCACCTCGGCCAGTCCGATTCGGTGCTGGTCAACGCCTCGACCTGGGGCCTGATGCTCACCGGCCACCTGGTGGACCTGGCCGACGACACCAAGCGCGACGTGCATGGCGCCTTCAAGCGCCTGGTCGGCCGCGTCGGCGAGCCGGTGATCCGGCTGGCGGTGCGCCAGGCCATGCGGATCATGGGCCACCAGTTCGTGATGGGCCGGACCATCGACGAGGCGCTGGGCCGCTCGCGCAAGGGCGGCAACGCGGCCTACCGCTATTCGTTCGACATGCTGGGCGAGGCCGCGCTGACCGCCGCCGACGCGCAGCGCTATCTCGCCGCCTATCGCATGGCGATCGACGCGATCGGCGCGAGCGGGCCGGGCGGCGCGGCGGGCGGCTGGAACGGCACGGACGTGTTCGCGGCCCCGTCGATCTCGGTGAAGCTGTCGGCGCTGCACCCGCGCTACGAACACGCCAAGCGCGAGCGCGTGCTCGCCGAGCTCGCGCCGCGCGTGCTCGAGCTGGCGCGCCTGGCGAAGCATTACGGCATCGGCTTCACCATCGACGCGGAGGAGGCCGACCGCCTCGAGCTCTCGCTCGACGTCATCGCCGCCGCCTACGCCGATCCGTCGCTCGACGGCTGGGAAGGCTACGGCCTCGCGATCCAGGCGTACCAGAAGCGCGCGCCGTTCGTCATCGACTTCATCGCCGCGCTGGCGCGCCGCCATGGCCGCCGCATTCCGGTGCGCCTGGTCAAGGGCGCGTACTGGGACAGCGAGGTCAAGCGCGCGCAGGTCGATGGCCTGTCGGGCTATCCGGTGTTCACGCGCAAGCCCAACACCGACGTCAGCTACCTCGCCAACGCGGCGCGCATGCTCGATGCGGGCGACGCGATCTATCCCATGTTCGCGACCCACAACGCGCACACGATCGCCTGCGTGCACCGCATCGCGAACGGCCGGGCCTTCGAGTTCCAGAAGCTGCACGGCATGGGCGACGACCTCTATGCCGAGGTGATCCCGGCCGAGCGTTTGAACGTGCCCTGCCGCGTGTACGCGCCGGTGGGCTCGCACGAGGACCTGCTGCCCTACCTGGTGCGGCGCCTGCTCGAGAACGGCGCCAATTCCAGCTTCGTCAACAGCATCACCGACGAGGGCGTGCCGGTCGAGGATCTGATCCGCGATCCGGTCGAGACCGTCGCCCGGTTCGACGCCACCACCGGCATCCCGCATCCCCGCATTCCGCTGCCGCGCGACCTCTACCGCGCGGCCGGCTACGACAGGACGAATTCCATGGGCATCAACCTCGCCAACGACGACCAGCTGCGCGCGCTCGCCGCGCAGATCGCGGCCGCGAACACGCAGGACTGGCGCGCGAAGCCGCTGGTGCCGGGCGCTGCCTCGTCCGCCGCGGCGCTCGAGGTCACCAATCCGGCCGATCGCCGCCAGGTCGTCGGCCAGTGGCAGCCCGCGGACACCGCGACGGTGCAGAAGGCGCTCGATAACGCCGTCGCCGCGCAGCCCGCTTGGGACGCGCTGCCCGCCGCATCGCGCGCGGTGATCCTGGAGCGTGCCGCCGACCTGCTCGAGCAGCGCATGCCGCAGTTCATGGCGCTGTGCACGCGCGAAGCCGGCAAGACGCTGCCCGACGGCGTGGCCGAGGTGCGCGAGGCCGTCGATTTCCTGCGCTACTACGCCGGCCAGGCGCGCGCCCTGTTCGGCGCGCCGGAGAAGCTGCCCGGCCCGACCGGCGAATCCAACACGCTGCAGCTCGGCGGCCGCGGCGTGTTCGCCTGCATCAGCCCGTGGAACTTCCCGCTGGCGATCTTCACCGGCCAGGTGGCCGCGGCGCTGGCCGCCGGCAATGCCGTCATCGCCAAGCCGGCGGAGCAGACCAACCTCACCGGCTACTACGCGGTGAAGCTGCTGCACGAAGCCGGCGTGCCGGAAGCCGTGCTGCAGTTCGTGCCCGGCGACGGCGCCACCGTCGGCGCCGCGCTCACCTCCGATCCGCGCATCGCCGGCGTCGCGTTCACCGGCTCCACCGACACCGCGCGCGCCATCAACCGCGCGCTCGCCGCGCGCGAGGCCGGCCCGATCGCCGTGCTGATCGCCGAGACCGGCGGCCAGAACGCGCTGATCGGCGACTCCTCCGCCCTGCCCGAGCAGCTGGTGAAGGACGCGCTGGCGTCCGCGTTCACCTCCGCCGGCCAGCGCTGCTCGGCGGCGCGCGTGCTGTACGTGCAGGAGGACATCGCCGACAAGGTGGTGCAGATGCTCGCCGGCGCGATGGCGGAGCTGAAGGTCGGCGACCCCGCGGATCTCGCCACCGACGTCGGCCCGGTGATCGACAAGGACGCGCTGTGCCTGCTCGACGAGCACGCCGGCCGCATGCAGGGCAGCGCGAAGCTCATCGCGCGCGCCGCCATGGACCCCGAAGCCACCGCGCACGGCACCTTCTTCGCGCCGTCGGCGTGGGAGCTGCAGTCCATCGGCCAGCTGCATCGCGAGAACTTCGGCCCCGCCTTGCACGTCATCCGCTGGAAGGCCGACGAGCTCGACCAGGTCGTCGACGCCATCAACGGCACCGGTTACGGCCTCACGCTCGGCATCCACTCGCGCATCGACGCGACCATCGACCGCATCGTGCAGCGCGCGAAGGTCGGCAACGCCTACGTCAACCGCAACCAGATCGGCGCCGTGGTCGGCGTGCAGCCGTTCGGCGGCCAGGGCCTCTCCGGCACCGGCCCGAAGGCCGGCGGCCCGCACTACCTGCCGCGCTTCGCGACCGAGAAGACCGTGACCGTGAACACCACGGCGGCGGGCGGTAACGCCTCGCTGCTCACCCTCGGCGACTGATCCGCCGCGCCGGCGCGTCGACCCCGCGCCGGATCGAACGGGCCGGCGCCTGGAGGCGCCGGCCCTTCTGCCTCAGAACGCCACGTTCAAGCCCGCGCTCATCCCGTGGGCATTGTCGAACTGGCCGCGCTCATAGTCGTAGCCCACTTTCAGCTTGGCGTTCCGGGACAGCTGCGCATCCAGCCCGACGCCGAACAGCCCGCCGTAACGCGACACGCCGATGCCGAG
>JBDZUW010000159.1:0-3176 GCA_040255375.1 Luteimonas sp. | reverse complement strand
GCCTGGTCGAGCACAAGAAGGACGTGGTGATCCTGCTCGACTCGATCACCCGCCTCGCCCGCGCCTACAACAACGTGGTGCCCTCGTCCGGCAAGGTCCTGACCGGCGGCGTCGACGCCAACGCGCTGCACCGCCCGAAGCGCTTCTTCGGCGCGGCCCGCAACGTCGAGGAAGGCGGCTCGCTGACCATCATCGCCACCGCGCTGATCGACACCGGCTCGAAGATGGACGAGGTGATCTACGAGGAGTTCAAGGGCACCGGCAACTCCGAGGTGCACCTGAACCGCCGCATCGCCGAGAAGCGCGTCTACCCGGCCATCGACATCAACCGCTCGGGCACCCGCCGCGAGGACCTGCTGATCGAGCCGGAGCTGCTGCAGAAGATCTGGATCCTGCGCAAGCTGCTGCACGGCATGGACGAGATCGGCGCGATGGAGTTCATGCTCGACAAGATGAAGAACACCAAGTCGAACGACGAGTTCTTCGCCTCGATGAAGCGCTGACGGCCCCGGCCGCCACCGCCGACGAAAAAGGGCGCCCGCGGGCGCCCTTTTTCGTGGACCGGACCCGGGTCAGATGATCACGCCACCGACGCTGACCGCATCCCATGCGGCGGACACCGCGTTGGCCTGGGCCGAACCGGGCCCGAACAGGTCGGCGGCAGCCTGCTCGGTGGCGGCGCGCGCGCCCGCGTAGTCGGTGTCGCTGGTCATGTACACCGTCAGCGCGCGATACCAGATCCTGCTGGCCGCGTCGCGGCCGATGCCGGCGATCGCCGTGTTGCCGTTGCACACCAGCGAGCCCGGGGTCACCCCGAGCTGTTCGAAGCCGGGCGGCACCACCGCACCTTCGGCGAGCAGATAGTAGAAGTGGTTGGCCACGCCCGAGCTGTAGTGCACGTCGAGGTCGCCCAGGTCCGGCGCGTAGCAGTCGGGCGACTGCCCGTCGAGGCTGGGCTTGAACATGTAGCGCAGCGCGTAGTAACCCGGGTTGTTCGGATAGATCTTCTCGCCGATCAGGTAGTCGCCCGGGTCGTTCGGGTTGTCGACGTGCCACTCGACCATCGTGCCCATGATGTCGGACGTGGCCTCGTTCAGGCCGCCCGACTCGCCGCTGTAATCCAGGTCGGCCGAGCGGCTGGTCACGCCGTGCGACATCTCGTGGCCGGCGATGTCCAGCGCGACCAGCGGCAGGATGGTGACGCCGTTGTCGCCGTCGCCGAAGGTCATGCAGAAGCAGGAGTCGCGCCAGAACGCGTTGGCGTAGTTGCGCCCGAAGTGGACGCGGCTCGCGGCGCCGACGCCGTCGTCGGCGATGCCGTGGCGGCCATGCACGTCGAAGTAGTAGTCCCAGGTCGCCGACACGCCGTAGTGCGCGTCCGCGGCGACCGTGGCCGAATCGTTGTAGCCGCCGTTGCCCCAGGTGTTGTCGGCGTCCACATAGATGGAACCCATGCCGGTCTGGCGCATGCCCATGTTGGTGGTATAGCCGCCGCCGCGGGTCAGGTCCTTGAGCTGGAAGACGCTGCCGCACTTCACGGTGTCGAGGGCGACGGTGCCCTCGGTCAGGCTGATGCCGGAGCCGACGGCGGCGACGCCGCCGGCGCAGGCATCGCCGTCGCGGCCGGGTTGCGCAGTCTCCACGCCGTCCCAGCGATCGAGGATCGCGCCGCTGGCGGCATCGACGAAGTAGTGCATCTCGCGCGGGGTCTGGTCGGCGCGGAAGCCCGAGAGCACGACCTCGTAGGCGAGCACCGGCTCGGCGCCGCGCGCGTAGACCACCAGCCGCGAGTTCGGCGCATCGCTCAGCGCCGAGGCGAACTCCGCGTTCGCCAGGCCGATCGCGCGGCCGCTGTCGATGCCGGGCACCACGCCGGGACGGTCGCTGGTGGCGAGCGTCTGGCTGACTCCCAGCGGCTGGCCGTTGCGGGAATGCAGGACGAAGTCGCCGCCGATCACCGGCAGCCCCTGGTAGGTGCGGGCGAAGCGCACGTGCTCGGTGCCGTCCGCGTCCACGATGGTGGCCTGCGGTACGAAGCCGTCGGCCGCCGCCTGGCGGGCCAGCCGCGCGGCGACACCGCCGCGCGCGAGCATGGCCTGGGCCCGGGCCTGTGCCGCGGGCTTGGCCACGGCGGCATCGCGCCTGGCCGCGTGTCCGGGGGCGGCGACGAGGAGCGCGGAGGCGATGGCGGCGCTCAGGAGGCAGGTCTGGACTTTCATGGCGATATCCCCGTGCTGTTGGTGCGTCTCTGGAAGGTGTGTCAGGGCGCGCCCGCGCTCATGCCCGGGCCGCACTGCGCAGGCGTGGTGCATCCATGCGCACGGTGGGCCGCGATGGCCCGCGCTGCACCGGTGCGGGCGCCTGCAGCACCGCACCGTCGAACCAGGAAACGCGCAGGACCAGCCCGCGCGGCGAATATCCGATGAAGCCGTAGCCGGTCTGCGGCTCGTGCGCCAGCGGGAAGTGGTCGGACAGCGGCCGGTTCTCGACCTCGATCAGCATGCCCAGCGATTCGGGGCGCTCCAGGCCGGCGTTGTAGTCCTGGAGGATCGCCTTCGCCCGGTTCGCGAAGGGAATCGCCTGGCGCTGGCCGCGATGCGCGGCGGCGAAGAACTGGCGGTAGTAGTAGGTCGGCTGGCGCAGCCGCGGGAGCACGCGCAGTTCCGCCGTGCCCACGGCGCACAGCTTGCCGTCGCCGTCGCGACCGACGCAGACCGCCTGCCGCGCGCGCGCCGCGGCGCGCGCGGTATCGGCCAGCACGCCGTTGCCCTGCCAGAACGCGACCAGCTCGTCCTCGAGCGCGGGCGTGACCTGGCGCCAGGCGGGAACGATGTCGAAGCTCATGGCGACTTGCCTCCCGGCGCCCGGGCGGTCGCGGCCAGGCGCCCGACGAGCGTCAGGTATTCGCCGAACGCGAGCCGGCCGTCGTGGTCGGCGTCGAACGCGGACAGCGGCGGCGCCGACTTCCCCGCACGCTGGACCAGCACCAGGTGGCCGTATTCGCCGGCATCGACCGCGCCGTTGCGATTGGCGTCGACCTTGTCGAACTGCTCGCGCAGCCGCGATTCGACCCGGGCCTCGGCGCGCTCGCGCAGGCCTTCCCACGCGCGGTCGAACTCCGCGCGCGACAGCATGCCGTCGTGGTCGGTGTCCCAGGCCGCGAAGACCGCATCGGA
>JBDZUW010000037.1:0-16973 GCA_040255375.1 Luteimonas sp. | reverse complement strand
GCGTGAGCGACGTGCCGCTGTGGGTGGCGTACGCGCTGATGCTCGGCTTCACCGTGGTCCTGGGCGCCCTGGGCCTCTGGCTCCTGCGCCGCGGCACCGGCCTGCGCACCTGACTAGAGATTGAAGAAGGCGCGGGCGGTGGCCGTGGTTGCCGCCGCCGTCGTCGCCACGTCCTCGCCGCGGTCGCGGGCGAGCTCCTCCACGATGTGCGCGAGGTACATCGGCTCGTTGCGGCGATGCGAGGGCTGCGGTTTCACCGTGCGCGGCAGCAGGTAGGGCGCGTCGGTCTCGATCATCAGCCGGTGCGCCGGGATGCTCGGCACGAGCGCGCGCAGGTGCTGGCCGCGACGCTCGTCGCAGAGCCAGCCGGTGATGCCGACGTGCCAGTCGCGGTCGAGGTAGTCGAACAGCTCCTCGCGCGTGCCGGTGAAGCAATGCACCACGGCCTGGCCGACGCGGCCCTCGAACTCGCGCATGATCGCAATGAAATCGGCGTGCGCGTCGCGCTGGTGCAGGAACAGCGGCTTCGGCGTGCCGGCCGCGGCGAGGTCCGCGGCGATCTGCAGCTGGCGCTCGAAGGCGCGGCGCTGCGCCGGCCGCGGCGCGAAGTCGCGGAAGTAGTCGAGGCCGCATTCGCCCACCGCCACGACTTCCGGGTGGGCGAGCAGGGCGCGCATCTCGGCGTCGCACTCTTCGGTGTATTCGGTGGCGTGGTGTGGGTGCACGCCGGCGGTCGCATGGAGGAAGCCCGGGTGCGCGCGCGCCAGCGCCAGGGCCCTGGGCGAATGCTCGCGGCTGGCGCCGGTCACGATCATCGCCACGACGCCGGCCTCGCGCGCCCGGGCCAGGACCGCGTCGCGGTCGTGGTCGAAGCTGTCGTGGGTAAGGTTCGCGCCGATGTCGATGAGGTCCATGCCGCGCATTCTATCCGGCGCGCCGACGTATCCTTGCGCGATGCCCGCGCCCGCGTTCCCCATTTCGCCCTTGTTGCCGGAGATCCGCGCCTCGCTCGCGGCGCATCCGCGGCTCGTGCTCGAGGCGCCGCCGGGCGCGGGCAAGACCACGCAGGTGCCGCTGGCGCTGCTCGACGAACCGTGGCTCGCCGGGCGCAGGATCGTGATGCTGGAGCCGCGCCGCGTCGCCGCGCGCGCGGCCGCCGGCTTCATGGCCAGACAACTCGGCGAGGCCCCCGGCGAAACCGTCGGCTATCGCATCCGCTTCGAGAACCGGATCTCGGCGCGCACCCGCATCGAGGTGGTGACCGAAGGCATCCTGACCCGCATGCTGCAGGACGACCCGACGCTCGGCGAAGGCCGGCCCGACGGTGTCGGCGCGCTGCTCTTCGACGAATTCCACGAACGCCACCTCGCCGCCGACCTCGGCCTCGCGCTCGCGCTCGACGTGCAGGCTTCGCTGCGCGAGGACCTGCGCATCGTGCTGATGTCGGCCACGCTCGACGGCGAGCGCCTGGCGCGGTTCCTCGATGCGCCGCGCCTGTCCAGCGCCGGGCGCAGCTTTCCGGTCGCGATCGCGCACTTCCCGGCACGCCGCGACGAGGCGATGGAAGCGCAGGCGAAACGCGCCGTCGTGCACGCGCTGCAGTCGCATCCCGGCGACGTGCTCGCGTTCCTGCCGGGGCAACGCGAGATCGCGCGCGTGCAGGCCGCGCTCGAAGCCGACGCCACGGCCGCCGCGCAGGCCGACGTGCTCGCGCTGCACGGCGAGTTGCCGGTCGAGCAGCAGTCGCGCGTGCTGCAGCCCGCGCCCGACGGCCGGCGCCGCGTCGTGCTCGCGACCAACGTCGCCGAGTCGAGCGTCACGCTGCCCGGCGTGCGCGTGGTCGTGGACAGCGGCCTCGCGCGCGAGCCGCGCTTCGATCCGAATTCCGGGTTCACGCGGCTGGAGACGGTGGCCATCGCGCAGGCCTCGGCGGACCAGCGCGCGGGCCGCGCCGGCCGCGTCGCCGAGGGCTGGGCCTACCGCCTGTGGCCGCAGTCGCAACGGCTGGAAGCGCAGCGGCGTGCCGAAATCGTGCAGGCCGACCTGGCCGGCCTGGCGCTGGAGCTCGCCGCCTGGGGCGGCGGCGGGCTGCGTTTCGTCGACCCGCCGCCGCCTGGCGCGCTCGCTTCCGCGCGCGATCTGCTGCGGCGCCTCGGCGCGCTCGACGGCAGCGCCGAAGCGCGCATCACGCCGCTCGGCCGCCGCATGCTCGCCCTCGGCACCCATCCCCGCATCGCCGCGATGTTGCTGGCGCCGGGCGATCCGCGCGAGCGCGCGCTGGCCTGCGACCTCGCCGCGTTGCTGGAAGCGCGCGACCCGCTGCTGCCGCGCCCGTCCGCGCAAGGCGGCGGCTTCCGTTCCGACGCGGTCGCGGACCGCTGGCGCGCGCTCGCCGCATTCCGCGAGGGCAGGGCGGGCGCCGATGCCTCGCGTTCCGCGCTGGCCGCGATCGATGCCGCCGCGAAGCAGTGGCGCCGCCGCACCGGCACCGATGCGGGTCCGCCGCGCGACGCGCCCGCGCACCTGCTCGGCGACCTGCTGCTGCATGCGTTCCCGGACCGCATCGGCTTCCGCCACGCCACCGACACGAAGCGCTACCAGCTCGCCAACGGCCGCATGGCCCGCATTGCCGACGACAGCGCGCTGCACGGCGAGCCCTGGATCGTCGCCAGCGAATTGCGCCACGAGGCGCGCGATGCGCTGGTGCTGCGCGGCGCGCCGCTCGACGAGGCGCGCCTGCAGCGCGATTTCCCGGAGCGCTTCACCGAAGCCGATCACGTGCGCTGGGACGCCGACCGGCGCGCGCTCGTCGCGCAGCGCGAGCGCCGCTACGACCGCATCGTGCTGGACGCGCGTCCCGCCGGCCGCGTGGATCCCGCGCAGGCGGCGCGGGCGCTCACCGACGCCGTGCGCGAGCTCGGCATCGGCGTGTTGCCGTGGAGCGACGCCGCGCGCCAGTGGCAGGCGCGCGTCCAGGCCGTGCGCGCGTGGCTGCCGGAATTCGCCGCGCAGCTCCCCGACCTGTCCGACGACGCCCTGATGGCCGGCCTCGACGACTGGCTACTGCCCGCGTTCGCCGGCAAGACGCGCCTGGACGCGTTGTCGGACGCCGAGCTCGCCGAGGCGCTCCGCCATCGCGTCGACTGGAACCTGCGGCAGCGCATCGATGCGCTCGCGCCGCAACGCATCGCCGTGCCGTCCGGCATGGAGCGCGCGATCGCCTACGCGCTCGACGCCGACGGCGCGCCGCAGCCGCCGGTGCTGGCCGTGAAGCTGCAGGAACTCTTCGGCCTCGCCGACACGCCGCGCATCGCCGAAGGCCGCGTGCCGCTGACGCTGCACCTGCTCTCGCCCGCGGGCCGGCCGCTGCAGGTCACCCAGGACTTGCGCGGCTTCTGGGACCGCACCTGGCCGGAGGTGCGCAAGGAAATGAAGGGCCGCTACCCGAAGCACCCGTGGCCGGAGGATCCGTGGACCGCGCAGCCGACCCACAGGGCAAAGCCGCGCTGAACGGCGGCCACTGCGCGCGTCCGCCTACACGCGCAGTCAACGCGGCGCTGCACAGACTGGCGCAGCCCAGGAACGAACGCGGAGTCCCGTCCATGAACCAGCTCACCAAGCTTCCCGAACGCGCGATGGATCTCGCCGGCCAGGTCGGCAGCGGCCTGCGCGGCGCGGTGCCCGCCAAGGCGGTGCAGTGGGTCGAGACCGGCGCGGCGCTCGCTGCGCTGAAGACCGGCGGGCGCGTCGCCACGCGCTTCGTCAAGCGCAATCCCGCCATCGCGGCGGCGGCGGTCGCGGGCGCCGGCCTGTTGTGGCTGGCCGCACGCCGCCGCGCGAAGCGCCGCGACGAGGATGCCGGCGACGGCAGCAGCCACGGCACCGAGGGTCGCAGGACGCGCCGGGTCGAGGCGCGCCGTGCGCCGCGCACCACATCGCGCCGGCGCAGCGCCTCCAGCGCGAGCTGACCGCGGCGCTCAGTCGGCCGCGCCGCGCGGCGTCTCGTCCTCGGCGGGCGCCGCCGGCAGCTCGATCACGAAGCGCGCCCCGCCGCCCTCGCGATCCTCGTACCAGAGGTTGCCCTCGTACTGCGAGAGGATCTGCTTGGCCAGCGACAGGCCGAGCCCGCTGGACAGGCCGTCCGCCGGGTCGGTTTCGCTCAGGCGCGTGAACGGCTTGAACAGCTGCGCCTGCCGCGCCGGCGGGATGCCGGGGCCGCGATCCTCGACCAGCAGCTGCCAGAAGCCCGGCGCGCTGTTGCGGATCGACAGGTCGATGGTGCTGCCGGGCGCGTACTTCATCGCGTTGCTCACCAGGTTCTCGGCGACCTGGCGCAGGACCAGCCCGTCGATGGCGACGGGGCTGCGCACCGCGGGCGTACTGATCTGCATGCGCAGGCCGCGGTTCTCCAGCTGCAGCTCGTAACGCTGCACCAGCCATTCGAGCACTTCGTTGAGCGTCGTGGTGGCCGCGGGCGGGCGCGGCTCGCTGCTGCGGCGCGCCTGCGTCTCCAGATAGCGGCGGATGTAGCCGAGCGCGTCGCCCGCGCTGTCGTAGATCATCTCCAGGTAGCGCGGCACGCGCTCCGGTTTGCACCCCGCGTTGCGCAGCACGTCGCTGGCGAACAGCACGCTGCTCAGCGGGTTCTTGAGGTCGTGCGCGACCAGGTTCACCAGTTCCTGGCGCTGGTGCGCGACGCGCTCGAGGCGGTCGCGGGTGAGCTTGAGGCCGACGTGCGCGGTGACGCGCGCCAGCAGCTCTTCCGGGATGAACGGCTTGGTGACGTAGTCCACCGCGCCCGCATCGAAGGCGCGCAGCAGCATCTCGCGGTCCTGCGCGGCGGTCAGGAAGATCGCAGGCACCGACGCCAGCTCCGGCTGCGCCTGCACCTGCACCAGCAGGTCGAAGCCATCCATGCCCGGCATCATCATGTCGAGCAGCAACAGGTCCGGGACGGCCTCGAGCGCCATCTCGAGCGCTTCCTCGCCGGTGGAGGCGGTGCGCACCTCGTAGCCGTGCCGGCTCAGCAGCGCGCTCACCGCGCGCAGGTTCGCGGGCTGGTCGTCGACGACGAGGATCGAGCCGGAAAGCAGGGTGCCGGTGGTCGCCGCAGTGGCCATGTCGGTCTCTTCGGAAGGCGATGTCGGCACGCTCCCCAGAACATGCGACCCGGAAACGGTATCAGAACGCAATGCCGCGTTGTGTCGACGCCGCGGCTGACTCGTTCAGCTTCGGCCGACCGTCCGCGGCTCCCACTCGCCCGGCGCGAGCCCGCCGAGCGACTGGCCGCCCGTGGCGATGCGAACCAGTCGCAACGTGGGCAGTCCGACCGCCGCCGTCATGCGCCGCACCTGGCGGTTGCGGCCTTCGCGGATCGACAGTTCGAGCCACGCGTCCGGGACGGTCTTGCGGAAGCGCACCGGCGGATCGCGCGGCCACAACGCGGGCGGCGCGTCGAGCAGGCGCACGCGCGCCGGCAGCGTGTCGCCGTCGTTGAGCGCGACCCCGTCGCGGAGCGCCTGCAACTGCGCAGCGCCGGGCACGCCTTCCACCTGCACCACGTAGGTCTTCCACTGCTTGTGGCGCGGATCGGTCAGGCGGTGCGCCAGCGCGCCATCGTCGGTGAGCAACAGCAGGCCTTCGGAATCGAAGTCGAGCCGGCCGGCCGGATACACGTCGGCCGGCAGGCCGAACTCCGCGAGCGTGCGCCGGGGCGGATCGCTGCGGTCCGTGAACTGGCACAGCACGCCGTACGGTTTGTTGAACGCGACCAGCATCGGGCCGACCGTGCGGTCACGCCTGCAGCATCGCGAGCGCCGTGTTGAAGGTGGCGCTCGGGCGCATCGCGGCGCTCATCCTGGCGCGGTCGGGGCGGTAGTAGCCGCCGATGTCGACCGGCTTGCCCTGGACCGCGACGAGCTCCGCGACGATCTTCGCCTCGTCGTCGGCGAGCGCCTTCGCCAGCGGCGCGAACCGCGCCTTCAGTTCCGCATCCGCGTCCTGCGCGGCGAGGGCCTGCGCCCAGTACAGCGCCAGGTAGAAGTGGCTGCCGCGGTTGTCGATTCCGCCGAGCTTGCGGCTCGGCGACTTGTCGTTGTCGAGGAACTTCGCGTTCGCCGCGTCCAGCGTGTCGGCGAGCACGCGGGCGCGCGCATTGCCGGTGGTGTCGGCGAGGTGCTCGAGCGAGGCCGCCAGCGCGAGGAACTCGCCCAGCGAATCCCAGCGCAGGTAATCCTCCTCGAGGAACTGCTGCACGTGCTTGGGCGCGCTGCCGCCCGCGCCGGTCTCGAACAGGCCGCCGCCGGCCATCAGCGGCACGATCGACAGCATCTTCGCGCTGGTGCCGAGCTCCATGATCGGGAACAGGTCGGTGAGGTAATCGCGCAGCACGTTGCCGGTGACCGAGATCGTGTCCAGGCCCTGGCGGATGCGCGCGAGCGAATGCTTCATCGCCTCGTCCGGCGGCAGGATGCGGATATCGAGGCCGCTGGTGTCGTGGTCGCGCAGGTATTGCTCGACCTTGGCGATGAGCTGCGCGTCGTGCGCGCGCGCCGGATCGAGCCAGAACACCGCGGGCGTCGACGACAGGCGCGCGCGGTTCACGGCCAGCTTCACCCAGTCGCGGATCGGCGCGTCCTTGGTCTGGCACATGCGCCAGATGTCGCCGGGGGCGACCTCGTGCTCGAGCAGCACGTTGCCGGCCTCGTCCACCACGCGCACGGTGCCGTCGGCGTCGAGCTGGAAGGTCTTGTCGTGCGAGCCGTATTCCTCGGCCTTCTGCGCCATCAGGCCCACGTTCGGGACGCTGCCCATCGTCGCCGGATCGAACGCGCCGTTCGCCTTGCAGTCCTCGATCACCACCTGGTAGATGCCCGCGTAGCAGCGGTCGGGGATCACCGCCTTGGTGTCCTGGAGCTCGCCCTTCGCGTTCCACATGCGGCCGGAGTCGCGGATCATCGCCGGCATCGAGGCGTCCACGATCACGTCGCTCGGCACGTGCAGGTTGGTGATGCCCTTGTCGGAGTTGACCATCGCCACGCCCGGGCGCTGCGCGTACAGCGCGTCGATGTCGGCGCGGATCGCCGCCTGCTGCGCTTCCGGCAGCGCGCCGAGCTTCGCGTACAGGTCGCCGATGCCGTTGTTCGGGTCGAAGCCGATCGCCTTCAGCGCGTCGGCGTGCTTCGCGAGCACCGGCCGGTAGAACGCGCGCACCGCGACGCCGAACATGATCGGGTCCGAGACCTTCATCATCGTCGCCTTCAGGTGCAGCGAGAACAGCACGCCCTGCCGCTTCGCATCGTCGATCTGCGCGTCGATGAAGCGTTCCAGCGCGGCGGTGCGCATCACCGCGGCGTCGATCACCTCGCCGGAGAGCAGCGCCAGCTTGTCCTTCAGCACCTTGCGGTCGCCGCCGTCGGCTTCGAACTCGATGCGCACGCTGCCGGCGGCCGGCATCACCGCCGACTGCTCGTTGCCGTAGAAGTCGTCGCCGGCCATGTGCGCGACGTGCGACTTCGAATCCGCGGCCCACTTGCCCATGCGGTGCGGATGCTTGCGTGCGTAGGCCTTCACCGAGGCCGGCGCGCGGCGGTCGGAGTTGCCCTCGCGCAGCACCGGGTTGACGGCGCTGCCCTTGACCCGGTCGTAGCGCGCCTTGATGTCGCGCTGCGCGTCGTCGGCCGCGTCCTCCGGATAGTCCGGAAGCGCGTAGCCCTGCTGCTGCAGCTCGGCGATCGCGGCGCGCAGCTGCGGCACCGAGGCGCTGATGTTCGGCAGCTTGATGATGTTGGCTTCGGGCGTGGTCGCCAGCCGGCCGAGTTCGGCCAGGTCGTCGGCGACGCGCTGTTCCGGCCGCAGCGCTTCCGGGAACTGGGAGAGGATCCGGCCCGAAAGCGAGATGTCGCGCGTCTCCACCGCGACGCCCGCGGTGCCCGCGAACGCCTGCACGATCGGCAGGAAGCTCGCCGTGGCGAGCAGCGGCGCCTCGTCGGTGAGGGTGTAGAGGATGGTGGGCTTGGCGGACATGGCGGCTCGTTCGAAAACGGACAAGCCGCCATTGTCGCGCGGGGCCGCGGGGCGTGCCAGCCGCGGGCCGGCCGGAGCCGGCCCGCCCGGCGCTTACTTGATGTCGAACTCGCGCGTCTGCACGACCATGCCGTTGTCCATCACTTCCAGCTTGTAGTGGCCCGCCGGCCAGCCGTCCGGCTTGCTGATGCTGAAGTCGGTGACCTGGGCGCCGGCCGGGATGGTCTTGTCCTGGGTATCCACGACCTGGCCGTCCTGGAAGGTCCAGCGCGCGGTGAGGTTGCCGCCCGCGCCGTCGGTGGCGACGGAAGCATGGATCGTGTCGGTGCCCGCGAACGAGGTCGCCGGGGTGGTGACGCGGTTGTCGGCGCCGACGGCGTTGCCGAGGTCGACGGTGGTGACGGTCACGCCCGCGGGGGCCGGCGCCGGCTCGTTCATCGGCGGCGTGGTCTCGGCGGCCGGCGGCGGCGTGGTCGCCGCATTCTCGTTGGCGGGTTCGTTCTTCTTGCAGCCGGCGAGGGCGATGCCCGCGACCAGCGTGGCCGCGATCGCGGCGCGGAGGAGGTTCTGCTGCAGGGGCTGCTTCATCGGGATTCTCCGTGGGGGAATGTCATTCGGCGGGAAGCTTGAGGATCTGGCCGGGGCGGATCAGGTCGGGATCGTCGAGCTGGTCGCGGTTGGCCTCGAAGATCGCGTGCCAGCGGCTGGCCTTGCCGTAATGGCGTTGCGCGATCTCCGACAGCGTGTCGCCCTTCCGGACGGTGTAGGAGGTGTTGCCGCCGTCCGGAAGCGTGCCGGCGGGCACGGTGTCGGCATGGCCCTGCACGTTGGAGAAATCGGGCCTGCCGGCGGGACCCGAGCCGGGCACCGTATCGGCGCTGCCATGCACGTTCGAGAAATCGGGACGGTTGCCGGCGGGCTTCGACGGTTGCAGCGAAAGTCCGTCCGCGCCCTTGCTGGACTGTGGGGCCATGCGTGCATCTCCTGCGCCGTGGGTGGCGGCAGGCTCGCATCGTCGGCGTTAAGCGCGCATCGCCGTGGCGTGACGGAGCGGGTTGACGAAGGTGAATCCGCTACTGGCGCTCGTCGCGCAGCGCGGCCGGCTGCGGCAGGCCTGGCGTCGCGCGCCACGGATTGATGTCGAGGCCGCCGCGGCGCGTGTAGCGCGCCTCGACCGACAGCGTGCGCGGCGCGCAGCGCGCCATCACGTCGGCGAAGATCCGCTCGACGCATTGCTCGTGGAATTCCGCGTGGTCGCGGAACGAGACCAGGTAGCGCAGGAGCCCGGCACGGTCGATGCGCGGGCCGGCATAGGCGATGCGCACGCTGGCCCAGTCGGGCTGGCCGGTGACGGGGCAGTTCGACTTCAGCAGGTCCGAGCGCAGCGTTTCCGCCGCGATGTCGCCTGCGTCGGCGACCAGCAGCGACGCGTCGGGCGGGCCGTACGCGGCGATGTCGACGTCGAGCGTGTCGAGCAGGAACGCATCGTCGGCGCGCGAGGCGAGGGGCGGCAGCCCCGGATCCACCCGCACCGGGCCGCCCGCGGCGCGCGAGAGATCCGCGGCGATGCGCGCGCGCACTTCGCCGGCATCCGCGAAGCGCGTCGCGTTGAACGAGTTGAGGTAGAGCTTCAGCGACTTCGACTCGACCAGGTTCGGCGTGTCGGCCGGCACCGTGATCGTGAGCGTGGCGACGACCGGCTTGCCGCGCAGGTCGAGCCAGGACATCTCGTAGGCATGCCAGCGGTCGTTGCCGACGAACGGCAGCGCCGCGCCTTCGGCCAGGCCGAGCGACGCGCGCCCCTGCGCCCGCGGGATCGGGAACAGCAGCGTCGCGTCGTAGTGGCGCGGGTAGTCGACGTGGCGACCCAGCGGCAGGCCTTCGATGTCCATGCCGCGATTCTATCGCCGGTGCGGGCGGCGCGGCGCGTGTGGCGCGGCCGTGCTCAGGAACGATGTTCCGAAGCGAGGTACTCGGCCGAGCGCATCTCGATGAGCCGCGACGCGCAACGCTCGAACGCGCCGGCCAGGCGTTCGCCCGCGTAGAGCGCCTCCGGCGGCGCGTCGGCGGTGCAGACCAGGTTGACGTGGCGGTCGTACAGTTCGTCGACGAGGGTGACGAAGCGGCGCGCGGCATCGTCGCGGCGCGCGTCCATCACCGGCACGCCGCCGACCAGCACGGTGTGGAACTCGCGCGCGATCTCGATGTAGTCGCCGGCGCCGCGCGGGCCTTCGCACAGCGCGTCGAAGTCGAACCAGGCCATGCCCTTGCTGCGTGCGCGCACCGGGATGCGGCGGCCGTCGACCTGGATGCCGGCATCGCGATGGCGGCCGTCGACGACGTTGCTGTCGCCGCCCAGCTCGTGCCAGCGCGTCTCCAGCCAGGCGTCGGAACGTGCGTCGAGCGGCGCGCGGTACACCGGCGAACGCGTCAGCGCGCGCAACCGGTAGTCCTGCGGGCTGTCGAGGTGGACCACGGCGCAGGCCCGCTCGATCAGCGCGATCGCCGGCAGGAAGCGCGCGCGCTGGAGCCCGCCCGCGTACAACCCGGAGGGCGCGATGTTCGAGGTGGTGACCAGCACCACGCCCTCGGCCAGCAGCCGCTCCAGCAGGCGGCCGAGCAGCATCGCGTCGCCGATGTCGGTGACGAAGAATTCGTCGAGCACCAGCACACGCAGCCGTTCGCGCCACTCGCGCGCGATGATCGCGAGCGGATCGGCTTCGCCGGCGTGCGCGCGCAGGCGCTCGTGCACGCCGCGCATGAAGCGGTGGAAGTGGGTGCGCCGCTTCCGCTCGATCGGGAGGCCGGCGTAGAACAGGTCGACGAGGAAGGTCTTGCCGCGGCCCACGCCGCCCCACAGGTACAGCCCGCGCGGCGGCGGCGCGGCGCGGCGCCCGAGCAGGCGCGCGAGCGCGCCGGGGCTGGCGGCTTCGCCGTCGAGGAGCGCGGCGTGGATGCGGTCGAGTTCGCCGAGCGCTTCGCGTTGCGCCGGATCGTCGTTCCAGTCGCCGCGGGCCACGCCGGCGGCATAGCGCTGCGAGGGCAGCGTCGCGTCGCCGCCGGCTTCAGCCATGCGGCAGCCAGGCGCGCACGCCATGGCGGATCGCGCCGCGCAGGTCCATGAGCTTGCGGTGGAAGAAGTGGCTGGTGTCGGGCATGCGCACCAGCACCGGCGGGTGCGGCTGCTTCGCCGCCCAGGCCGCAACGGCGTCCGCGTCGACGATCTCGTCGGCGTCGCCCTGGATCACCAGCCACGGGCAGGAGGGCGGCACGATGGCCTTGAAATCCCAGCTGCGGCCGACGGGCGGCGCGATCGAGATCAGCGCGGCCGGCTGCAGTTCCGCGCTCATGCGCAGCGAGACGTAGGCGCCGAAGCTGAAGCCCGCCAGCCACAGCGCCGCGTCGGGCCGCTGCGCGCGGACCCAGGCGGCCACCGCGCGCAGGTCGTCGGACTCGCCGTCGCCTTCGTCGAACGTCCCCTCGGAGGCGCCGACGCCGCGGAAGTTGAAGCGCACCGTGTCCACGCCGGACTCGCGCAGCGCGCGCGCGGCCATGGTCACGACCTTGTTGTGCATGGTGCCGCCCTCGGTGGGCAGCGGATGGCAGACGATGGCCACCACGGCGAGGCGCTTGCCCTCGGCCGGGTCCACGGCCACCTCGAGCGCGCCGGCGGGGCCGGCGAGCGAGAGGGTTTCGGCAGTGGCGGGGAACACGATTAGATCTGCGACAGCATCCAGTCGACCGTCGCCTTGACCTGCTCGTCGGTCAGCGCCGGGTTGCCGCCCTTGGCCGGCATCACGCTGCCGGTCGGGCCGGTGAAGCCCTCGATGGCGTGCTTGTAGAGCGTGTCCTTGCCCTGGGCGATGCGCGCGGTCCAGTGGGCCGGATCCAGCGTCGGGGCGCCGCCGGCGCCGGAGGTGTGGCAGCCGGTGCAGAGGTTGTTGAACACCACCGAGCCGTCGAGCGTGCCGCCGTAGGCGACCTGCGAGGCGGCCGCGGCCTGGGCGGCGGCGCTGGCGGCGGCCTGGGCCGCGGCACCGGTGGCGCCGGCGTAGACCGCGCCTTCCGGGGCGATGCGGGCCTGCTCGCGGGCCTTGGCCAGCGGCGTGACCTCGGCGGGGATGAGCTTGTTGAGATGGGCGCCGAACAGGATCAGCCCGATCGTCACCAGCATGAGGAAGCCCACCACCATCGCGAAACGCTTGAGGAAGTCGAGGTCGTAGTTGCGCACGATGCACCCGTCGATGTGAACCAAGGTCAGGCGGCTGTCGCGGAACTGTGGCGCGCCCGGAGGGATTCGAACCCCCGACCAATGGCTTCGGAAGCCACTACTCTATCCGGCTGAGCTACGGGCGCAGGGTCCGTTCCGCGGCGATGGAGCGGCCGCAAGCCGCCATTCTCGCATGATTGCGCGACGGGGCGCGACGGCGGGCCGCGGCGCCGGCGCCGGGGCGCCCGGCCTTGCTACGCTTGAAGGCGATGAACGATCCGATCGAGCCCGGCCCCGGCCCCGGGACCGCCTGGCGGCGGCGCGCCGGCCTGTACTGGCGGCTGGTGCGCGGCGACCGGCCGATCGGCTGGCTGCTGCTGCTGTGGCCGACGTGGTGGGGCCTGTGGCTGGCGGCCGGCGGCGTGCCGCCGTGGTGGCCGCTCGTCGTGTTCACCCTGGGCGTGTGGCTGACGCGCTCGGCCGGCTGCGTGATCAACGACTACGCCGACCGCTGGCTCGACCCGCAGGTCGCACGCACGCGCGGGCGCCCGCTCGCCACCGGCGAGGTTTCCGGACGCGAGGCGCTGGCGGTGTTCGCGGTGCTGATGCTGGTGGCGTTCGCGCTGGTGCTCACGCTCAACCGGCTGACGGTGTGGATGAGCCTGGTCGGCGTCGTGCTGGCGATGAGCTACCCGTACCTCAAGCGTTACACCTACCTGCCGCAGGTGTACCTGGGCATGGCCTTCGGCTGGGGCATCCCGATGGCGTTCGCGGCGGTGCAGGGCAAGGTGCCGGCGCTCGCGTGGCTGCTGTACGTGGCCAACATCCTGTGGTCGACGGCGTACGACACCTGGTACGCCATGGTCGACCGCGACGACGACCTCCGCATGGGCGCGAAGTCCACGGCGATCCTGTTCGGCGACCTCGACCTGGTCGCGCAGGGGGTGCTGTACGCGTCGTTCTTCGCGGCGCTGGCGCTGGTCGGGCGCGACGCGGCGCTCGGCGCGCCGTACTGGTGGGCGTTCGCGCTGGCGGTCGTGCTGGTGGCGTGGGAGTTCTTCATCGCGCGCGGGCGCGACCGCGATGCGTGCTTCCGGGCGTTCCTGCACAACCACTGGGTGGGCGCGACGATCTTCGCGGGCATCGCGATTGCGCTGTGGCGGGGGCAGGCGTGAACGCGCGCGCCGCGGCCGTTGCCGTGGCGCCGTGGCCCGAGCGGCTGGCGCTGCGCTGCGCGGCGTTCGGCGAGCGCTGGTTCCCGGATGCCTGGGTGTTCGCGGTGCTCGGCGTGGTCGTCGTCGCGGCGTTCGCGCTGGGCTTCGGGGCCACGCCGCGCGCGGCCGCGGAGGCCTTCGGCGGCGGCTTCTGGAGCCTGGTGCCCTTCACCATGCAGATGGCGTTCGTGGTGATCGGCGGCTACGTGCTCGCCACCGCGCCGCCGGTGGCGCGGCTCGTCGCGGCCCTGGCGCGGTTTCCGCGCACCGGGCGCGGCGCGGTCGCCTTCGTCGCGCTGGCGAGCATGCTGAGCTCGCTGCTGAGCTGGGGTTTCTCGCTGGTGTTCGCCGGGCTGCTGGTGCGCGCGCTGGCGCAGCGCACGGAATTGCGGATGGACTACCGCGCGGCCGGTGCCGCCGCGTATCTCGGCCTTGGTGCCGTCTGGGCGATGGGATTGAGTTCGTCCGCGGCGCAGCTGCAGGCGAATCCCGCCAGCATGCCGCCGGGGCTGCTGCCGATCACCGGCGTTCTGCCGTTCACGCAGACGATCTTCCTGTGGCAGTCGCTGCTGCTGACGGGCGTGCTGGTCGGCGTGTCGCTGCTGGTGGCGTGGCTGACCGTGCCGCGCGGCGATGCGGCGCGCACGGTGGAGCATTTCCCGGAAGCCGCCCTGCTGGCGACCGCGCCTTCGCCGGCGCGCACGCGCGCCTCGCGTCCGGGCGAGTGGCTCGAATACAGCCCGCTGCTGGTCGTGCTGCTGTCGCTGCTCGGCTTCGGCTGGCTCGCGCTGCAGTTCGCGTCGAAGGGGCCCGTGGCCGCGATCGCCAACCTCGACACCTACAACTTCCTGTTCCTGTCGCTGGGCCTGCTGCTGCACTGGCGGCCGCGCAGCTTCCTCGACGCCGTGTCGCGCGCGGTGCCGTCCACCGCCGGCGTGCTGATCCAGTTCCCGCTGTACGGCGGCATCGCGATGCTGCTGACGCATGCCGCCGGCGCGGACGGGCAGACGCTTGCGCACCGGCTGTCGACGCTGTTCGTGCAGGTCGCCTCGCACGACACGTTCGCGGTCGTCATCGGCGCATATTCCGCGGTGCTCGGTTTCTTCGTCCCGTCGGGCGGCGGCAAGTGGATCGTCGAGGCGCCCTACGTCATGCAGGCCGCGAACGACCTGCACTACCACCTCGGCTGGTCGGTGCAGGTCTACAACGCCGCCGAGGCGCTGCCCAACCTGGTCAACCCGTTCTGGATGCTGCCGCTGCTCGGCGTGCTCGGGCTGAAGGCGCGCGACATCGTCGGCTTCACCTTCGTGCAGCTGCTGGTGCACGTGCCGGTGGTGCTGGGGTTGCTGTGGCTGCTTGGTACCACGCTGCCCTACGCCCCGCCGCTAGTCCCGTAATCGGCAATGCTTGCCAAACATCGAGGTGCGGCGGTGGCCAACCGTTTTTGGGCATGGATCAACTCGGTCGGTACCTAGTCATGCCAGCATTGACCGGATTCGAAATTGAACAGGAACGGGAGCGGCTCGAGCGCGAGGCCGCCCAGATTCTGGGGTTCATGATTTTCGAGTATTCGCGGCTGGAAATGGAGTTGGGGCTGCTCCTTTCATGGCTGGATGGCGGATCATCGGTGGAGCGATTCGCTGGAAAAATTGGCAACCTCAACTTCAGCAAACGTCTCGAATGTTTGCAGAAAACCGCGGATTCCAAGTTCCGCGAGGAGCCTCACGTGATCGATGCGTATTCCGCCTGGATATCGGATGCCAACGCGATCCGCGAACTACGGAACAGGCTGTTTCATGGGCGATGGGGCATTGAGCCGATTGCGCAACGCGTGGTGAATGTCGTAGGGCTGCCAAACTCTCCCGAGCAGACGAGCACGCCGTACACAATCCCGGAACTGGAAGGAAGCCTGGAGGCCATCCGGCAGCTGCGAGCACGGCTACTGGAGCTGGGGACATCGTATCCATCGTGATGTGTGCCAAATCATGGCAAGCCTTGGCTGACGCCCGTCAGGGGGTCCGTGCGCAGGCCCAGGCATCCACCCTGAGCACGCCGGCCTCGAGCAGGACTTGCGCCGCCGAGTGGAGCGTGGCCCCGGTGGTCATGACATCGTCGATGAGCGCGATATACCGCGGCAACGGCGGGCGCATGGCGGTGGGGGTAACCATGAACGCCCCGCGCAGGTTCTCGTGACGCTCGCTGGCATGCAGCGAGGACTGCGCCGATGTTGCGCGCTGGCGTTGCAGCAGGTCGGTACGCAGCGGAAGTGAAAGCGCCCGGGCAAGTGGCTTCGCGAGTTCGAGTGCCTGGTCGTATCCGCGGCTGCGCAGGCGCATGCGGTGCAAGGGAACCGGGACGAGCGCATCGGGGCGTGGTGCGGCGGCGCAGGCCTCGAGCATCAGTTGCGACAGCAGCCGGCCGGCGGCGAGGTCATGGTGGAACTTGAAGCGGGGAAGCCAGCGGTCGAGTGGCGCCGCGTAAAGGAATGGCGCCACCACGCGGGTGATGGGCGGCGGGGAGCGGAGGCATGCATCGCAGCGCCTTTCCCCAAGGTTTGCGCCGCAATCGAGGGCGCGTGCGTAAGACGCTCGCAGCGGCAGGCCACAGGCAGCGCAGGCCATCTCGATCCGGGGCAGGGCGGCCTCGCAGGCCGGGCACAGGTCGAGGCCCTCAGCGCCAGGTTCGCCACAGCCTTGGCAGCGAGGGCGCCAGGGAGGCCAGCTACGGGCGCGGCGCGGGCCGGTTCCGTCAACCTGAAAGCCGGGTCCGCGGTTGACACGCTCCGCCATGGTTTCCAGACTGCCGGACTTCGGTCCGTGCCGCCGTCAGGAAATCCCCATGTCCCTTGTCAGCCACCAGCCCCGCCACGACTGGCGCCGCGAGGAGGTCCTGGCGCTGTTCGCGCTGCCCTTCACGGAGCTGCTGTACCGGGCCGGCACGGTCCACCGCCAGCATTTCGACCCGTCGCAGGTCCAGGTCAGCACGCTGCTGTCGGTGAAGACCGGCGGCTGCCCGGAGGACTGCGCGTACTGCCCGCAGGCGCAGCGCTACCACACCGGGGTCGAGGCGCAGAAGCTGATGTCGACCGAGGCGGTCCTGGAGAAGGCGCGCCAGGCGAAGGCCGCCGGCGCATCGCGCTTCTGCATGGGCGCGGCCTGGCGCTCGCCGAAGGACCGCGACATCCCGAAGGTGGCGGAGATGATCGCCGGGGTGAAGGCGCTCGGCCTCGAGACCTGCGCGACGCTCGGCATGCTCAGCGGCGAGCAGGCGACCGCGCTCAAGGCGGCCGGCCTCGACTACTACAACCACAACATCGACACCGCGCCCGACTTCTACGGCGAGATCATCCACACGCGCGAGTTCCAGGACCGGCTGGACACGCTGTCGCACGTGCGCGACGCCGGCATGAAGACCTGCTGCGGCGGTATCGTCGGCATGGGCGAGTCGCGCGAGCAGCGCGCGGGCCTGCTGCAGGCGCTGGCGACGCTGCCGGCGCATCCGGATTCGGTGCCGATCAACCGCCT
>JBDZUW010000158.1:0-3211 GCA_040255375.1 Luteimonas sp. | reverse complement strand
TGGCGATGTACGCGTCCGCATCGGCGCCGAAGCCTTCCGGCAGCTCACCGCGCGAACGGCGCACCAGTTCGTCGGCCTCCGCCGGATGGCGCGCCGCATAGGCATCGAACAGTTGCCCCCACTGGTGCTCGCGCACCAGGCCGGCGTTGCCCGCGCGCCACCCGGCACGGATGTCGTCCGGGATCTCGAACGGGCCGTGCGCCCAGCCCAGCGCCGCGCGCGTGGCCGCGACCTCGTCCTTGCCGAGCGGCGCGCCGTGCGAGGACTCCTTGCCCGCCTTGTTGGGCGAACCGAAGCCGATCGTGGTGCGGCAGCAGACGAGCGTCGGCTTGTCCTGCGACTGCAGCGCCTGCTCGATCGCGGCCTTGATCGCGTCGGCGTCGTGCCCGTCGACGTCGCGGACCACGTTCCAGCCGTAGGCCTCGAAGCGCGCCGGCGTGTCGTCGGTGAACCAGCCGGCGACGTCGCCGTCGATCGAGATGCGGTTGTCGTCCCAGAACGCGACCAGTTTGTTCAGGCCCCAGGTGCCGGCGAGGGACGCGGCTTCATGCGAGATGCCCTCCATCAGGCAGCCGTCGCCCATGAAGACCCAGGTGCGATGGTCGACGATCTCGAATTCCGGCCGGTTGAAGCGCTGCGCCAGCAGCTTCTCGGCCAGCGCGAAGCCCACCGCGTTGGCGAAGCCCTGCCCCAGCGGGCCGGTCGTGGTCTCCACGCCGGGCGTGATGTGGTTCTCTGGGTGGCCCGGCGTCTTCGAATGCAGCTGGCGGAAGTTCTTCAGCTCCTCCAGCGGAAGCTCGTAGCCGGAAAGGTGCAGCAGTGCGTACTGCAGCATCGAGCCGTGGCCATTGGAGAGCACGAAGCGGTCGCGGTTGAACCACTTCGGGTTGTTCGGGTTGTGCTGGAGATAGTCGTTCCACAGCACTTCCGCGACGTCCGCCATGCCCATCGGCATGCCCGGATGGCCGGATTTCGCCGCCTCCACCGCGTCGATGGCGAGGAAACGGACGGCATTGGCGAGGTCGCGGCGGCTGGGCGTCGGCATGGTCGGAGGCGTCCGGAGTCGGGGATCGGGGCGGCGCCCGTCGAACGGCGGGCCGCCCATTGTCCCATCCCCGGCGCCCCGCTGTCGCCCCGTGGCCCCGCCGCGAGCGGCCTGCGCGGCGGCGGGAGGGCCCGTCAGGCCGCGTCGGCGGCGGCGATGCCGTGCGTGTCTTCCTCGCCGCGCGAGACCACCGCCGCGGCGACGAGGTCGCCGGTGACGTTGAGCGTCGTGCGGCACATGTCGAGGAAGCGGTCGACGCCGAGGATCAGGCCGATGCCTTCCGGCGGCACCCCGACCATGCCGCAGATCAGCGCCACGACCGGCAGCGAGCCGGCCGGCACGCCCGCCGTGCCGATGCCGCCGAGGATGCACACGAACATCACCGTCGCCTGCTGCCCCAGCGACAGGTCCACGCCGAAGAACTGCGCCAGGAACAGCACGGTCACGCCCTCGAACAGCGCGGTGCCGTTCTGGTTGGCGGTGGCGCCGACGGTGAGCACGAAGCGCGACACCTTGTTCGGCAGCTTCAGCTCCTCCTCGGCCACGCGCAGCGAGGTCGGCAGGGTCGCATTGGACGACGCGGTCGAGAACGCCATCACCATCGCTTCCTGCACGCCGCGGAAGAACTTCAGCGGCGACCAGCCGCCCACCGCCTTCAGCGCGATCGAATAGACGACGAACATGTGGATCGCCAGCGCCAGCACCACCACGCCGACGTATGCGCCGAGCCGGGCCAGCAGGTCCCAGCCGAACAGCGCGGCGAGGTTGAACATGAAGCAGAACACCGCGTAGGGCGCGAGGCGGATCACCAACCCGATCAGCGTCATCGAGACCTCGAACAGCCCCTCGATGCCGCGCAACAGCACGCGTGCGGCCGGCGACGGCGTCAGCACCAGGCCGATGCCCAGCATCAGCGCGAAGAACATCACCGCGAGGATGCCGTTGGAGGCGGCCGCGCCGACGACGTTGTCCGGCACGATGGACAGCAGCATGTCCAGGCCCTGCGGCTGCGTGCCGACGCCGCTGACGATCGCCTTCGCGCGCTCGGCGCCCTCGCCCAGCAGCTGCTGCGCGGTCGCCGGATCCACGCCCGCGCCCGGCTGCAGCCAGTTCACCAGCACCAGCCCGAGCACCACGGCGATGCCGGAAACGATCACGGTGTACGCCAGCGTCTTCCACCCGATGCGCCCCAGCGAGCGGATGTCGCCCATCTCGGCCACGCCCACCACCAGCGCCGAGAACAGCAGCGGCAGCACCAGCATGAAGATCAGGCGCAGGAACAGCGTCCCCACCGGCTGCGTCACCCAGCGGGTCAGGCCCTGCACCCAGCCCGCATCGGCGCCGCCCGCGGCGTGGGCGACGAGGCCGAGGGCGAGGCCGGCGAAGAAGCCGATCGCCATCTTCCAGTGCAGCGGCATGCCCCGCTTCGGCCGGGCGGAGGTCTGGTTTTCGCGCATTCGGTGCATCCCCTCGGGTTCGCCGCAGCTTACACCACGCGTTCCGCGGGCCCGCCGGCGTGAAGGCCGCGTGGATGCCGCGGGCGGGAGACGGGGCTACCTTATCGCGCTCGGCCCGATTTTTCCCCGACCATTCCGGGCCGCAGGGGGCGCAAGTGGAAGAACCAGGCACCACCACCCGCCGCCGCGCGCGCGCGGCCACCGCACTCGCCACGGGCACGCCGGCATCGGCGTTGCCGCCGGGCGAGAGCGAAGCGATGACGCGGCTGCTGGCGGCGATGCAGGACGTGAACGCGGGCGACTTCTCCGTGCAGTTGCCGCTGCACTGGGAAGGCATCGCCGGCAAGCTCGCGCTGAGCTTCAACGAGATGGTCAGCGCCAACCGGCGCATGGCCGCCGAGCTCGCGCGGGTCGGGCAGAAGGTCGGTCGCCAGGGCCAGGTGCGGCAGCGCATCGCGCCCGCCAACCGCCAGGGCACCTGGGCCGAGATGGAGCAGTCGGTCAACCAGCTGATCGACGACCTGGTGCGCCCGGTGGAGACGATGACCGAGGCGATGGCCGGCGTGGCCAAGGGCGACCTGACCCGCAGCGTGCCGCTGGAAGCGGACGGCCGGCCGCTGCAGGGCGAGTTCCTGCGCTCGGCGAACATCGTCAACCGCATGATCGAGCAGATGGGCGAGTTCTCGTCCGAAGTGACGCGCGTGGCGCT
>JBDZUW010000157.1:0-3302 GCA_040255375.1 Luteimonas sp. | reverse complement strand
GTCGATGCCCGGCGCCTGCGCGACCACGCTGCGCAGCACGTGCGCGAGCATGTCGTCGGGCCGGGTGTTGCGGAACACGCCGCGCGGCGCCTTGCCGACCGGCGTCCTGGTGGCGGCGACGATGTAGGCGTCCTGGATCTGCCTGCTCATTGGGATGTCCTCGGAAGTCAGTTGCGCAGCGGCTTGCCGGTTTCGAGCATGTGCGCGATGCGCGCCTGCGTCTTGGGCTGTTGCGCGAGCGCGACGAAGTGCTCGCGCTCCAGCCGCAGCAGCCAGTCCTCGTCCACGAGCGCGTTGCGGTCGATCTCGCCGCCGCACAGCACGGTGGCGATGCGGGTCGCGATCTCGGCGTCGTACTCGCTGATGAAGCGCCCCTCGAGCATGTTCACCAGCAGCATGCGGAAGGTCGCGATGCCGACGTCGCCGGCCACGCGCACGCGGCGCGCGGGCAGCGGCGGGCGGTAGCCGCGATCGGCCAGCGCCAGGGCCTGGCCGCGGGCGATGTGCAGCAGCTCGTGCGGATGGAACGACACCACGTCGTTCCCGCGCAGCAGGCCGAGCTCCTTCGCCTCGAGCGCGGAAGTCGACGCCTTCGCCATCGCCACCGTCTCGAACACCTTCTTCAGCTGCGCGAACACGTCGCCGTCGGCTCCCGCCGCCTGCGATGCGCGCACGGCGAGTTCCTTCAACCCGCCGCCGGCCGGCAGCAGGCCGACGCCGGCCTCGACCAGGCCGATGTAGCTCTCGAGGTGCGCGACGGTGCGCGCGGCATGCATCTGGAACTCGCAGCCGCCGCCGAGCGCGAGCCCGCGGACCGCGGCGACGACGGGCACCTGCGCGTACTTGATGCGCTGGCTGGTGGCCTGGAAGTTGGCGACCATCGCTTCGAAGCCGGCGACGTCGCCGGCCTTGAGCAGGCCGAGCGCGCCGGCCAGGTTGGCGCCCGCGGAGAACGGCTCCGACGGCTGCCACAGGACCATGGCGCGGAAGTCCTGCTCCGCGGCGGCGATCGCCTGCTGCAGGCCCGACATCACGTTGTCGTCGACGGTGTGCATCTTGGTGCGGAACGACGCGACCAGCACGCCGTCGCCGTCGTGCCATGCCCGCAGCCCGTCGTTCTCGAACACCGTTTCGCCCGGGTCGGCGCGTTCGCCCAGCACCGGGTCAGGGAAGCGCTGGCGGCGGTAGACGGGCAGGGCGGAGCGCGGCAGCTTCGCGTTGCGGCCCGGACTGTAGCTGCCCTCGGCGCCGTGCACGCCGTCGCGGCCGTCGAAGACCCAGTCGGGCAGCGGCGCATCGGCCATCGCCTTGCCGGCGACGATGTCCTCCGCGATCCAGTCGGCGACCTGCTTCCAGCCCGCCGCCTGCCAGGTCTCGAACGGGCCGAGGCTCCAGCCGTAACCCCAGCGGATCGCGAGGTCCACGTCGCGCGCGGTCTCGGCGATGTCGGCCAGGTGGAACGCGCTGTAGTGGAACAGGTCGCGGAACACCGCCCACAGGAACTGCGCCTGCGGGTGTCCGCTGGCGCGCAGCGCGGCGAACTTCTTCGCCGGATCCTTCTCCTTCAGGATCGCGGCGACTTCGGGCGCGACGTCGGCCGCGCCCGGGCGGTAGTCCTTCGCCTCCAGGTCGAGGACCAGGATGTCCTTGCCGCGCTTGCTGTAGATGCCCGCGCCGGCCTTCTGGCCGAGCGCGCCCTTGTCGACGAGCGCCTTCAGCCAGCCCGGCGCGACGAAGTGGCGATGCCACGGATCGTCCGGCAGCGTGTCGGCCATGGTGCCGATCACGTGCGCCATGGTGTCGAGGCCGACCACGTCGGCGGTGCGATAGGTCGCGGACTTCGGCCGGCCGATCGACGGGCCGGTGAGCGCGTCGACGGTGTCGAAGCCAAGGCCGAAGGCCGCGGTGTGGTGCATCGTCGCCAGGATCGAGAACACGCCGATCCGGTTGCCGATGAAGTTGGGCGTGTCCTTGGCACGGACGACGCCCTTGCCGAGGGTGGTGGTGAGGAAGGCTTCGAGCGCGTCGAGCAGCGCGGGATCGGTCGTGCGCGCCGGGATCAGCTCGGCCAGGTGCATGTAGCGCGGCGGGTTGAAGAAGTGCACGCCGCAGAAGCGGTGCCGCATCTCCTCGGGCAGCACTTCGGCCAGGGCGTTGATGCCCAGCCCCGAGGTGTTGCTTGCGAGCACCGCATGGGCGGGCACGTGCGGGGCGATGCGCCGGTAGAGGTCCTGCTTCCAGTCCATCCGCTCGGCGATCGCCTCGATCACGAGGTCGCAGCCCTCGAGCAGCGCGAGGCCGGTGTCGTAGTTCGCGGGCACGATCGCCTCGGCCAGCGACTTCGCCGCCAGCGGCGCGGGCGAGAGCTTGCCCAGGTGCGCGATCGCCTTGAGCACCACGCCGTCGGGCGCGCCGTCCTTCGCGGCGAGGTCGAACAGCACCGTGTCCACGCCCGCGTTGGTGAGGTGCGCGGCGATCTGCGCGCCCATTACGCCGGCCCCCAGGACCGCGGCGCGCCTTACAAGCAATTTCTCAGGCATTTTCGCTATCTCTATGGAAATAAAAGCTTTTAGCCACAGATTTCACAGATCTAATCGATTGGCTCCGCGCCATCCGCAAGGGCTGTACCTTCCCGTTGCCCCGCACCAATCTGTGCTCATCTGTGGAATCTGTGGCAAAAAAAAGCTTTTCGAGGTTCAGGAAGTGAAGCCGGCGACGGCGAAGCGGATCAGCTCGCGCGCGGCGCGCTCGCGGTGGGTCGCCTCGGTGGAGCCGGGCGGTCGCTTGATCATTCCGAAGTCGGCCATGGCGTAGGTCAGCGCACCGGACAGGAAGTCGAGGCGCCAGTACAGCTGGTCCTTGGGCAGGTCGGGGAGGCAGCGCGCGATCGCGCGGGCGAAGGCGCGCGGCACGTGGCCGTACTGCTCGGACAGGAACTTGCGGAGGCTGTCGTTCTTCTCGGCATAGGCGCGGGCGATCACCCGGATGAACGCCCCGCCGCCGTGGCGGTCCTGGGCCATGGCCAGGGCCGGCTCGACGAAGGCCGCCAGCACGGCCTCCAGGTCGCAGGCGCCATCGGCCATGGCTGCCTCGAGCCGGGCCATGCGCTGCGCGCTCATTTCGTCCATGCGCCGGCGGAAGACCTCGTTGACGAGGTTCTCCTTGCTGCCGAAGTGGTAGTTCACCGCGGCGATGTTGACGTCGGCCCGGCTGGTGACCTGCCGCAGCGAGGTGCCGGCGAAGCCGTGCTGGGCGAAGAGTTCCTCGGCGGCGCCGAGGATGCGGTCCTTGGTGGAGAAGGC
>JBDZUW010000156.1:0-3344 GCA_040255375.1 Luteimonas sp. | reverse complement strand
CCGCCCGCATGCGGGGACTCGTATCCGAATTCGCCGCTCCGCGGTTCGACCTGGTCGTAGCCGCCGCCGCTGTAGTCGCTCTGCAGGTCGCGGTCGCTGCGCGTACGCGCCGCCTGGCGCTGCGTTTCGTCGCCGGCGCGCTCCAGCCAGCCCTGGGCCGCGCGGGCCCAGTGGCGGCCCATGCGCAGCATGTCCTGCGCGACCGCGCGGAGGTCGGCGGCGGTCGTCTGCGCGACGCGTTCGCTTTCCCGGCGCAGGCGCTCGCCGCGCATGCCTTCGTGTCGGTTCCCGTTCCGGTCGTCGTTGCGCATGGCGTCCTCCTCGCGGCACTGGGTGCAGGCATCGTGTATAGCGCTGCCCGCATCTGCCCCGGGTGAAGGCGCGGCTAGGGCGTGCCGCTGCCGGACGAGGCGGCGCCCCAGTGGTCGAGCACGGTGACTTCGCCGAGCCCGGGACGGTAGCCGCCGCGCAAGGCGCGCGCGACGTAGCCGGTCGCCTGTTCGCACGCCTCGCGCGGCGACAGTCCGCGGCACAGGTTCGCCGCGATGGCCGAGGCGAGCGTGCAGCCGGTGCCATGGCCTTCGACGGCGAGGCGCTCGTGCACGAACCTCAGCCCGCCCGCGGCGTCCGCATAGCGGTCCACCACTTGCGCCCCTTCGCCGAGGTGCGCGCCCTTCAGCAGCACCGCCGCCGGGCCCCGGGCGAGCAGCGCCTGCAGCGCGGCGTCGGCCGCCGCGCCATCGGCGATGGAAACGCCGAGCAGCAATTCCGCCTCGGGCAGGTTCGGCGTGGCCACGGTGGCCAGCGGCAGCAGCCGCTCGCGCATGGCGTCGAGCGCGTCGTCCGCGAGCAGCTTCGCCCCCGACGTCGCCACCATCACCGGATCGAGCACGACGTGCGGCGGGCGCCAGTATTCGAGCGCGTCGGCCACCACGTGGATGACGTCGGCGGTCGCCAGCATGCCGAGCTTGACCGCGCCGACCGCGAAGTCGTCGAAGCAGGCGTCGACCTGCGCGCGCAGGAACGCCGGCGGCGGCACGTGCACCGCGGCCACGCCGCGCGTGTTCTGCGCGGTGAGCGCGGCGATCGCGGACAGCCCGTGCACGCCGTGCGCCGCGAAGGTCTTCAGGTCGGCCTGGATGCCGGCGCCGCCGCCCGAGTCGGAACCGGCGATGGTGAGGGCGCTGGGAGTGCGCGTCATGGCGTCACGGGACGGAGGGGGAGGCTACTGTACAAAGCCGCGCGGAACAGCAGTATCATACCGCCCGATTGATGTATTAAACATACATAGGCAAGTCTCAGGCAGGACTGTCGCCATGATCACTGCGCCACAGATGCGGGCCGCGCGGGCCTTGCTGGGGATCGACCAGCGCGGCCTGGCGGAGCGTTCCGGCTTGTCGCTGCCGACGATCCAGCGCATGGAGGCCAGCGATGGCCAGGTGCGCGGCACCGTCGATTCGCTGGTCAAGGTCGTGCAGGCGCTGGAAACCTCCGGCATCGAGCTGCTCGGCGAAGGCCTCCCCAGCCACGCGGGCGGGCGCGGCGTGCGCTTGAGGCAACCGCAAGGAGAGGCGCGATGATCGCCGTCGTCGAAGCCTGGCGCGCCGGCCTGTTCGGCCGCCGGCACTGGGCAAACAACATCGTTGCCGGCCTGATCGTCGGCGTGGTCGCGCTGCCGCTGGCGATGGCGTTCGCGATCGCATCCGGCGTCAAGCCCGAGCAGGGCCTGTACACCTCCATCGTCGCCGGCGCGGCGGTCGCGCTGTTCGGCGGCTCGCGCATCCAGATCGCGGGGCCGACCGGCGCCTTCATCGTGATCCTCGCCGGCGTCGTCGCCCGGTTCGGCGTCGACGGCCTGCTGGTCGCGACGCTGATGGCCGGCGTGATCCTCGTGGCGATGGGGCTGGCGCGCCTGGGCGCGGTGATCCGCTTCATCCCGGATCCGGTGATCGTCGGCTTCACCGCCGGCATCGCGGTGATCATCTGGGTCGGGCAATGGCAGTACTTCTTCGGTTTGTCGGCGCCGGGCGGCGAGGCGTTCTACCTCAAGGCGTGGGCGCTGCTGCGGGCGCTGCCGTCGCTGCATCCGGCGACGACGGCGATCGCGCTCGGCAGCCTCGCGCTGGCGTTGTGGGGGAGCCGCATCCCGGGCATGGCGAAGGTGCCGGGGCCGCTGCTGGCGATGATCGCGGCGACCGTGGCGGTGGCCGCCTGGAAGCCGGCGGGCGTGGCCACCATCGCCTCCACCTTCGGCGACATCCCGCGCACGCTGCCGGCGCTGACGATGCCGTCGCTGTCCTTCGACCTGCTGGTGACCCTGCTGCCGGCGGCGTTCACCATCGCGATGCTCGGCGCGATCGAATCGCTGCTGTCGGCGGTGGTGGCCGACGGCATGGCCGGCACCAGGCACGATTCCAACCAGGAGCTCGTGGGGCAGGGCGTGGCCAACATCCTGTCGCCGCTGTTCGGCGGCATCGCCGCCACCGGCGCGATCGCGCGCACCGCCACCAGCATCCGCAACGGCGCGACCAGCCCGCTGGCCGGCCTCGTGCACTCGGCGCTGCTGGTGCTGGTGCTGCTGTTCGTCGCGCCGTACGCGGGCCAGGTGCCGCTGGCGGCGCTCGCGGCCATCCTCTGGGTGGTCGCCTGGAACATGAGCGAGGCGCGCCGCTTCCTGCGCATGGTGCGCAAGGCGCCGCGCGCCGACGTCGCGATCCTGCTGATCACCTTCCTGCTGACGATCCTCACCGACCTGGTGGTGGCGGTGAACATCGGCGTGATCCTCGCGATGTTCCAGTTCATGCGGCGCATGGCCGCGGCGGTGGAAGTCGTCGCGCACGACCCGGCCAGCGTCCGCCACGAGCTCGCCGCGGCCGGCTTGCAGGAGCTGCCGCGCGGCGTGGCGGTGTATTCGATCGACGGGCCGTTCTTCTTCGGCTCGGTGGACTCGCTGGAGCGCGCGCTGTCGTGGTCGCGCGAGGCGCCGACGACGGTGGTGCTGCGCCTGGACCGGGTGCCGTTCATCGACGCCACCGGCCTCAAGCGGCTGGAATCGACCATGGCGGCGATGGCCCGGCGCGACGTGCGCGTGCTGCTGGCGGGCGCCAACCTGCGCGTGCTGCGCAAGCTGGTGCGCGCCGGCATCGTCGCGCGCGAGGGCGCCACCAACTACTTCGGCGACCTGGCCGGCGCGCTGGCCTGGCTGCAGCGCGAGGCGGCCTGAGGCGCCGCCCGCGCGTTCAGAGCACTTCGGACGCGTAGTCGGCCAGGCGCGAGCGCTCGCCGCGGCGCAGGGTGACGTGCGCGCTGTGCGCCCAGTCCTTGAAGCGGTCCACCGCGTAGGT
>JBDZUW010000036.1:0-18175 GCA_040255375.1 Luteimonas sp. | reverse complement strand
TATGAATGTTGCTGCAACGCAGCAACCGGATGGGTGACTTTTGGGGGTTCCGGAATTCTTCGTAAAGGCTCTGTGAAGGATTCGTTGCGTGCCCTATAGTCGGGCGGTCGGGCGCAGTCGAGAGCCGGACGGGGGATATCCATTTCGACACTACTCATTCCCGTGGGGGGGATATAAACAATGAGTTCCAATCATTTCGCCAAAGGCCTGAAGCGGAGCGCGCTGACCGTCGCTCTGGGCTTGTGCTTCGCTGGGGGCGTGCACGCGCAGAGCACCACTGGTAGCGTTTTCGGCAAGGCCGAGGCTGGCCAGTCCGTCACCGTCGTCAGCGATACCGGCCTGACCCGTACCGTCACGGCGGATGCGAGCGGGAAGTACAGCATCTCCTCGCTGCCGGCCGGCCACTACAAGGTCACCTCCGGTGCCGACACGCGCGACGTCATGGTGCTCGTGTCGAGCGGCGCACAGATCGACTTCGGCGCCACCAACCTGGAAACCGTCGTCGTCCGCGGCACCGGCCAGCTGACCGACATCGACGTTTCGCAGACCGACATCCGTACCGTGTTCACGGCGGAAGACCTCAAGCAGATCGCCGTCGGCCAGAGCATCAACGCCGTCGCCCTGCTGGCGCCGGGCGTGATCTCGTCCACCTCGTACAGCGGCATCGGCAGCTTCGGCGGTTCAGCGGCGTCCGAGAACGCGTACTACATCAACGGCTTCCCGGTCACCAATCCGCTCACCAACATCGGCTACACCTCGCTCGCGTTCGACTCGATCGCGCAGCAGCAGGTGCTGACCGGCGGCTACGGCCCCGAGTTCGGCCGCAGCACGGGCGGCGTGGTCAGCGTGATCACCAAGCGCGGTACCAACGAGTGGCACGGTGGCGTGTATGCCATCTATACGCCGAACTCGCTGCGCGCCAACGAAAAGAACATCTACTTCCCGGACACCGGGGTGTGGAGCGAGGCCAACCACTACAACACCGCCGCCGGCAACAACCCGGCCAACTGGACCGACGGCACGCTGTACCAGCTGAACAGCAACCGCGAGCAGAACAGCATCACCTACGGCCTGTGGGCCGGTGGTCCGATCATCAAGGATCGCCTGTTCATCTACGCCAACGCCGAACGCGGCGAAACCCACCTCGAGCAGTCGCGCTACTCCGGCTCCCTCGGCACCCACACCGCGAGCGGCGCGCCGGCGCTGTCGGCCACGAGCCGCGCGCAGGCGTGGGGCGTCTACGACTACACCTACCCGCGCTGGACGGCCAAGCTGGACTGGAACATCACCGACAACCACCTGCTCGAGTTCACGGGCATCCAGGACAACGCCAAGAACGAATACGCGTACTACGGCTTCGACTACGACACGTTCGAGCGCGACGACGTCAAGTACAACGGCGACCACGTGACCGAGGACAAGGCGCGTACCTACATCGCCAAGTACACGGGTTACCTCACCGACAACCTGACGATCTCGGCACTGTGGGGCAAGCAGTCGCTGGACTCGATCCCGGATCCGTTGCCGGGCTACGACGCCAGCAAGCGCTACATCAGCATCAGCCCCAGTGCCGTGCCGACCGAGTTTGCCGGCATCAACACGCCGCAGCCGTACAGCACCATCACGTTCCCCACCACGAGCGACACCAAGGCCCAGCGTTTCGACCTGACCTACGTGCTGGGCGACCACGAACTGCGCGCCGGTTACGACAAGTTCTCGGCCGATAGCTACAAGGGCAGCGCCTACACCACGGCCGACAACTACCTGTGGACCTACGGCCAGGCCAGCAACCCGAACACCGAGATCGACGCGGGCCACGGCGTGGGCGCTCCGGCGACCGGCGGCGGCTACGGCACGAACGGCTACTGGGTGCGCAAGGACTACTACCTGACCGGCGGCAAGATGTTCGTCGACCAGGAGGCCTGGTACCTGGAAGACCACTGGCAGGTCACGGACAACCTGCTCGTCACCGTGGGCGTGCGCAACGACAAGTTCACGAACTACAACCAGGACCACGTCGCCTACCTGAACCAGAAGAACAACTGGGCGCCGCGCATCGGCTTCAGCTGGGACGTGAACGGCGACAGCACGTTCAAGGTGTTCGGCAACGCGGGCCGTTACCACCTGGCCGTGCCGAACAACGTGACGGTCCGCCAGGCGAACGGCACCCTGAGCACGTCGCAGTACTTCACCTACACGGGCATCGCCGCCGACGGTACGCCGACCGGCCTGACGAGCATCACCGCTCCCACCGGCACCTACATCTGCCCGAACGGCGGCGTCTCGTCCAACCTCGAGTGCGGCGTGGCGCCGGATCCGCGCGTCGTGACGCAGGTCGGCCTGAAGCCGCACTACCAGGACGAGTTCATCGTCGGCATGCAGCGCGCCGAGACGGACATGTTCTCGTGGGGCGCCAAGCTGACGTACCGCGACCTGAAGAACGCCATCGACGACATCTGCCCGGACGCGTGCTACATCTTCAACGCGGGCGACAACAACCCGACGTTCTGGGAGTTCGACGGCAGCGGCCAGCTGGTCAAGGTGACGCACAGCATCGCCGACGACTTCGGCAGCGACTTCCCGAAGCTGAAGCGCAAGTACTGGGCGCTGGACACGTACGCGCAATACTCCAACGGCCGCTTCAACGGCAAGGTGGAATACACCCTGTCCAAGAACTGGGGCAACGCCGAAGGCCAGCTGAACTCCTCGATCGACTCGGGCACCGGCGGCCAGGCCGACGTCTCGGTCACGCAGGACTGGGATCTCCCGGAGCTGATGTTCGGCAAGAGTGGCCTGCTGCCGAACGACCGCAAGCACCAGCTCAAGGCATTCGGCTCGTACAAGATCAGCGACGAGTTCCGCGTCGGTGGTTCGGCCATCGTCCAGTCCGGGCGTCCGCGCGACTGCCTCAGCTTCTGGCCTTACGCGAAGCCCGGCCTGTACAACAATGCGTACTATTCGTATTGCGGCGTGCCGGGTGCTGCGTCGGGTTCCAACAACCCCGCCAATGCGGCACCGGAGAGCGAGGACTACTACTACGCTCCGCGTGGCAGCGCCGGCAGGACCCCGTGGACGTCCACGTTCAACGTCAACTTCACCTATACCCCGAAGTGGCTCGAGGGCCTGACGGCGTCGGTGGACGTGATGAACCTTTTCGACACGCAGACCCCGAGTGCCTACTACCCGCGCTCGGCCAGCAGCCGCACGACGATCCACCCGCAGTACGAGCGCGTGCTGTACTACACGAACCCGCGTAGCTTCCGGTTCACCGTCCGCTACGACTTCTGAGCGCCCGCCGCAAGGAAGGTTCGAGTTGCACCGGACCGGCCCCGAAAGGGGCCGGTTTTTTTTGGCCCCGGCCCGGTCCAGGTCGTGACGATCAGGCGCCCGGCAGGTTCGCGAGCCGCACGAAGCCTTCCACCGGCACCTGCTCTGCGCGCGCGTCGGGACGCAGGCCGGCGGCTTCGATGGAGGCTGCGTCGAGCAGGCCCGACAGCGCATTGCGGAGCGTCTTGCGGCGTTGCCCGAACGCGGCGCGCACGATCGCGGCGAAGCGCGCGCGGTCGGCGATGCCGGCGGCGCCCGGCGGCCGCGGCACCAGTCGCACCACCGCGGAATCGACCTTCGGCGCGGGCCGGAACGCGCCCGGCGCGACCTTGAACAAGGGCGTGACCACGCATTCGGCCTGCAGCATCACGCTGAGCCGGCCGTAGACCTTGCTGCCGGGGCCGGCGGCCATGCGGTCGACGACTTCCTTCTGCAGCATGAAGTGCATGTCGCGGATCGCGGCGGCGTGGTCGAGCGCGTGGAACAGGATCGGCGACGAAAGGTAGTAGGGCAGGTTGCCGACCAGCCGCAGCGGCCCCCGGCCTTCCGCCGCGAGCGCGGTGAAGTCCACCGTGAGCACGTCGGCGTGCAGCAGCGTGAGCTTTCCGTGCGGGGCCGCGGCCGCCGCGAGCGGTTCGAGGAGGTCGCGGTCGAACTCGATCGCGGTGAGCGCGCCGTGCCGGTCGAGCAGGGGCAGCGTGAGCGCGCCCTGGCCGGGGCCGATCTCGACGATGCGGTCGCCGGGCTTCGGGTCCACCGCGAGCAGGATCTTCTCGATCACGCCGCGCTCGTGCAGGAAGTTCTGGCCGAGCGACTTCTTGGCGTCGCGGCGGAAACCGTCCGCGTCGCGCTCGCCGGCGCCATGGCCCCGTGCAGGCGCCCGGTCGCGGGCGCCGTCGCGCGCCGGCCGGCTCACGCGCGCCCTCGTGCACGCGCCTGCGCCAGCCGCGCGCACTGCGCGATCGCCGCGAACAGGCTGGAGGGATCGGCGGTGCCGCGCCCGGCGATGTCCAGCGCGGTGCCGTGGTCCACCGCCACGCGCGGGTAGGGCAGGCCCAGCGTGAGGTTCACCGCCTGCTCGAAGCCGCTGTACTTCAGCACCGGCAGGCCCTGGTCGTGGTACATCGCCAGCACCGCATCGGTCTCCGCCAGCTTCGCGGGCAGGAACGCGGTGTCCGCCGGCAGCGGGCCGGCGAGGCGCATGCCCTCGGCGCGCGCCTGGGCGATCGCCGGCGCGATCGTGTCGATTTCCTCGCGGCCGAGGTGGCCGTCCTCGCCGGCGTGCGGGTTGAGCCCGAGCACGGCGATCCGCGGCGCGGCGATGCCGAAGCCGTCGCGCAGCGCGGCGTGGAGGATGCGCAGCGTGCGCAGGAGGCCTTCGCGCCCGATCGCGTCGGGCACGTCGCGCAGCGGCAGGTGGGTGGTGGCGAGCGCGACGCGCACGATGTCGTTCGCCAGCATCATCACCACCTCGCAGCCGGCCTGGTCGGCGAGCAGCCCGGTGGTGCCGGTGTAGGGGATGCCGCCGTCGTTGATCGCGGCCTTGTGCACCGGCCCGGTCACCAGCCCGTCGCAGTCGCCGTCCAGGCAGGCGCGGCCCGCCCGCTCGAGCGCGGCGATGGTGCTGGCGGCGTTGCCTGCGGCGGGCGTGCCGAAGCTCGTGGCGCAGGGCGCCGGGATGTCCACCAGCGGAAGGACGCCCGGAGCGGAATCGGCATCGGGCGCCGCGAGCTCGAGCGGAAGGCCGAGCGTCGTTGCCGCGGCGCGCAGGCTGCGCGCGTCGCCGAAGGCGAGCAGGCGGGCGCCCCAGTCGCGCTGCGCGGCACGAACGCACAGTTCGGGGCCGACGCCGGCCGGCTCGCCCGGGACCAGCGCCAGCCGCGGGCGCGGCATCTCAGCCGCCGCTGGCGGGCGCCGCCGCGGCCTCGCCGAGGCGGATGTCGACGTAGGCCTCGCCGCGCATCTCGCGCAGGAAGCGGTCCCACTGCTCCTCGAGCTTGCGCTGGCCGATCTTCTCGCGGACCGCCTGGCGGCGCGATTCGTCCTTCGCGGCGGCCTGGCGCGAACTTTCGCGCTGCACGATGTGCCAGCCGGCCTCGGTCTTGAACGGCGCGGACACCTGGCCGTCCTGCAGCGCCGCGACCTGCGCGCCGAAGTCCACGCCGTGCGCATCCTGCGCGAACCAGCCGAGCTCGCCGCCGGCCGCCCGGGTCACCGCGTCCTCGGAGTTCTCGCGGGCGAGCGTCGCGAAGTCCGCGCCGCCGGCGATGCGCGCGCGCAGCGTCTCGAGCTTCGCCTTGGCCGCGGCGTCGTCGCCCTTCACCAGGATGTGCCGCGCCTTCAGCTCGGTGATGGTCGCGGGGCCGCCCTCCGCGGCCGAACGCGTGCCCACCAGCTGCAGCAGCTGGAAGCCGCTGGGCCCGCGGATCGGCCCGACCACCTCGCCCGCCTGCATGCCGGTGATGACCTGCGCGAAGGAGGGCGGGATCTCGTCGAGGCTGCGCCAGCCCAGGTCGCCGCCGTCGAGCGCGTTGGGGCTGTCGGAATAGCGGACCGCGGCGGCCGCGAATTCGATCTCGTGGCGGTCGATCGCGGCCTTGATGTCCTGGACCTTCTTCTGCGCCGCGGCGATCTGCTCCGCCGTCGCGCCGTCGGGCACGCCGACCAGGATGTGCGCCATGTGGTACTGGGTGGCGCCGGTCTGGGTGGCGAGCGAGGCGTCGACCTCGGCCTCGCTGACGGTGACCTGGCCCTGGGCGAAGGTCTGGCGCAGGCGCTGCGAGGCGATCTCGTCGCGGACCGACGCACGCAGGTCGGCGAGCGTCATGCCGTCGCGGGCGAGCTGGACCTGCAGCTGCGGCACGGTCATGTTGTTCTGCTGCGCGATGCTGCCGATGGCGCTGTCGAGCTCGGCGTCGCTCACGGTGATGCCCATGCCCGTGGCGCGCGCGACCTCGAGGCGCTGCAGCACCAGGCGCTCCAGCACCTGCCGCTCGAGGATGTCGCGGGGCGGGAGCTGGTCGGCGCGCCCGGCGAACTGGCGGTCGACGTTGGCCAGCGCGCGGTCGAGTTCGGAACGCAGGATCACGTCCTCGTCGACCACGGCGACGATGCGGTCCAGCGGCTGCAGTTGCTGGGCAAGCGCGGGCGCGGGGCCGCCGAGCGCGGCGAAGCCGGCGAGCGCGGCGAAAAGGCAGGCGGCGAGTCGGGTCATGGCTGCGTTTCGGGGGAGGTTTCGGCGCCGGCCGACGCGGGCGGCGGAACGAGGTAGAGGTCCTCGCGGTAGTAGCCGAGGATAGCACGGCGCAGCCGGCTCTCCGTGTCCGGGCCGGCCGAACCGAGGCCCTTCAGCTCGACTTCGACCTGCAGCGAATTGCCGAGTTCCCCGAGCCGGTTGTGCAGGTAGCGCCGGCCGACCAGGCGTACCGCCATGCAGCAGCTGTCCCACTGGACGCCGGCGATGCCTTCGAGCAGCTGGTGGTCGCGCATCGAGTAGTAGTAGCGGCCGACCAGGCTCCACGCCGGCGAGACCGGGTACAGGAAGTTGAAGTCCACCTGTTCCAGCAGGTCGCGGCGGTAGCGGTAGCCGAAGTTGACGATGCCGTCGTCGCCGATCAGGTAGCGCGTGCGCAGGGCCGCGAGGTCCTTGCGGCGGAACTTGGGATCCCACTGGTAGGAACCGCCGATGCTCCAGCGGTCGTTCACCGCATAGCTCGCATCGGCGATCCAGGCCGACTTGCCCTCGGCGACCGGCGTCTCGCCGGGCACGGTGACGCGCGATTCGTCGAAGTAGCGGATCTGGCCGAGGCTGACCGACAGCTTCTCGCGGCCGTCGCTCTGGCGCAGCAGGCGCGTGGACACCGCCAGCGTGAGCTGGTTGGCGTCGGTCTGGCGGTCGGCGCCGGTGTAGCGGTTGTCGCGGAACAGCTGGCCCCAGCTGAAGGTCATCGGCCGCGTGTCGAACAGCGGCAGGCCGCCCTGGTCGCGGTACGGCACGCGCAGGTAGTACAGCCGCGGCTCGAGCGTCTGCAGGAACGGCGTGCCGCCGATGCTGGTGCTGCGGTCGAAGAACAGGCCGGCGTCGAGCGAAGCGACGGGCAGGCTGCGGTTGGGCTTGTCGTCGCCGAGCTGCGCGGCCAGCGCGTCGTCGAGCTGGTAGCCGGTGTAGCGCCAGGCCAGCTTCGGGGTGAGGAACCAGCTTGCGCCGCCCAGCGGCACGCTCGCGTACGGCTTGAGGTCCAGGCGCGAACCGCCCGGCTTGTCGGCATGGTGGAAGCGCACCGCCTCGGCGTCCAGGCCGGTCACCAGCCACTGCGAGACCGGCTGCTCCCAGCGCAGCCAGCCGCGCGGCAGGCGGTCGTGCGGGAGCACGTCGTCGCTGAGCGTGTAGTCGGCGAGTTGCTGGTGGTCGGCCATGACGCCGGCTTCCCAGTGCGCACCGTGGCCGTACAGGCCGATGTCGCTGTAGATCGCGAAGGGCGCGAGGCCGTCGATGTTGTTGCTCGAGTCCTCGAGGTAGCGCGGGTCGCTGATCCAGTTCAGGTTCGCGCGCGCCTGCCAGTGCGGGGCGACGTCCTGCACGCCGTCGAAATGGAAATGCGCGCGGTTGTCGTCGCGGCGGTTCTCCAGCGGATAGCCGTTGGCGAGGAATTCCGCCGTCTCCTCGTCGCGCCTGCGGCTGGACAGCCGGTCGTTGGGCAGGAACTCCGCTTCGACGGTGCCGCGGCCGGTGTCGGTGAGGTAGCGGAACTGGCCGCCGAGCTGCAGGCCGCGGTCGGTCATCAGCCGCGGCGTGATCGTCGCGTCGTAGTTGGGCGCGAGGTTCAGGTAGATCGGCTGCCGGTAGTCGAAGCCGTTGCGGCTCGAGGAGCCGATGCCCGGATACAGCAGGCCCGTGCGGCGGCGGTTGTCGATCGGGAACGGGAACCACGGCACGTACAGCACCGGCACCTTGCCCACGCGCAGCGTCGCGTTGTGGGCCAGGCCCATGCCCGTGTCGGTGTTCACGTCGATCCGCTGCGCGCGCAGCTCCCAGCTGCGGGCGTCGGGCGGGCAGGTGGAATAGGTCGCGCCGTAGAGCGAGCCGTCGGCGCCGTGCATCTCGATGTGGCTGGCGCCGCCGTTGCCGCGGCGCGACACCAGCTGGTAGCGCACGTTGCTGATGTCGTGGGTGTCGCTTTCCTGGTTGCCCTCGGCCTTGTCCGCGACCAGGCGCATGCCGGCGTCCTGGTAGCGCACGCTGCCGATCGCGACGTAATGGCCGGTCTCGCTGTCGTAGGTGAGCCGGTCGGTGCCCAGGAACTGGTCGCCGCGGCGCAGCGCGACGTTGCCCTCGAACTGGCGCTGGTCCTCCGTGCCGCTGAGGGAGTCGCCTTCGATGTCGGTGGGCTGCTCCGTGCGCGGCGTCGCGGTCGCCGGGGCCCGCTGGGCGTCGACGAAGGCCGGGACGGCATCCTGGACGGGACACAGCTTCCAGGTTTCGGGCCGTTCCTCGGCCGCATGGGCCGCCAGGGAGAAGGCGATGCAGGCCGGCAGCGGCAGCAGTCTCAGGGCTTTGCGCACGCGTGCGTCCATCAGGCGAAACGATCGCTAGCTTGCCGCAACGCCCGTGCAGCGGCAATGCAGCCGCGTTCCCTTGCGGGCCGGGCGGCCGCCGGCGCCGGCGGCGTCACGCCGTCGGCCGGGGGCCCTTGCGGCGCTCGTGGTGCCAGGTGACCTCGCCGTGGCCGCTGGCGCGGGCCAGCACCCGGGCCAGCACGAACAGCAGGTCCGACAGGCGGTTGAGGTAGCGGACCGGCTGCGGCCGCACGGCTTCCGCGCGGGAGAGCGCCACGGTCTCGCGTTCGGCGCGGCGGACCACAGTGCGGGCGACATGGCAGCGCGCCGCGGCATCGCCGCCGCCGGGCAGGATGAATTCGCGCAGCGGCGGCAGGGGGGCGTTGAAGCCGTCCAGCGCCCGCTCCAGCGCCTCGATGTCGGCGTCGTGGACCGCGGCGTGGCCGGGGATGCACAGCTCGCCGCCGAGGTCGAACAGCTGGTGCTGGACGGTGGTCAGCAGTTCGCGGATGTCGTCCGGCACCTCGGCCGCGAGCAGCAGCCCGATCGCCGAATTGGCCTCGTCGACGGTGCCGTAGGCGGCGACGCGCAGCGAATCCTTGCCGACGCGGGTGCCGTCGCCGAGGCCGGTGCTGCCGTCGTCGCCGGTGCGGGTGTAGATCTTCGAAAGGCGGTTGCCCACCGGGGCTTCGGCTCAGGCGGTCCGGGCGCGCAGTGCCGGCACGCGCCGGCGCAGCAAGGCGAAGCCGCCGAACAGGATCGCGGCGTAGGCCAGCGTGCCCAGCACCGTCCATTGGAAGAACGGGATGCCGGCGACGTAGGCGGCGCCGAGGCCCGCGGCGGTCTGCGGATAGAACGGCGAGGCGAGCCATGCGCCGAAGTTCGTCGCGACGAAGAACAGCACCGAGCCGGCCAGCGAGTAGCCGAGCAGGCGCGCGCCGCCGGCCTTGCCGCGCAGGCCGAAGCCGAGCACGGTGGAGAGCGCGATGCAGGCGTAGACCGACCAGAAGCTGACGCTGCCGATGTAGCCCGCGTAGCTGCTGTCCAGGATGGACGCGAGGACCAGGTCCGACACCAGCATCGCCGCCAGCGGCACCAGCAGCGCCCAGGCGCGCGACGCGAAATACGCGCCGCCGAACAGGGCGATCGCCTCCACCGGCGAGAAGTTCGGCGGATGCGGCAGCAGCCGCGACAGCGCGGCGAGCAGGATCATCGCGGCCAGCACCAGCGGGCCCGGGGCGAGGATGGTGTCGGTGGCGGGACGGTTCATCTGCGGCTGCATGCGGTTCGGGCGGAACCGGTAGCATAGCGCAGGCATGGAGACCGGCGCGAAGACATCCGGCGGAACGGCGCCGGCAGGCGGCAAGGGCGATGCCGGTGCCGCAGCGGGCGTCGCGGCGCACGACGTGGTCGTCGTGGGCGGCGGCCTGGTGGGCGCCAGCCTCGCGATCGCGCTGGATCGCATCGGCGTCGGCGTGGCCATGGTGGAAGCCGCGCCGGCCGGTGCGCTGCCGGCGGTGTTCGACGAGCGCAACCTCAGCTTCGCCGAGGCGACGGTCAATGCGCTTTCCGCGCTCGGCGTGATGCAGCGCCTGCGCCTGCCGCCCGCGCCGATCCGCCGCATCCACGCCAGCCGCGATGGCGATTTCGGCCGCGTCGTGATGGACGCTGCGGACTACGGGCGCGACCGCTTCGGCCAGGTCGTGGTCGCGAGCGATTTCGGGCAGGCGCTGGAGTCGCGGCTGGCGGAATTGCACGGCTTCACGCGCTATCGCCCGGCGCGCTTCCTAGGCTTCGACGACGGCGGCGGCGCCGTGCCCGGCATGCCCGCGGGCGGCGTGCGCGTGTTGCGCATCGCCGGCGATGACGGCGAGCGGCGGCTCGCCGCGCGCCTCGTGGTCGCGGCGGACGGCACGCGCAGCGCGGTGCGCGCCGCGCTCGGCATCGGCGCGGGCGAGCACGACTACGGGCAGGCATTGTTCGTCGCCCGCCTGCGTGCCGCGCGCGCGCCGGACGGCACCGCGTGGGAGCGCTTCGGCGCGCATGGTCCCACCGCGCTGCTGCCGCGCGGCGACGGCCACTACGGTGTCGTGCATGGCGTCGCCGCGGACGAGGCCGGCGCGGTCGCCGCGCTCTCCGATGCGGCCTGGCTCGGCCGGCTGCAGCGTGCGTTCGGCTGGCGCGCCGGCGAATTCCTTTCGATCGGGCCGCGCAGCCGGCATCCGGCGCTGCGGCTGGTCGCGGAGCGATGCATCGCGCCACGCGCGGTACTCGTGGGCAATGCCGCGCAGACGCTGCACCCGGTCGGTGCGCAGGGCTTCAACCTCGGCTTGCGCGACGCGCTCACGCTCGCCGAACTGATCGGCGAGGTCGTGCGCGCGGGCGCCGGCGATCCGGGCGCGGATGGACTGCTTCAGGCCTACGCGCGGCGGCGCGCGCCGGACCGCGAGCGGACCCTCGCCTTCTCCGACGGGCTCGCGCGCGTCACCGCGGGCGATGATCCGCTGCTGCGCCCGCTGCGCAGCGCCGGCCTGGCGGCGGTGCAGCGCTCGCCGACGCTGCAGGCGTGGCTGGTCGGCGGCGCGATGGGCTATCGCGGGGAGGTCCCGGCGCTGTGCCGCGGGGACAGCGCGTGAACCGCCGCGCGATCCTCGATGCGGTGGTCTCCGGCGGCGGCGTGGTCGGCGCCGCGTGCGCGCTCGCGCTCGCGCGGCGCGGGCTCGACGTCGCCCTGGTCGAGGGCGCGGCGCCCGTGGCCTGGCGCGCCGAGGCGCCCGACCTGCGCGTGTACGCCTTCGCGGCCGACAATGCCGCGCTGTTCGAGCGCCTCGACGCCTGGGCGCCGGTGCGCGACGCGCGCGTGCAGCCCTACCGGCGCATGCGCGTGTGGGACGCCGCGGGTGGTGGCGAACTGGCCTTCGACGCGGATGCGTTCGGCCGGCGCGAGCTCGGCTGGATCGTGGAGCACGGCCTGCTGCTCGACCGCCTGTGGGCGAAGCTGCCCGCGGCGGACGTGCGCGTCCATTGCCCGGCGCGCGTCGCCGCGCTGGAGGACGAAGGAGACGGCGTCGTCGTCGGGCTCGACGACGGCAGCCGCCTGCGCGCGCGCATCGCGGTTGCCGCGGATGGCGCGCGCTCGACGCTGCGCGAGCTCGCCGGCATCGGCGTCGACCGGCATGGCTACGGACAGCGCGGCGTGGTCGGCTACGTGTCCACGTCGCGGCCGCACGAGGACACCGCCTGGCAGCGCTTCCTCCCGGGCGGGCCGCTCGCGTTGCTGCCGTTCGCCGACGGGCGCTGCTCGATCGTGTGGACGCTGCCGGACGAGGAGGCAGCGCGCGTGCTCGCGCTCGACGACGACGCGTTCGGCCGCGAGCTCACGCGCGCCTCCGATGCGCGGCTGGGCGAGGTGCGGGCCGCTTCGCCGCGCGCGGCGTTCCCGCTGCAGCGCCAGCTGGCGCGCGACTACCTCCGCGGGCGCGTCCTCGCGCTCGGCGACGCGGCGCACGTGGTGCATCCGCTGGCGGGGCAGGGCGTGAACCTGGGCTTGCGCGACGTGGCCGCGCTCGACCGCGCCGTCGCCGCGGCGCAGGCAACGCGTGCGGACTGGGCCTCGCCTGCGCGCCTCGCACGCTGGGCGCGGGCGCGCCGCAGCGAGGACACGCTGGCCGCGTACGCGTTCGACGGCATCAACCGCCTGTACGGCAGCGAGTCGGCCGCGGCGGTCCTGCTGCGCGGCCCGCTGCTCGGGCTGGCAGGGCGCGTGCCCGCCGTCCCGCGGCTGCTCTGGAAGCACGCCGCGGGTCTCTGACGCGGGTCAACCCGCCGTCAACCCGCCGCGCGGCTTCCGGGCTGGACCGCCGCGAACACGGTGATCTCCTCGCGGTCGTGGTAGAGCTGGCGGGCGCGGATGGCGAGCGGGCGCCCGGCATCGGCCGCGAACTGGTCCAGGCACAGGCGCGTCTCCAGCCAGCGCTTCTTCATCGGCAGCTTGAGGTTGAAGATCGCGCGCTCGCACCAGCCGTTCGCGAACCATTCCGCCATGCGCGCGGCGACGCGGCGCGGCTGCTCGACCATGTCGCAGACCATCCAGTGGAGCGGGCGCGGCGGCTGCCACGCGAAGCCGTCGGCGCGCAGGTGCTCGACCAGTCCGGTATCGAGCACGTGCTGGCGCAGCGGCCCGTTGTCGATGGCGGTGACGCGCAGTCCCTGCCGCGCTAGCACCCAGGTCCAGCCGCCGGGCGCCGCGCCGAGGTCGGCGGCGCGCATGCCGGGGCGCAGCAGCGTCGCGCGCTCGTCCTCGTCGAGCAGCGTGAGCAGCGCTTCCTCGAGCTTCAGCGCGGAGCGCGACGGGGCATCGGGGTGCATCTTCAGGCGCGGGATGCCGAGCGGCCACGGCGCGCTGTCGCGCGGGGCGCCGCGCGCGAGCAGCAACGCGTCGCCGGCGAGGAAGCAGACGTGCAGGCGCACGCGCGCCGGATCGGGCGAAGCCGCAAGCAGGCCGGCCTGGCGCAGCGCCGGGCGCAACGCGTTGCCGAAACTGCGCGCCAGCCCGGCGAGCGGGCGGCCCATGTCGGAATCCGGGTGCTCGACCACGAGGTCGCCGTACGGCAGGTCTTCCGCCGGCGCGGTCGCCGCGAGCGCGTCCAGCACCGGCGCCAGGCGGTCGCGCGGATCCAGGCCGCGCAGTTCCGCCAGCAGGCGCAGCTTCTGCCGCGCGAAGACCAGCGAGCGCCACGGCAGCGCCGCGTCGAGCGCGGCCGCGTCCTCGCATCCGAACAGCACGAACCCGTCGCAGCGCGAGGCGCGCGCGTATCCGGCGATGCCGGCGCCTGCAGCGCGTTCGCCCAGCTCGGCCGCCAGCTCGGGCTCGAAGCCCGAGCGGCAATAGCAAAGCAATCCAGCCATCCCGCCCCCGCCGCGCGCATCCGTGCCGCGCGCCCGATCCATCAGTAGAAGGTTCCGCCCTGTTCGCCGTACGACTTCAGCACCGCGCACGCCTCGTCGCGCAGGAGGTCGCGCGCGACGGCGATGCCGCGGCGTTCCAGCTCCCCGACCCAGTCGGCGGGCAGCGGCCCCTCGTCGAATTCGGTCAGGCGCATCACGTCCTCGCTGCGCGCCCCGATCAGCAACCGGTCCACGCCGGCCCACACGGTGGCGCCGTAGCACTGGCAGCAGGGCTGCGCCGAGGTCGCGATCGTGAACCTGCCGTCCGGCACGTTCAGGCGCGAGCGCTGCAGGCGCTGCTGCGCGAGCATGTAGGCCATGTTCTCCGCATGCGCGACCGAGCAGGACTGCGACAGCACGCGGTTCACGCCGAGGCTGACGAGGCGGTCGTTGCCGTCGAAGATCGCCGCGCCGAACGGCCCGCCGCTGCGCGCCTCGACGTTGCGCCGGGCCAGGTCGACGGCGAGCGCGACCTTGGCTTCGTCGCCGGGATACGCCGCGGCGAGTTCCAGCTCGTGCACCCACACGGGCAGCGTCAGGTGCAGCTGCAGCGGCGGCATCGTCGCCACCGGCTCAGCCCTTCTGCGCCCAGGTATCGCGCAGGGTCACGCTGCGGTTGAACACCGGCGCGTCGCTGCGATGGTCGCGGCGGTCGGCGACGAAGTAGCCGGTGCGCTCGAACTGGAACGACTGCTCCGGCGCGGCCTGCGCGGCCGCCGGCTCGACGTAGCCGCGCACGGTGCGGCGCGATTCCGGGTTCAGGAAGTCGCGATACGTCTTCCCGCCTTCGTCGGCGTCGGGGTCGGGCACGGTGAACAGCCGGTCGTACAGGCGGATTTCCGCCGGCACGCCGTGCTTCGCGCTGACCCAGTGGATGGTGCCCTTGACCTTGCGGTTGGCGCCTTCCATGCCGGGGCGCGACTCCGGATCGAGCGTGCAGCGCAGTTCGACCACCTGGCCGCCGTCGTCCTTGACGACGCCGTCGCAGCGCACGATGCCGGCGCCGCGCAGGCGCACTTCGCCGCCGACGGTGAGGCGCTTGAACCCGGGCGGCGGCACTTCGGCGAAGTCGTCGCGATCGATCCACAGCTCGCGCGCGAACGGCACCTGCCGCTCGCCCTGCGATGCGTCCTTCGGGTGGTTGGGGAAGGACAGCGATTCCTCGTGGCCTTCCGGCAGGTTCGCCAGCACCAGCTTCAAGGGGTCGACCACCGCCATGCGCCGCGGCGCGGTCGCGTCGAGGTCGTCGCGCAGCGCGCCCTCGAGGATGGAAATGTCGAGCAGCGAATTCTGCTTGCTGATGCCCACGCGCTCGACCATCAGCTTCAGCGCGGACGGCGTGTAGCCGCGGCGGCGGATGCCCTGCAGCGTCGGCATGCGCGGATCGTCCCAGCCGTCGACCAGGCCGTCCTCGACCAGGGCGAGCAGCTTGCGTTTGCTCATCACCAGGTAGTTGAAGTTCAGGCGCGAGAACTCGATCTGGCGCGGCTTGGCCGCTTCGAGCGGGAAGCCCCGGTCGGTGAGCGGCTTCAGCAGTTCCGGATGGCCGGCGAGGTCCACCCTGTCCACGCACCAGTCGTACAGCGGGCGGTGGTCCTCGAACTCCAGCGTGCACAGCGAGTGGGTGATGCCCTCGATCGCGTCGCTGAGCGAGTGCGCGTAGTCGTACATCGGGTAGATCGGCCACGCGTCGCCGGTGTTCTGGTGCTCGACGTGCTTGATCCGGTAGAGCGCGGGGTCGCGCAGGTTGATGTTGCCGGACGCCATGTCGATCTTCGCGCGCAGCGTGCGCGCGCCGTCGGCGAACTCGCCCGCGCGCATGCGCCGGAACAGGTCGAGGTTCTCCTCGACGCCGCGGTCGCGGTACGGGGAATTGCGGCCCGGCTCGGTCAGCGTGCCGCGATATTCGCGCACCTGGTCCGCGCTGAGGTCGCAGACGAAGGCGTCGCCCTGGCGGATCAGCTTCTCGGCCGCGAGATGGAACACCTCGAAGTAGTCGGACGCGTGGCGCAGGCTCGCCCAGTCGAAGCCGAGCCAGCGCACGTCTTCCTGGATCGCGGCGACGTACTCGGGGTCTTCCTTCGCCGGGTTGGTGTCGTCGAAGCGCAGGTTGCAGCGCCCGCCGAACTCGGCGGCGACGCCGAAGTCCAGGCAGATCGCCTTGGCATGGCCGATGTGCAGGTACCCGTTGGGCTCGGGCGGGAAGCGCGTGCGGATCGCCGCGTGCTTCCCGGACGCGAGGTCCTCGCGCACGATCTGCCGGATGAAGTCGGTGCGGCTGGAGTCGGTGCGCCCCGCGCCGTCCCCGGCGGCGGCGTCGCTCATCGGTGGTACTCCCCCGCGGCTTCCGGCTGGTAGCGCACCTCGAGCACGACCAGGCGCGTGCTGCGTCCGCCCGGCACCGGCCATTCGATGGACTGCCCGGCGCGCAGGCCCAGCAGCGCGCTGCCGACCGGCGCCAGGATCGAGACCTTGTCGGGGCTGCCGTCGGCGTCGCGCGGGTAGACGAGGGTCATCTCGCGCTCCTCGCCCGTGGCTTCGTCGCGGAAACGCGCGGTCGAGTTCATGGTGATCGCATCGGCCGGCATGTCGCGCGGCTCGCGCAGCTCGGCGCGCGACAGCTCGTCGCGCAGCGCGTCGAAGGCGGGGCCGGCCTGGGCGGGCTGGTCGAGCAGCGCCTCGAGGCGCTCGCAGTCGAGGCGGGACAGCACCAGGGCGGGCTTGGGATCGACGGACATGGATCGTGCTCCAAAAGCAATGCGGGCGGAGCGTCAGGCGCCCCGCCCACCAGGCAACAAAGATGGCGCCAAGTTAACCCGCGGCCGCGGTGCGATCAACCTCGGACGCGGCCCGGCGCGGCGCGGCGGCGCTGTCCGCGTCGAGCAGTTCCGGCGGCAGGCGGCGGAACACCTCGGCCAGGGCCGGCAGGAACCCGGCCATCGCCGAGCTCCGGCGCCAGGCCATGGCGATCCGGCGGCTGGGCCGGTCGGAACCGGCGAACGGCAGCAGCGCGATGTCCGGCGACGCCGCCACCGGCGGCTGCACGGCCAGCGCGGGCAGCAGGGTCACGCCGACGTTCGCCGCGACCATCTGCCGCAGGGTCTCCAGGCTGGTGGCGCGGAATTCGGCCTTCTCGCCGGCGCCGGCCAGGCGGCACACATCGAGCGCCTGGTCGCGGAGGCAATGCCCGTCCTCGAGCAGCAGCAAGCGCTCGCCGGCGAGGTCGTCGACCGCCAGCGCGTCCTTCCCGGCGAGGCGGTGGTGCGCGGGCACCGCCAGCAGGAACGGTTCCTCGAACAGGAACTCCACGTGCAACTGGTCGTCGTGCAGCGGCAGCGCCAGCAGGGCGGCGTCCAGCTTGCCCTCGTGCAGGCGCTCGAGCAGCACCGGCGTCTTCTCCTCCACCAGCAGCAGCTCGAGCCGCGGGAAGCGCTCGCGCACCGCCGCCACCACGTGCGGCAGGAGGTACGGGCCCAGCGTCGGGAAGATGCCCAGCCGCACGCTGCCCGCCTCGGGATCGCGGCTGCGGCGCGCGGCTTCCTTCATCTGCGCGACCTCGGCGAGCACGCGCCTCGCGCGCTCCGCCATCTCGCGCCCGGCGGGCGTGAGCATCACCTTGCGCGGCGCGCGCTCGACCAGCGCCACGCCCAGCTCTTCCTCCAGCTTGCGGATCTGGGTGGACAGCGTGGGCTGGCTGACGAAACAGGCCGCGGCGGCGCGGCCGAAGTGGCGATGGTCGGCCAGCGCGACGAGGTACTGCAGGTCGCGCAGGTTCATGCCCGTCAGGCCGCCTTGGCGACGTCCGGCGCGGACGTGCGGATCAGGTAATCGAAGGCGCTCAGCGCCGCCGTGCAGCCCGCGCCCATCGCGATCACGATCTGCTTGTAGGGCACGGTGGTGGCGTCGCCGGCGGCGAAAACGCCCGGCACGCTGGTCGCGCCGCGCTCGTCGATGACGATCTCGCCGCGCGGGCTCAGCTCGAGCGTGCCCTTCAGCCATTCCGTGTTGGGCAGCAACCCGATCTGCACGAAGATGCCGGCCAGTTCGACGGTATGGCTTTCGCCGCCGTTGCGGTCCTTGTAGACCAGGCCCGTGACCTTCTGCCCGTCGCCGAGCACCTCGGTGGTCTGCGCGCTCACCAGCACGTCCACGTTCGGCAGGCTGCGCAGCTTGCGCTGCAGGACCTCGTCGGCGCGCAGCTTCGCGTCGAACTCGAGCAGCGTCACGTGCTCGACGATGCCGGCGAGGTCGATCGCGGCCTCGACGCCGGAGTTGCCGCCGCCGACCACGGCCACGCGCTTGCCCTTGAACAGCGGGCCGTCGCAGTGCGGGCAGTAGGCCACGC
>JBDZUW010000035.1:0-18266 GCA_040255375.1 Luteimonas sp. | reverse complement strand
TCCCAGCCCCCGGCCCCGCCCGCCGCGGACCCGGGACGCGCCGAACCCGGCATGATCCAGGCCGCCCCGATCCGCTCCGGCCAGCAGGTCTACGCCGAGCACCGCGACCTCACCGTGCTGGCCGCGGTCGGCGCCGGCGCGGAGGTCATCGCCGACGGCTCGATCCACATCTACGGCGCGCTGCGCGGCCGCGCCCTCGCCGGCGCGCAGGGCAACGAAAAGGCACGTATCTTCTGCCGGGAGTTCCGCGCCGAGCTGGTCGCCGTGGCGGGCCACTACAAGGTGCTGGACGAGATCCCGAAGGAGCTGCACGGCAAGCCCGCGCAGGTCTGGCTCGACAACAACGGACAACTCAACATCGCCGCGCTCGACTGAGCGCGCGCCACCAGGAGAAAGCACTTTGGCCGAAATCATCGTAGTCACGTCCGGCAAGGGCGGCGTGGGCAAGACCACCACCAGCGCCTCCCTTGCCTGCGGCCTCGCGCGCCACGGCAAGAAGGTCGCCGTGATCGACTTCGACGTGGGCCTGCGCAACCTCGACCTGATCATGGGCTGCGAGCGGCGCGTGGTGTACGACTTCGTCAACGTGATCCAGGGCGAGGCGTCGCTGAAGCAGGCGATGATCAAGGACAAGCGTTTCGACACGCTGTACGTGCTGGCCGCGTCGCAGACCCGCGACAAGGACGCGCTGACGAAGGAAGGCGTGGAGAAGGTCCTGAAGGACCTCGCCGACGACGGCTTCGAGTACATCGTGTGCGACTCGCCCGCCGGCATCGAGAAGGGCGCGTTCCTGGCGATGTACTTCGCCGACCAGGCGGTGGTGGTCGTGAACCCGGAAGTCTCGAGCGTGCGCGACTCCGACCGCATCCTCGGCCTGCTCGCCTCGAAGACGAAGCGCGCCGAGAACGGCGAGCGCGTCGCGGAATTCCTGCTGCTGACCCGCTACAGCCCCGCGCGCGTGGAGACCGGCGAGATGCTCTCGATCGGCGACGTGGAGGAAGTGCTGGGGCTGAAGACCATCGGCGTCATCCCCGAATCCGGCGACGTGCTCAACGCCTCCAACAAGGGAGAACCCGTCATCCTCGACCTCGAATCCCCGGCCGGCCAGGCCTACGACGACGCCGTGGCGCGCCTGATGGGCGAAACGCGGCCGATGCGCTTCACCCAGGCGGAGAAGAAGGGCTTCTTCAGCAAGCTCTTCGGGGGTTGAGGCATGGCGATCTTCGATTTCCTCAAGCCGCGCAAGAACACCGCTTCCATCGCCAAGAACCGCCTGCAGATCATCATCGCGCAGGAACGGCTGTCGCAGGACGCGCCGGACTACCTGCCGCTGATGCGCCGCGAGATCCTGGAAGTGATCCGCAAGTACGTGTCGGTGGACCTGGACGCGGTGAAGGTGGACGTGGTCAAGGACGGCGAGCACGACGTGCTCGACATCTCGGTGTCGCTGCCCGACGGGCGCGCCGCCACCGCGTGAACCCGGTGCTGCTGCTCGGCGACGTGGCGTTCGACGACGTCGCCGCGCTGCTCGCGCGCTACGGGCTGCGGCTGGCGCGCGTCGCCGACGGCGCGCCGATCCCGGGCAGCTACTGGGGCGAACCCGAGGCCGGGCTGGTCGGCGCCACGGTGCACGCGCGCGCCGACACCCCGCTGCACTCGCTGCTGCACGAGGCCGCGCACCTGATCGTGCTGCCGCCGGAGCGGCGCGAATCGGTGCACACCGACGCTACCGATTCGATCGAGGAAGAGGACGCGGTGTGCGTGCTGCAGTCGCTGCTCGGCGATGCGCTGCCGGGCGTCGGCGCGGACCGCATCCTCGCCGACATGGATGCCTGGGGCTACACCTTCCGCCTCGGTTCGGCGCGCGCCTACGTGCACGGCGACGCGGCGGAGGCCTGGGACTGGCTGCGCCGCGCCGGCCTGGTCGGCGCGGACGACCGCCTGGCCGCCTGACGCGCCGCACCCGCGCGGCGACGCCGGCAGCGCGCTTGCTTGCGCGGTCGCGGCGGGGCCACTAGCCTGCCGTTTTCGGCACCGGATCCCCACATGATGCGGCCGCGATCCCCCTCGTCCCGCCTGCGCGCGCATGCCGCGAGGCTGCTGCTCGCCGCGGCCATCGCCGCGCTCGCGCTGGCGCCGGCCGCCTGCAGGCGCGAGGCGCCCGTTCCCGGCGCGGCCGCGGGCACCGTACCGGCGGACGAGGACGCCGATGCCTTCATCGCGCGCGTCAACCGCGAGATGCAGGCCGGCTACGCCGAGCTGAGCGCGGCGCAATGGGTGTCGTCCACCTACATCAATGCCGACAGCGAGCTGCTCGCCGCCAAGGCCAACGAGCGCTGGCTGGCGCAGCTCGACGGCTGGATCGCGCAGGCGCGCCGCTTCGAGGGCCAGCCGATGAAGGCGGAGACGGCGCGCGCGCTGTCCCTGCTCAAGCTGATGACGCCGATGCCGCCGCCGCGCGACCCGGCCAGGCGCGCCGAACTCACACGCCTCGCGACGCGCATGGAAGGCGCCTACGCCTCGGCGCGCTACTGCACCGGCGAAGGCGAGGCGCGCCGCTGCCGCCAGCTCGGCGAGCTCGAAGACGTGCTGCGCACCAGCCGCGACTACGGCGCGCAGCTCGACGCGTGGCGCGGCTGGCATGCGACGGCCGCGCCGATGCGCGGGGACTACGTGCGCTTCGCCGCCCTGGTGGACGAAGGCGCGCGCGACATGGGCTTCGCCGACGCCGGCGAAGCCTGGCGCGCCGCCTACGACATGCCGCCCGCGCAGCTCGCCGCCGAGACCGACCGCCTGTGGGGCCAGGTGGAGCCGCTGTACGAACAGCTGCACTGCTACGCCCGCGCCCGCCTGCAGGCGCGCTACGGTGCCGACCGCGGCGCGCTGCCCGGCGGGCTGCTGCCCGCGCACCTGATGGGCAACATGTGGCAGCAGGACTGGAGCAACCTCTGGGACCTGCTGGAACCCTACGCGGGCGCCGGCGACCTCGACGTCACCGCCGCGCTGCAGGCGCGCTTCCGCGCGGACCGCGAAGCGGCGCTCGCCGACGCGGGCGAGCATCCGACGCCCGAAGCCGCCGCCGAGGCGCTGCGCACGGCGCGGCTGGACAGCGCGCTGCGCATGGCCAAGCGCGCCGAGTCCTTCTACACCTCGCTCGGCATGCCCGCCCTGCCCGACAGCTACTGGCAGCGCTCGCAGTTCATCAAGCCGCGCGACCGCGAGGTCGTCTGCCAGGCCAGCGCGTGGGACATGGACATGCAGGGCGACGTGCGGACCAAGACCTGCACCGCACCGACCGGGGAAGACTTCACCACGCTCTACCACGAGCTCGGCCACGTCTACTACGCGCTCGCCTACAACAAGCTGCCGCCGATCTTCCAGTCCGGCGCCAACGACGGCTTCCACGAGGCCATCGGCGACACCATCGTGCTGTCGATGACGCCGGCGTACCTGCATTCGATCGGGCTCGCCGGCGCGCCGCAGCGCTCGCGCGAGGCGCTGGTGGATGCGCAGATGCGGATGGCGCTGGCCAAGGTGGCGTTCCTGCCGTTCGGGCTCGCGGTCGACCGCTGGCGCTGGGGCGTGTTCGACGGCTCGATCCCGCCCTCGCGCTACAACCAGGCATGGTGGGAACTGAAGGCGCGCTACCAGGGCGTCGCGCCGGTGGAGGCGCGCGGCGAGGACCTGTTCGATCCGGGCGCGAAGTACCACGTGGCGGCGAACACGCCGTACACGCGCTATTTCCTCGCCGACATCCTGCAGTTCCAGTTCTACAAGGCCCTGTGCGACGCCGCCGGCTTCCAGGGGCCCCTGTACGAATGCGACTTCCACGGCAACGCGGCGGCAGGCCGCAAGTACCGCGAGATGCTCGCCGCCGGGGCGAGCCGGCCCTGGCAGGACACCCTGCGCCAGTTCGCCGGCACCGACCGCATGGACGCCGCGGCCCTGCTGGAGTACTTCGCGCCGCTGCGCGAGTGGCTCGCCCGGGAGAACGAGGGCCGCAGCTGCGGCTGGACCCAGCCTGCGGCACTTGCCAGCGCCACGGCGCCGCGGTTAGGTTCGGGCGCTGACACGCCTCCGGGGAAGAAGTAGTGAAGCACCGCACCAACCTGCTGAAGTCCATCCTGCTCGCGCTGGCCCTCGTCGCCACCGCGGGCGCCGCCTCCGCCCAGTCCACCGACGGCAGCATCGCCGGGGTCGCCACCGCCGGCGAAACCATCGTGCTCCGCGGCGACATGGGCGTCACGCGCGAGATCAAGATCGAGAAGGACGGCAAGTTCAGCGCGCGCCACCTGCCCGTGGGCACCTACGACGTGATCCGCACCGACGCCAACGGCAACACCACCGCGCAGGTCGCGGTCGTGCTGGTCGGCAAGACCACGCGCATCCAGTAGCCGGGGCGCCGGGGGCCGTCGTGGAGCTGTCGGCGCAGTCCCCCGCAACGGCCACCGCACTGCCGGCGCGGTGGTATTGCGATCCGTCGACCGTCGCGTTCGAACGCGGCGCGGTGTTCGACCGCGCCTGGCACCTGCTCGCGCATGCGAGCCGCCTGCGCGATGCCGGCGACCACGTGGTCGCCGATTGCGGCGGATTGCCGGTGATCGCGGTCCGCGGCGCCGATGGCGCCGTGCGCGCGTTCCACAACGTCTGCCGGCATCGCGCCGGCCCCATCGCGCAGTGCGACGGCCTCGCGGCGAAGTCGCTGCGCTGCCGCTACCACGGCTGGACCTACGGGCTCGACGGCCGGCTGAAGTCCGCGCCCGACATGCAATCGGCCGACGGCTTCGACATCGCCGCGGTGCGGCTGCCCGAGCTGGCGGTGCGCGAATGGCAGGGGCTGGTGTTCGGCGCGGTCGATCCCGCGCGCGCGATGCCATTCGACGCGCTGGTCGAAGGCATCGCGGCGCGCATCGGCGACGCTCGCGGCCTCGCCGGCTACGGCCACCACCGGCACGTCGCCTACGACATCGGCTGCAACTGGAAGGCCTACGTCGACAACTACCTCGAGGGCTACCACGTCCCGCACGTGCACCCCGCCCTCAACCGCATGCTCGATTACCGCAGCTACCGCACCGAAACGGCGCGCTGGCATTCGCTGCAGTGGAGCCCGCTCGAAAGCGATCCCGCGCTGTACGGCGACGGGGAAGCGCTCTACTACTGGCTGTGGCCGAACACGATGCTCAACATCCTGCCCGGCCGGCTGCAGACCAACCGGGTGGTGCCGCTGGCGGTGGACCGCTGCCGCGTCGAGTTCGACTTCTACTACCCGGTGCATGCCGCCGGCAATGGCAACGGCGACGCGTTGCGCGCGCGCCGCGACGCCGACCGCGACTTCAGCGACGAAGTCCAACTGGAAGACCTGCGCATCTGCGAGGACGTGCAGCGCGGCCTCGCCTCCGGCTCCTACGTCGCCGGGCGCCTGAACCCGCTGCGCGAGAGCGGGGTATTCCATTTCCAGGAACTGCTGCGCGCGGCCTACCGGGACGCGCTCGCGTGAACCGCGCCCGGCCGCTCGGCCTGTGGATGGCGACGGCGCTGGTGGTCGGCAGCATGATCGGCAGCGGCGTGTTCATGCTGCCCGCCTCGCTCGCGCCCTATGGCGCGGCGAGCCTGGTCGGCTGGGGCATCACCCTGTGCGGCGCGCTGCTGCTGGCGGCGACGTTCGCGCGCCTGGCAGTGCGCTGGCCGTGCACGGGCGGGCCGTATGCCTATGCGCGCGCCGCGTTCGGCGACGCCGCCGGCTTCGGCATCGCCTGGAGCTACTGGATCTCGATCTGGACCGGCATGGGCGCCATCGCGGTTGCCTTCGCCGGAAGCCTGGGTGCGATCTTCCCCGCCCTCACCGCCACGCCAGCGCGCGGCGCGGCGTGCGCGCTCGCCGCGCTGTGGGCCTGCGCCGCGGTCAACGTCGCCGGCTTGCGCGAGGCCGGGCGCGTGCAGCTCGCGCTCACCGCGCTGAAGCTGTTGCCGCTGCTGCTGTTCGGCCTGGTGGCGTTGTGGTTCGTGGATGCGCATGCGTACCGCCCGTTCAACCCCGGACCGGCGACGCTGCCGCAGGTCGCGCAGGCGACGGTGATCCTGACGATGTGGGCCTTCGCCGGCCTGGAAGCGGCGACCGTGCCGGCGGCGGCGATCCGCGACCCGCAGCGCACGATTCCGCGCGCGACGCTGCTGGGCACGCTGCTCGCGGGCGCGGCGACGATCCTGGCGTGCACGGTGGTGATCGGGCTGGTGCCGGCACCGGTGCTCGCCGCCTCGCCCGCGCCGATGGCGGAAGCCGCGGGGCGGCTGTGGGGTCCGGCCGCGGCGCTCGCGATCGCCGCGCTCGCGGTGGTCTCCACGCTGGGCGCGGTCAACGGCTGGGTGCTGGTCTGCGCGCAGGTGTCGCTGGCGGCCGCGCACGACGGCCTGTTCCCGCGCCGCTTCGCCGCGCTCGACCGGCATGGCACGCCGGCGTTCGGCGTGGTCGCCGGCGCGGCGTTCGCCAGCGCGATGGTGATCGCGAACTACAGCCGCTCGCTCGTGCAGCTGTTCACCTTCATGCTGCTGCTGGCCACCGCCGCGATCCTGCTGCCGTACGCGGCCAGCAGCGCGGCCTGGCTGCGGCGCGGCGGGCGCGAGGGGCGCATCGTCGCGCTGCTCGCGTTGCTTTACAGCCTGTACGCGTTGCTGGGCGCGGGCGCCGAGGCGCTCGCCTGGGGCGCGGTGCTGCTGCTGGCGGGGGTGCCGGTGTATGCGTGGTTGCGGCGCGGGCGCCGCGCGACGGTCGCGGCGCAGTCGTAGGCGCCGGGCGCGCCGCGCGCCCCAGGGCACGCCGCCTCACAGGCGATCGGTGGGTTCCAGCGCCGCGGCCAGTTCCGGGTCGCCGGCGGGCAGGCGCGCGCCGGCGCGCATCTCCCAGCGCCAGAACAGCCAGGCCAGCAGCGCGAACGTAGCGGCGCCTGCGGCCAGGTGCAGCCCGCTCCCGCTCAGCAGCGGCGACAGCACGCCGGCGATGGCCGCGTTGCACACCAGGCCGGTGAAGGCCTGCAGCGACGAGGCGCTGCCGCGCATGCGCGGATACATGTCGAGGATCGCCAGCGTGAGGATCGGGAACACCAGCGCGATGCCGAACGAGTTCAGCACGATGGGCGCGATCGCCCACGGCACCTCCGGCGACGCGGCGAGCGCGTTGTAGGCGAGGTTCGCCGCCACCGCGATGCCGCAGCAGGCGAAGCCGATGCGCGTCTGCCGGGCGCCGTCCACGCGCCCGGCCATGCGGCCCGACACGAGCGCGCCGAGCATCATCCCGCCGATCATCGGCACGAAGAACCACGCGAACTCGTCCTCGCCGAGGCGGCGGCCGTCCCGCCGCAGCAGTTCGAGCACGAACGCGGGCGCCGAGGCGATGTACAGGAACAGCGCGCCGAAGTTGAAGGTGCCGGCCGCGGCCAGGCGCTGGAAGCGCGGATTGACGAAGACCGCGGCGTAGTCGCGCAGCAGCGCCCGCGGCTCGGGTTTCAGGCGGGCGGACTTCGGATGGGTTTCCGGCAGGGCGAACCAGGTCGTGGCCAGCAGCAGGAGCGCGAACGCCACCAGGAACCAGAAGATCGCCGGCCAGCGTTGCCAGCCGAGCAGCCAGCCGCCGACCACCGGCGCGACTGCGGGCGCGATGCCGAAGATCATCGAGACCTGGCTCATCATCCGCTGCGCGTCGTCGCCGTGCAGCACGTCGCGGATCACCGCGCGGCCGACGATGATGCCCACGCCCGCCGACAGGCCCTGCAGCGCGCGCCACGCGAGCAGCTCGCCGAAGCCGGTCGAGAGCGCGCAGCCCGCCGACGCGACCGCGAACACCGCCAGGCCGCCCAGGATCACCGGCCGCCGCCCGACCGCGTCGGACAGCGGCCCGTGGACCACGCTCATCAGCGCATAGGCGACCAGGTAGACGCTGATCGTCTGTTGCATCCGGAACGGGTCCGCGCCGAGGTCCGCGCCGATCGCCGGGAACCCGGGGAAGATCGTGTCGATCGAGAACGGCCCGAACATCGCCAGGCCGCCCAGGAGCAGGGCCAGCCGGCGCACGTTCGCTGGGGTGGTCGGCGTCATCCGTGCATTGTAGAAGCGGGCTATAATTCCACCAGCACGCGGTGGGAGAAGCGGTCCGGCCAGCCAGGCCGGGGCGCTGCCGAAGGCGCAAACGCCCGGAATCGCTCAGGCCCCGTAACCGCCGCGCGCAAACACTCTGGAGAGACCGGCTCCCGCCCGCGGGAACGCCGGCGCCGAAGGGGCAAGCAGCGCAGGCCACCCTCCCCCGCCCGCGCCGCCAAACTCTCAGGCAAAAGGACAGAGGGGCGCCCGATCCCACCACCCGCCGCGATGCGGCACCGGACGAGCCCCCGACATGGCCCAGCAGCGCACCCTCCGCGACCTCGAGCACTCCCACGCCTTCATCGGCCGCCACATCGGCCCGGACGATGCGGAAATCGCGCGCATGCTCGCGACGATCGGCCACGACTCGCTCGACGCGATGACCGACGCGATCGTGCCGGCCTCGATCCGCTCGCAGGCGCCGCTGGCCCTGCCCGCGCCGATGACCGAGGTCGACGCGCTGGCGAAGATCCGCGCGCTCGCGTCGAAGAACAAGGTGTTCCGCAGCTTCATCGGCCAGGGCTACTACGGCACGCACACGCCGAACGTCATCCTGCGCAACATCCTCGAGAACCCGGCGTGGTACACGGCGTACACGCCGTACCAGGCGGAGATCTCGCAGGGGCGCATGGAAGCGCTGATCAACTTCCAGACCATGTGCGCCGAGCTCACCGGCATGGAAATCGCGAACGCCTCGCTGCTCGACGAGGCCACGGCCGCGGCCGAGGCGATGACGCTGGCGAAGCGCTCGGCGAAGGCCAAGGGCAACACCATCGTCGTGTTCGGCGACGCGCACCCGCAGACCATCGAAGTGATGCGCACGCGCGCCGAGCCGCTCGGCCTCGCGATCAAGGTGGCCGATTCCGAGGAGGCCTGGGACGTCGCGATCGCCGCCGACGACTATTTCGCCGCGCTCATCCAGTACCCGGCCAGCAGCGGCTGGCTGATGGACTGGAGCGGCGAGGTCGACAAGATCCACGCCAGGGGCGCGCTGGCGATCTTCGCCACCGACCTGCTCGCGCTGACCCTGCTCAAGCCGCCGGGCGAGATGGGCGCCGACATCGTGGTCGGCAACACCCAGCGCTTCGGCGTGCCGTTCGGCTTCGGCGGCCCGCACGCGGCGTTCATGGCCTGCCGCGACGCGTACAAGCGCTCGATGCCGGGCCGCCTGATCGGCGTCTCGATCGACACCGAAGGCAACCTGGCCTACCGCCTGACCCTGCAGACGCGCGAACAGCACATCCGCCGCGAGAAGGCCACGTCGAACATCTGCACCGCGCAGGTGCTGCTGGCGGTGATGGCCTCGATGTACGCCGTCTACCACGGCCCCGACGGCCTGGTGCGCATCGCCTCGCGCGTCGCGCGGCTCACCGCGATCCTGAAGGCGGGCCTGGAGCAGCTCGGTTTCACCGTCTCGCACCACGAGGGCGCCTTCGACACCATCAGCCTGAAGACCGGCGAGCGCACCGACGCCATCGCCGCGCGCGCGGTCGCGATGGGCGCCAACCTGCGCAAGGCCTGGGGCGAGTATCTGTGCATCTCGCTCGACGAAACCACCACGCGCGCCGACATCGAGCTGCTGTGGCGGATCTTCGGCGGCGACGGCGCCGCGCTGCCCGACATCGACGCGCTGGACGCGGGCGCGCCGTCGCTGATCCCGGACGCGCTGCGCCGCAGTTCGACGTTCATGACCCACCCGGTGTTCAACAGCCACCACAGCGAGCACGAGATGCTGCGCTACATGCGCGCGCTGGCGGACAAGGACCTGGCGATGGACCGGACCATGATCCCGCTGGGCTCGTGCACGATGAAGCTCAACGCCACGGCGGAGATGATCCCGATCACCTGGCCGGAGTTCGCGAACATCCACCCGCTGGCGCCGGCCGACCAGGCGGAGGGTTACCGCGAGCTGGTCGCGGCGCTGGAGGCGATGCTCGCCGAGTGCACCGGCTACGACGCGGTGAGCCTGCAGCCGAATTCCGGCGCGCAGGGCGAGTACTCCGGCCTGCTCGCGATCCGCGCCTACCATCGCGCCAACGGCCAGCCGCAGCGCGACGTGTGCCTGATCCCGGAATCCGCGCACGGCACCAATCCCGCGTCCGCGCAGCTGTGCGGCATGAGCGTGGTGGTGACCAAGTGCGACTCGAACGGCAACGTCGACGTCGCCGACATCCGCGCCAAGGCCGAGAAGTATTCCGACCGCCTCGCCGCGATCATGATGACCTACCCGTCCACGCACGGCGTGTTCGAGGAGGACGTGGTCGAGATCTGCGACATCGTGCACAGGCACGGCGGCCAGGTGTACACCGACGGCGCCAACATGAACGCGCTCGTCGGCGTGGCCAAGCCCGGCAAGTGGGGCTCGGACGTCTCGCACCTCAACCTGCACAAGACCTTCTGCATCCCGCACGGCGGCGGCGGCCCGGGCGTCGGCCCGTGCGCGGTGCGTTCGCACCTCGCGCCCTACCTGCCGAAGGCGCTGGACGACGGCGGCGCGAAGACCGCCGGCGTCGGCAATGGCGGCATGGTGTCGGCGGCCGCGTTCGGCTCGGCCAGCATCCTGCCGATCAGCTGGATGTACATCGTGATGATGGGTGCCGAAGGCCTGCGCCGCGCGACCCAGGTGGCCATGCTCAACGCGAACTACCTGGCGAAGCGGCTCGAGCCGCACTACCCGACGCTCTACACCGGCCGCAACGGCCTGGTCGCGCACGAATGCATCCTCGACCTGCGGCCGATCAAGGACGCCACGGGCATCAGCGCCGAGGACGTGGCCAAGCGCCTCATCGACTTCGGCTTCCACGCGCCGACGCTGAGCTTCCCGGTCGCCGGCACGCTGATGGTCGAGCCGACGGAGTCGGAGTCGCTGCACGAGCTCGACCGCTTCATCGACGCGATGATCCAGATCCGCGAGGAGATCCGCGCGGTCGAGGACGGCCGCCTGGACCGCGAGGACAACCCGCTCAAGCACGCGCCGCACACCGCGGCGCAGGTGTCGGCGAGCGAGTGGACGCACGCGTACCCGCGCGAGCTGGCCGCGTTCCCGCTGGCGACGCTGAAGCAGCAGAAGTACTGGCCGCCGGTCGCGCGCGTGGACAACGTGTACGGCGACAAGAACGTGTTCTGCAGCTGCGTGCCGATCAACGCGTTCGCCGGCGAGCCCGAAGCGTTCAGCGAACCGAACGTGGGCTGATCGCGGCCGGCTGCCCGAACGGCAGCTGACCCAACGCTGCCTGAATGCGCCTTTTCACGGCGCGATGAATGCGCCGCGCCGATGCTCGGCGCATGGTCGATGCAGCCCGCTACGACACCAACGCCCCGGACCGCGCGGACATCGCGGCCTTGCCGGGGCCGACCCTGCTCGAGTTCGGCACCGACTGGTGCGGGCACTGCCTCGCCGCGCGCCCGTTCGTCGAACACGCGATCGCCGCCGCGCCCGGCGTCCGCCACCTGAAGATCGAAGACGGGCCCGGTCGCGTGCTCGGACGCGCATACCGGGTCAAGCTGTGGCCGACGCTGGTCTTCCTGCGCGACGGCGTCGAGCTCGCGCGCGTGGTACGGCCGCTCGGCGCCGGCGCGATCGCCGCCGGGCTCGACCGCATCCTGGCCGCCGGTGCGCCGCCCGGCGGGACCAGCTGAACCGGTTCAGCGAATGCTTCGCCGTCCGCTGCGCATCGCGCGTAAGGTCGCCCCTCCAATGTGCGCTTTCGCACATACGCGCATTCATCCCCGGCCGAGAATCCCGCGACCGCGGTCCGCGGCCACGATGGAGTCAGGCAACGCATGAGGATGGACCCGGAACCGGGCGCGCTGGGCTGCCTGCTGGACTGCCTGCCCACGCCGGTGCGCCTCCGCCTCCTGCCCGAGCTCCAGCGCGTCGACCTGCCCGCAGGGCGCGTGCTGCAGGACAATCGCGCCGCGCCCGGCAACCTCCTGTTCCCGCGCAGCGGTTTCGCCTCGCTGACCTACGTCACCTCGAACGGCGAGACCGGCGAGATCGCGAGCATCGGCAGCGAAGGCCTGGTGGGCCTCTCGCTGCTGATCGGCGACGACATGGCCACGGGCGCGCGCGCGGTCGTGCAGGCGCCGGGCGACGCCTGGCAGCTCCGCGCCGATGCCGCGCAGCGCGAGTTCCGCAAGGAGCCCGCCTTCCAGGCCATGGTGATGCGGCACGTCAAGTGGCTGCTGAGCCAGGCCACGCAGACCGCGATCTGCAGCCGCCACCACACGATCGAGCGGCAGCTGGTGCGCTGGCTGCTGCTCGGCTTCGACCGTACCGGCGACGAGCCGCTGCTGGTCACGCACGAGACGCTCGCGAGCCTGCTCGGCGTGCGCCGCGAGGGCGTCACCGAGGCCGCGCGGCGATTGCAGGATGCCGGCGCGATCAGCTACAGCCGCGGCTGCATCCGCCTGGAGCGGCGCGAGGCGCTCGAGCAGCGCGCCTGCGAGTGCTATGGCCTGCTGCGGCGGCAGCACGCGGCGCTGACGCAATGTGCGGTACCGCACGGACCCGCCGAGGCCGTGGACGTACCGTGAAGGAAGCGATGGACCGCCCCCCGCCCCTGCCCTCGATGCTGCGCTCGATCCTCGAGGCCGCGGAGAAGATGTTTCCCGGCCAGGACTGGGCCGGCGTGGAAGAACACGTGCGCCGCGCATGGAACAGCGTCGCCCACGACCACAGCTGGGAGCAGCTGCGCGACGCGGCGCGCCGCGAGTGGGAACGCCGCCGCGACGAGGGCCCCGCCATCGGGGGCTGAGCGCGCCGCCCGGCTGGCCGCTGGCCGGCTCGTTTGCCGTATCGTCCGCTCCATGAATGCCCGCATCCTCCTCGCCTGCGTCGCCCTCGGCGCGCTTGCCCTGCCGCAGCCCGGCGCCGCCGCCCGGGCCCGATCCCCGGCCGGCATCGAACGCCGCATCGAAGTGCGCGTCGATCCGCGCGTCGAGATCGCCGCCACCATGGCCAGGCTCGCCGGCTTCGAGGAATACCAGGCGCGCGGCATCGCCGCCTACGACCGCGCGGTCGACGCGCATTTCGCGCCGTTCCGGGACCATGCGTCGATCGCGGCGATGCGGCGCCTGCGCGAAGAACGCCGCATCGGCTACAACGCCGTCGTCGAGGCCGCCCTCGCCTCCGATCCGGCGACCTGGCGCCCGCTGACCGCGCTCGACCCCTCGCCGCAGGGGCTGGACCCGCGCTGGGATGCCGCGAGCCTGCGCGCGTTCCAGAACGCCGCAGCCGCATTCGAGCGCGATACGGGCGCGCGCGCGTTCTTCGCCGCCCAGGCCGGACTGCAGGCGCCGGTCGAGGCGAGCATCCGCGCCAACCTGTCCGGCCGGCTGGACGCGGGCTGGTACGACACGCTGTCGCCGTGCCGCGGCATCCGCCGCTTCGTCGTGGTGCCGGGCCTGCTCGACGGGCTCAACAGCTACGCCGCGCGCGTCGGCGATACGGTGTACGGCGTGCTGGCGACCCCGGCCTTCGACGACGGCGACGCGATCGCGTATCCCGCCGATCCGCAGCTGGCGCTGCTCGTGCACGAGTTCCACCATCCATGCATGAACCCGTGGGTCGACGCGCACGCCGATGTCCTGGCGCCGGCGGCCGCGCGCCTGTTCGCGGTGGTGGAAGACCGGATGGAAGCGCTCGCCTACGGCAACCCGCGCATCCTGCTGTACGAAACGCTGGTCCGGGCGAACACGATCCGTTACCTGCGCAGCCACGGCGAGGCGGCCGTGCTGCAACGCGCGCTCGACGAGGACCGCGGCAAGGGTTTCCCGTGGACCCCGGAACTCGCCGACCTGCTCGACGCCATGGCGCGCGACGGGGACGCGTTCGGGGCGGACGGAGCGGCGCGCGTCGCCGCGCTGCTGGACGACTGGGCGCGCGACGACGGCGCCCGCATCGCCGCCGCCGAGCGGCAGCTGGCCGACGCGCGCGCGCAGGCGCTGGCGCAGGGGCCGCAGCTGGAACTGGTGCCCGCGGACGGCAGCCGCGTCGCCGCGGGCGCGGCGACGCTCGAACTCCGCTTCGACCGCGCGATGGACGGGAAGATCGCCATCTACGGCGACGTGCCCGCGCTCGCCGGAAAGCCTGCCTGGGACGAGGCCAAGCGCGTGCTGCGCATCCCGGTCACGCTGGAGGCCGGAGGGCGTTACGCGATGCGCCTCAACGACGACGGCGAAGGCGGCTTCGCCGGCGCGGACGGCGAGCGGCTGGTGCCGCGCACCTGGATGCTGGAAGTGGCGCCGGCCGCGCCCTGACGGGCACGCGATGCGGCGCCGGCGCGCTCAGGCCATCGGCGCCGGCGTGCCGTAGAGGAAGCCCTGCCCGAACTGGCAACCGAGTTCCGCCAGGATGTCGCGCTGCTGCGGCGTCTCGATGCCCTCGCCGATCGTGTCGATGCCGAGCGTGCCGGCCAGCGCGAGGATCGCGCGCACCAGCGCCAGGCTCTCGGCCTGCGTGTCGCCGACGAGGCCGGAGACGAAGCTGCGGTCGATCTTCAGCGACTGGATCGGGAAGCGGTGCAGGTAGGACAGCGCCGAGAATCCGGTGCCGAAGTCGTCCAGCAGCGCCTGCACGCCGCGTCCGCGCAGGGTGTTGAGCATGCGCAGCGCGCGCGGCGCGTCGTCGAGCAGCGCGACCTCGGTGATCTCGATGCGCAGCCGGTGCGGATCGGCGCCGGCGGCGTCGAGCAGCCGCAGCAACCGGTCGGCGAAGTCGTCGGAGCGGAAGTGCCGCGGCGACACGTTGATCGACACGTAGGCATCGCCGGTGCGGCGCAGCCATTCCACCACGCGTTCGTAGACCAGCCAGTCGACCTGCTCGATCAGGCCGCTGTCCTCGCCCACGCCGATGAATTCCGCGGGCGGCAGCGCGCCGTGCAGCTCGTGCTCCCAGCGCAGCAGCGCCTCGTAGCCGACGGTGGCGCCGTCGGACAGCCGCACGATCGGCTGGAAATACGGCACGAAGCATTCGTTGATGATGGCCCGGCGCAGGTCCGCCTCCAGGTCGAGCAGGCGCGTGGCGTGCGCGCGCATGTCCTCGTCGAAAACCGCGCTGCGGTCGCGGCCCTCGGCCTTGGCCCGGTACATCGCCGCGTCGGCGTCGCGCAGCAGCTCCTCGCCGAGGCGGTAGCGCGAGGCCCAGTGGGCGATGCCGATGCTCGCCGACGGGAACAGCTCGCGCCCGCCGAGCCACAGCGGCCGGCCCAGCGCCTCGAGCACGCGCGAGGCGAGCGCGGTGCTGCCGGGAGCCTCGCAGATGCCTTCGGCGAGGATCGCGAACTCGTCTCCGCCGAAGCGCGCGACGATGCTGCCCTCGTCCATCACGCTGGCGATGCGGCGCCCGATCTCGACCAGCATCTCGTCGCCGGCGGCGTGGCCGATCGAATCGTTGATGAGCTTGAAGCGATCCAGGTCCAGGAACAGCACCGAGAAGCCGCAGGTCTCGCCGGCGCGGGCGCGGGCGATGGCCGCGTCCAGGCGCTCGAGCAGGTGGGCGCGGTTCGGCAAGCCGGTGAGCGCGTCGTGCCGCGCCTGGTGGGTCAGGCGCTGCTCGGCGCGCACGCGCTCGCCGATCTGCGCGCGCAGCTCGCGATTGGCGTCCGCGAGCTCCTGGGTGCGCGCCTCGACCCGGAATTCCAGTTCTGCGTGCGCGGCCTTCAGGTGCTCCTGCGCGCGCTTGCGCGCCAGGCCGCCGCCGATGTGGTGGGCGACGAAGATCAGCAGTTCCTGGTCGCGCTCGGTGAACTCGATGTCGGGCGTGTAGCTCTGCACCGCGATCGCGCCGACCACCGCGTTGTCGCGCAGCAGCGGCACGCCCAGCCAGCTGTGCGCCAGCGCGCCGCGGCTGCGCACCTCGCCGACCGCCTCGAGTTCGGCGATGCGCGCGCGGTCCACCAGCAGCGGCTCGCCCTGCAGGATCACGTACTCGGTGAGGCCCTTGCCGAGCTTGCGCGTCGTGCGCGCGGCATCGCGTTCGTCCACCGAATAGGGAAAGGCGATCTGGTCGCCCTCCGGCGTGAGCAGCGCGATGTAGAAGTTGCGCGCGAACAGCAGTTCGCCGACCACGTTGTGCACGTCGGCGTAGAAGCGCTCCAGGCTGCCGGCGGTGACCGACATCTCGGTGATGCGGTACAGCGCGCGCTGCAGGCGCTCGGCGCGCTGGCGCTCCAGGATCTGCGCCTGCAGCACCAGGTTGGCCTGCTGCAGTTCCAGCGTGCGCTCGTCGACGCGGCGCTCGAGCTCATCGCGCGACTGCTTGCGGTCGAGCGCGGTCATGATGTGCTGGGCCACGTATTCCAGCAGCGCGCGGTCCTCGTCGCTGTAGCTCGCGGGATGGTCGTAGCTCTGCACGACGATCGCGCCGGCCACGCGGCCGTCGCGGCGCATCGGCACGCCGAGCCAGTCGGCGCTGTCCGGGCCGCTGAGGCCGTCGGGCACCACGCCCAGCTCGCGCCGCAGCCGCGCCGAAGGCCCGTACAGCGGCTCGCCGTGGCGCAGCAGGGCCACGGTGAGGCTGTTCTGCATCTCGGAGATCGCGATGTCCACCTCGGGTTCGGCCACGTACGGGTCGAGGCGGTCGGCGAAATAGAGGAAGCGGATCGCCTCGCGCACGTCGTCGTAGAGCACGATGTAGAAGTTCTCGGCGTACATCAGCCGGCCGACGACGGCGTGGATGCGGCCGAGCATCTCCTGCATCTCGAGGCCGGAACCGGAGAGGTCGGCGATCTCGTAGAGCGCCTGCTGCAGGCGCTGCGACTTCTGCAGCGCCTCGATGCGCGCTTCCGCCGCGGCGGCGGCGAGCGTGGCCTCGATGGTGCGGCGCGCGAGCGCGAGCCACGCCTGCCGCGAGCCTTCCCCCAGCGGCGCGGCCGGATGGGCGACCACGGCGATGCGCGTTCCGTCGGGCGCATGCCAGGCCTCGCAGAAGCCGTGCCCGCACAGGCCCGCTCCGCAGGCGTCGGCGCTGGCGCTGGCGTCGGCTTCGGCTTCGGCTTCGGCAGCTTCGACCATGTCGGGCCGGTCGCGCGCAGCCGCGCCCGGCCCGCCGAGGAGGGCCTCGGCCTGCGCGTGCAGCGCGGTGGAAGCGGCCGCGCTTTCCGAGACGCCGTCTCCGGCCCGCGGATCGCGCCAGCGCACCACGACGCCGGAACCGGAAGGCAGCGCTTCCGCCAGCGCCGCCGCCAGCCCGCCGGGACCGCCCGCAGGCGCCGGCGCCGCCGGCCACCGCGCTTCGGCCTCCATGACAGTCCCCATCCCCATCCCGGCAGGATACCGCCGCCGGGCGCCGTCCCCGCAAGCCCTTCCCGCCCCACGGTGCAGGCCTTACCCTGACGCCGATGGACGACCGCCCCGCGCCACGCCCGGCCGACCGGCCCACCGGGGCCGGCATCGCCGATCCCGGCGACGAGGCGCTCATGCTGGCGTGGGTGGCGGGCGAGGCGGCCGCGTTCGAGCAGCTCTACGGGCGCCACCGCACGCGCCTGTACCGTTATTTCCTGCGCCAGCTGCGCGATGCGGCGCTTGCCGACGACTTCTTCCAGGACACGTGGCAGAAGGTGATCGCCGCGCGCGGCGAATGGCGGCCGGATGCGCCGTTCGCCGCCTGGCTGTACCGGATCGCGCACAACCGGCTGGGCGACCACTGGCGCGCCGCGCGCCTGCGGCCGCAGGCGCCCGAGGACGCGGAGGCGCGGCTGGCGCGCCTACCGGGCCACGACACGCCCGAGCGCATGCTCGGCGAGTTCGAGCAGCGCCGCGAGCTGCAGCTCGCGCTCGAGGCCCTCCCGCAGGAGCAGCGCGACGTGGTGCTGCTGCGGCTGGACCAGGAACTCACGCTGGAGCAGATCGGCGCGATCACCGGCGTGGGCCGCGAAACCGTGAAATCGCGGCTGCGCTACGCGATGGACAAGCTGCGCCTGCAGCTGCCGGCCACGAGCGAACCATGACCCAGCACCACCATCCACTGCCGCCGCAGGATCCGATGCCGCTCGACGCCGAGGAGCGCGCGCTCGCCGCGCGCCTGGCGCGGCTGGGTCCGCATGGCGAACCGTCGCCGGCGCTGGACGCGCAGGTGCTCGCGGCCGCGCACGCCGCGACGACGGCGCGCGCGCGCACCGCGGCGGGCCGTCGCG
>JBDZUW010000155.1:0-3408 GCA_040255375.1 Luteimonas sp. | reverse complement strand
CATGGCCCGCATCATCGCTGTCGCCAACCAGAAGGGCGGGGTCGGCAAGACCACCACCGCGGTCAACCTGGCCGCGGCGCTGGCGGCCACGCCCAAGCGCGTGCTGCTCGTCGACCTCGACGCGCAGGGCAACGCGACGATGGGCAGCGGCGTGGACAAGCACGAGCTGGCCGCGTCCAGCTGCGACGTGCTGCTCGAGGAGCAGCACGCCGACACGGCGATCGTGAAGACGCCGGAGGGCTTCGACCTGCTGCCCGGCAACACCGACCTCACCGCGGCCGAGATCGAGCTGATGGACGAGGAAGGCCGCGAGCAGCGCCTGAAGCGCGCGCTCGAGCCGCTGCGCAGCCGCTACGACTTCATCATCATCGACTGCCCGCCGGCGCTGTCGCTGCTCACGCTGAACGCGCTCACCGCCGCCGACGGCGTGCTGGTGCCGATGCAGTGCGAGTACTACGCGCTGGAGGGCCTGAGCGCGCTGGTGCGCACCATCGACGCGCTCAAGGGGCGCCTCAATCCGCAGCTGGAGATCGAAGGGGTGCTGCGGACCATGTTCGACGTGCGCAACAACCTCGCCAACGCGGTCTCGGCCGAACTGGTCGAGCATTTCGGCGACAAGGTGTTCCGCACCATCGTGCCGCGCAACGTGCGCCTGGCCGAGGCGCCGAGCCACGGCCAGAGCATCGTCGGCTACGACCGCGCCTCGCGCGGCGCGGTCGCGTACCTGGGCCTGGCGGGCGAGGTGCTGCGCCGGCAGCGCGAACGCGAGCAGGCGGAAAAAGAGAAGCTGAGGGAAGGCAGGACGATGACGGATACCGCAGGCAGCGCGGCATGAACGCCGCTTCCGACCACGCGCCCAAGGGCGCAGCGAAGAAGCGCGGGCTGGGCCGCGGCCTGGAGGCGCTGCTCGGGCCGAAGGCCGCCGCCGAGGCGCCCGTGCTCGAGGCGAAGCCGGGCGACGCGCTGCGGACGCTGCCGATCGACGCGCTCGCGCCCGGCAAGTACCAGCCGCGGCGCACGATGGACGACGCCAAGCTCGCCGAGCTCGCCGAGTCGATCCGCGCGCAGGGCGTGATCCAGCCCATCGTGGTGCGCGAGATCGCCGCCCCGCGCGGCGGCAGGACCTGGGAAATCATCGCCGGCGAGCGCCGCTGGCGAGCGTCGAAGCTGGCCGGCCTCGCCGAGGTGCCGGTGGTCGTGCGCGAGGTCGACGACCGCACCGTGGTCGCGATGGCGCTGATCGAGAACATCCAGCGCGAGGACCTCAATCCGCTGGAAGAAGCCACTGCGCTGCAGCGGCTGATCGACGAGTTCGACCTGACCCACGCGCAGGCCGCGGAGGCCGTCGGCCGCTCGCGCGCCGCGGTGTCCAACCTGCTGCGCCTGCTGGAGCTGCCGCCGGAGATCCGCACGCTGGTGGAGACGCGCGCGCTGGAGATGGGGCATGCGCGCGCGCTGCTCACGCTGGCGCCGCAGGCCGCGGTCGCGCTCGCGCGGCAGGCCGCGGAAAACGGCTGGTCGGTGCGCGAGGTCGAGCACCGCGTGCAGCAGCTCGCCGCCGGCAAGGTCGCCGCGGGCGGCGCGCAGGCGAAGGCGAAGCCGGGCAAGGCCGCGCCGCAGGCCGACATCGCCGCGCTCGAGCGCGAGCTCGGCGAGTCGCTGGGCACGCGCGTGAGCATCGACCACGGCCGCGGCGGCAAGGGCCGGCTGGTCATCCATTACGCCAACCTCGACGCGCTCGACGGCGTGCTCGAGAAGCTGCGCGCCGGCCGGCGCTGACGGAACCGCCATGGCGAACCCCGCGCTCTCCGTCGTCGTGCCGGTCCACAACGAGGAAGACAACGTCGCGCCGCTGATCGGCGAGATCGTGGCCGCCCTGCGCGGGCGGCCCGCGGGGCAGGGCGGCGACTTCGAGATCGTCTATGTCGACGACTGCTCCAGCGACGGCACGCTCGCGCGCCTGAAGGCGCTCAAGGCTGAAGTGCCCGAACTGCGCGTCATCCGCCACCTGAAGCAGGGCCGCCAGAGCACGGCGATCCGCAACGGCGTCAAGGCCGCGCGCGGCGAGTGGATCGCAACGCTCGACGGCGACGGCCAGAACGATCCCGCCGACATCCCGAAGCTCATCGCCGAGCGCGCGAAGGCCGCGCCCGACGTGAAGCTGTTCGCCGGCTGGCGCGTCAACCGCATGGACAGCGGCAGCAAGCGCTGGGCCTCGAAGTGGGCGAACGCGATCCGCTCGCGGATGCTGCGCGACGACACCCCGGACACCGGCTGCGGCATCAAGCTGTTCGAGCGCGAGGCCTTCCTCGACCTGCCGCACTTCGACCACATGCACCGCTACCTGCCGGCGCTGATGCAGCGCGCGGGCTGGAAGACGGTGAGCGTGCCGGTGAACCACCGCCACCGCAGCGCCGGCGTGTCCAAGTACAACAACCTCAACCGCGCGCTGGTCGGCATCAGCGACCTGCGCGGGGTGGCCTGGCTGATCCGGCGCGGCAAGGTGGCGCCGACCGAGGAGCTGCCTTGAGTCCCATGGACGCGCCGATCGCGTGGCTGGCCTGGACCGGCCTGCACATGTCGCCGTGGAAGCTGATCGGCCTGGTCGGCGCCCTGATGTTCGGCGGCCGCTGGCTGGTCCAGTTCGTCGCCAGCAAGCGCGAGGGCAAGCCGGTGATCCCCCGGCTGTTCTGGTACATGAGCATCCTGGGCAGCCTGATGACCCTGTCCTACTTCGTCTTCGGCAAGAACGACTCGGTCGGCATCCTCCAGAACCTGTTCCCGGCCTTCACCGCCGCCTACAGCCTCTACCTGGACATCCGCCACCGCGGCTGGCGCCGGGACCGGGCCGGCCATTAGCCTGGGCCACTGGCGCCAAGCCCCTGATTTGGCGCATAATCGCCGGCTCGCTGCGCCTGGCCGGACCTCCGGCCCGCCCGGCGAGGCCGAAGGTCCCCGGGCTACGGGAGCCACCCATTACCTTTCGAGGTGCGTTATGTCCCGCGTATGCCAAGTCACCGGCAAGGGCGTGCAGACCGGCAACAACGTCTCGCACGCCAACAACAAGACCCGCCGCCGCTTCCTGCCGAACCTGCACGAGCGCCGCTTCTGGGTCGCCAGCGAGAACCGCTGGGTCAAGCTGAAGGTTTCCGCGCAGGCACTGCGCACCATCGACAAGAACGGGATCGACTCGATCCTGGCCGATCTCCGCGCCCGCGGCGAAAAGGTCTGAGGAGGACGACATGGCGAGCAAGCGCGACAAGATCCGCCTGGTGTCCACCGCCGACACCGGCCACTTCTACACCACCGACAAGAACAAGAAGAACACGCCGAACAAGATGGAGGTCAAGAAGTACGACCCCGTCGTCCGGAAGCACGTGATCTACAAGGAAGCCAAGATCAAGTAAG
>JBDZUW010000154.1:0-3414 GCA_040255375.1 Luteimonas sp. | reverse complement strand
CTTGGCCTTCATGATGTCCGGCAGCTTGATGAAGCGCGGCTCGTTGAGGCGCAGGTCGGTGGTGACGACGGCGGGCAGGTCGACTTCGAGCGTCTCGAGGCCGGCGTCGACCTCGCGCACCACGGTGGCCTTGCCGCCGGCAACCTCGAGCTTCGATGCGAACGTGGCCTGCGGGCGGCCCCACAGCGTCGCAAGCATCTGGCCGGTCTGGTTGGCGTCGTCGTCGATCGCCTGCTTGCCGAGGATCACCAGGTCCGGCTGCTCCTTCCCGATGAGCTTGAGCAGCGTGCGCGCCGCCGTGAGCGGCTGCACCGGCTGGTCGGCGACGACGTGGATGGCGCGGTTGGCCCCCATCGCCAGGCCGTTGCGCAGGTGCGCCTGGGCGTCGGCCGGCGCGATCGTCGCGACCACGACCTCGGTGGCGATGCCCTTGTCGCGCAGCCGCAGGGCCTCTTCCAGCGCGATCTCGTCGAAGGGGTTGGCGGACAGCTTCACGCCGTCCGTGACCACGCCCGAACCGTCGGGCTTGACCTGGATGCGGACGTTGTAGTCCACGACACGCTTGTAACCGACGAGGATCTTCATCGTTCAGGCATTCCTGTGGGGGCAGGGCCCCGCACGGCCGCGGGCGGCGGGGCGGGAGGAGCGTTCAGCCCCCCAATTCTAGCCGAGCGAGGCCAGCCAGGCGTCGTCGGAGCCTTCCTCGACGCCCTCGAACAGGAACGTGGACAGGTAGCGCTCGCCCGTGTCGGGCAGCATCGCGAGCAGGACCGAACCCTCCGGCGCGCTTTCGGCGACCTGCAGGGCCGCGGCGACGGTGGCGCCGGCGGAAATGCCGACCAGCAGGCCCTCCTCGCGGGCGAGGCGCCGCGCCATGTCGCGCGCCGCGATGTCCTCGACCGTGACGACGCGGTCCACGACCTCGCGCGACAGCACCGGCGGCACGAAATCCGGGGTCCAGCCCTGGATGCGGTGCGGCTGCCATTCGCGGCCTTCGAGCAGCGAGGCCACCGCGGGTTCCGCGGCGACGACCGAGAGCCCGGGGCGCGCCAGCTTCAGCACCTCGCCGGCGCCCGTGATCGTGCCGCCGGTGCCCCAGCCGCTGACGAAGTAGTCGAGCCGCTGGCCGGCGAAGTCGCGCAGGATCTCCGGGCCGGTGGTGTTGCGGTGCCAGGCGGGATTGGCCTCGTTCTCGAACTGGCGCGCCAGGAACCAGCCGTGGCGCTCGGCGAGTTCCTTCGCGACGCGGACCATGCCGGTGCCGCGCTCGGCGGCGGGCGTCAGGATCACCCTCGCCCCGTAGGCGCGCATCAGCTTGCGGCGCTCGATCGAGAACGTCTCCGCCATCACCGCCACGAACGGATAGCCGCGCGCGGCCGCGACCATCGCCAGCGCGATGCCGGTGTTGCCCGACGTCGCCTCCACGATCGTCTGGCCCGGCTTGAGCGTGCCGCGGCGCTCGGCGTCGAGGACGATCGCCAGCGCGAGGCGGTCCTTGACCGACCCGCCGGGGTTGAACGACTCGACCTTGGCGTACAGCGCCACGTGCGCAGGCGCCACGCGGTGGAGGCGGACCACGGGCGTGCCGCCGATGGTGTCGAGGATGCTGTCGTGGAGGCGCATGGCTGTCACCGTGGGAGCGGGGGATGGAAACACGAACGCAGGGAGGTCCCCTGGCCGGCCGATACTGGTGGAGGCGGCGTTCCGGGCCCGTGAGCGGCGCCAGCACGTACAATCGGCCGCGAGCCCCCGCCGAGCGCGGATTCCCACGGAATGAGCCTGTCCGCCGCCGCAAGCCACCTCGACCGCCTCGAGGCCGAGAGCATCCACATCCTGCGCGAGGTCGCCGCGAGCTTCGGCAACCCGGTGATGCTGTATTCGGTGGGCAAGGACAGCTCGGTGCTGCTGCACCTGCTGCTGAAGGCCTTCCATCCGGCGCGGCCGCCGATTCCGCTGCTGCACGTGGACACGACCTGGAAGTTCCGGGAGATGATCGCGTTCCGCGACCGGCGCGCCGCGGAGACGGGGGTGGAGCTGCGGACCTGGACCAACCCCGACGGGCTGGCGCAGGGCGTGGGCCCGTTCACGCACGGCGCGACCGTGCACACGGACGTGATGAAGACCCAGGCGCTGAAGCAGGCGCTGGACCACTGGGGTTTCGATGCGGCCATCGGCGGCGCGCGCCGCGACGAGGAGAAGTCCCGCGCCAAGGAGCGCATCTTCTCGTTCCGCAACGCGCAGCACCGCTGGGATCCCAAGCGCCAGCGCCCGGAGCTGTGGGACCTGTACAACGCGCGTATCCACAAGGGCGAGTCGGTGCGCGTGTTCCCGATCTCGAACTGGACCGAGCTGGACGTGTGGCTGTACATCCACCGCGAGCAGATCCCGGTGCCGTCGCTGTACCTGGCGCGCGAGCGGCCGGTGGTGGAGCGCGACGGCGCGCTGATCCTGGTCGACGACGAGCGCCTGCCGCTGCGGCCGGGCGAGGCGCCGGCGCTGCGGCAGGTGCGTTTCCGCACGCTGGGCTGCTATCCGCTGACCGGCGCGATCGAATCCGGGGCCGACACGCTGGAGAAGGTGATCGCCGAGATGCTGGTGGCGACGACCTCCGAGCGCCAGGGCCGGGTGATCGACCACGACCCGTCCGCGTCGATGGAGAAGAAGAAGCAGGAGGGCTACTTCTGATGGGCGTCGTGGACGACTACCTGCGCCGCCACGAAGCGAAGGACCTGCTGCGCTTCATCACCTGCGGCAGCGTGGACGACGGCAAGAGCACGCTGATCGGGCGGCTGCTGCACGACACGAAGCTGATCCTCGACGACCAGGTGTCCGCGCTCGAGAGCGACAGCCGCCGCCACGGCACCCAGGGCGAAGGCATCGACTTCGCGCTGCTGGTGGACGGGCTGGCGGCCGAGCGCGAGCAGGGCATCACCATCGACGTCGCCTACCGCTTCTTCGATACCGACCGGCGCAAGTTCATCGTCGCCGACTGCCCGGGCCACGAGCAGTACACGCGCAACATGGCCACCGGCGCGTCCACGGCGGACCTGGCGGTGGTGCTGGTCGATGCGCGCAAGGGGCTGCTCACGCAGACGCGCCGGCACAGCTACATCGTCTCGCTGCTGGGCATCCGGCACGTGGCGCTGGCGGTGAACAAGATGGACCTGGTGGGGTTCGACCAGGCGGTGTTCGAATGCATCGCCGCCGAGTACCGCGCGCTGGCGGCATCGTTGGGCATCACCGACGTGGCCTGCATCCCGCTGTCGGCGCTGCAGGGCGACAACCTGCTGGACGCCTCGCCGCGGACGCCGTGGTACACGGGGCCGTCGCTGCTGCAGCACCTGGAGAGCGTGCAGGTCGCGCGCGCGCCGGCCGACATCGGCTTCCGCCTGCCGGTGCAGTGGGTGTGCCGGC
>JBDZUW010000153.1:0-3430 GCA_040255375.1 Luteimonas sp. | reverse complement strand
AGGGCGCGGTGCTGTACGACACCGGCGGCTACGGCATGCTCGGCTTCGGCCACGCGCCGCAGGCGGTGCTCGAAGCCATGGCGAAGCCGCAGGCGCTGGCCAACATCATGACCCCGAGCCTGTCGCAGCTGCGCTTCACCCGCGCGCTGCGCAAGGAGATCGGCCACAGCCGCAAGGACGGCTGCCCGTACGCGAAGTTCATGTGCCTCAACTCCGGCTCGGAGTCGGTGTCGCTGGCGGCGCGCATCGCCGACACCAACACCAAGGCGATGACCGACCCGGGCGCGCGCCACGCCGGCCGCAAGGTCAAGCGCCTCGTGGTCAAGGGCAGCTTCCACGGCCGCACCGATCGCCCCGCGCTGTATTCGGACTCCAGCCGCAAGACCTACATGAAGTTCCTCGCCAGCTACCGCGGCGAGGAGTCGGTGATCGCGATCGAGCCCTACGATCTCGCCGCGCTGCGCAAGGCCTTCGCCGACGCGGACGCGAACGGCTGGTTCATCGAGGCGATGTTCCTGGAGCCGGTGATGGGCGAAGGCGACCCGGGCCGCAGCGTGCCGGTCGAGTTCTACGCCGCCGCGCGCGAGCTGACGAAGGCGCACGGCGCGCTGTTCCTGGTCGACTCGATCCAGGCCGGCCTGCGTGCCGCGGGCTGCCTCTCGATCGTCGACTACCCCGGCTTCGAGGGCCAGGAAGCGCCGGACATGGAGACGTATTCCAAGGCGCTCAACGCCGGCCAGTTCCCGCTGTCGGTGCTGGCGACCAACGAGCGCGCCGCCGCGATCTACGCGCGCGGCACGTACGGCAACACGATGACCGCCAATCCGCGCGGCCTCGACGTCGCCTGCGCGGTGCTCGCGCAGCTCACGCCGGAACTGCGCGCGAACATCCGCGAGCGCGGCCGCGAGGCCATCGCCGGCCTCGAAGCGCTGAAGTCGGAGCTCGGCGGGCTGATCACCAAGGTCCAGGGCACCGGCCTGCTGTTCTCCTGCGAACTCGCGCCGCAGTTCAAGGGTTACGGCGCGGGCTCCACCGAGGAGTGGCTGCGCGAGCGCGGCCTCGGCGTGATCCACGGCGGCGAGAATTCGTTGCGCTTCACCCCGCACTTCGCCATCGACGGCGACGAGCTGCAACTCGTCCTGCAGCTGGTGAAGCAGGCGCTGCTCGAGGGGCCGCGGCAGCAGCAGGCCGCCTGACGCCCCTCCGCCGGCCGCGGCACGCGCCGCGGCCGGTGGCATCCGATAGGATCGCGGCTGGGCTGCGCCTATGGGGAATGCCGCGATGGGGATCGTCCAGGTCACGCATCCGCTGGTCCAGCACAAGCTGGGCCTGATGCGCTGCGCCGACCGCAACACCAGGGAATTCCGCGAGCTCGCCGGCGAAGTCGCCGCGCTGCTCGCCTACGAAGCCACCGCCGACTTCGAGACCGAGGAGGTGGTCGTCGAGGGCTGGGCGGGCCCGGTGCGCGTGCGCCGCATCAAGGGCCGCAAGGCTACGCTCGTGCCGATCCTCCGCGCCGGGCTGGGCATGCTGCCCGGCGTGCTCGCGACGATGCCCGCGGCGAAGGTCAGCATCGTCGGCATGCGCCGCGATGAAACGACGCTGCAGCCGGCGACGTACTACGCGAACCTCGTCGACGACCTCGCCGACCGCGTGGCCATCATCCTCGACCCGATGCTGGCGACCGGCGGCACGCTGCTGGCGACCATCGACCTGCTCAAGGCGGCGGGCGCGAAGCGGATCCGGGGGCTGTTCCTGGTCGCGGCGCCGGAAGGCCTGCGCGCGCTGCAGGCCGCGCATCCCGATGTCGACGCCTACGTCGCGGCCATCGACGAGCGGCTCAACGAGCATGGCTACATCCTGCCGGGGCTGGGCGACGCCGGCGACCGCATCTTCGGCACGCGTCCGGGCTGAGCCGCGGCAGCACGCCGGCCGCGGGCGTCAGCCCCGGTCGTCGCGACCAGCGGGCTTGCGCCGCCGCCGCGCGAGCAGCACCGACACCACTGCCGCCGCGGCGAGCAGCAGCCCCGCGGCGAACCGGCGACGGCCGCCGCCTTCGTCCGTTTCGACGTCGCGCGCGCCGTCGCCGGCGTCCGTGCCGGCGGCGGCCGCCTTCGCCCGCGCGCCGATGCCGCGCGAACGCAGCACCCAGCGGCCCGCGCGCAGTTCGATGCGGTCGGCGAGCGGCGGCAGGCGCAGCTCGCGCCAGTGGATGCGCAGGTCGCCGATCTCCGGCGCCATCGGGTTCTCGGCCGTGCCCAGGCCGTCGCCCTGCGGCTGGAACGTCGCCGCAAGGTTGCCCGGCAGCGCGCTGAAACTCGGGCGGAACGGCTCCCAGCGGCCGAGGGTCGACAGCACCGCGGGATCCAGCGGCACGCCGTCCACGCGCACTTCCCCGGCCAGCCACTGCCGGTTGCGCAAGGGGAACGGCGGATTGTCGTGGCCGGGCGCGAACGCGGACGAATCCAGCGCGTCGCGGCTCCACGCGCGTTCGTAGCCGCCGTCGCCGCGCGGCCGCCACTGGAACATCTCCACTTCGCGCTGCAGGCCGAAATGGCGGGCGGCGACGCCGAAGTCGGGGTCGCGGACCGTGGCCGCGGGTTGCGGCGTCGCGCCGGGATCGGCATCGGCCGGCTGCGCCATCGCGGCCGGCGCCGCGCCCGCGAGGCAGGCGGCGACGGCGAGCGGCATGGCCGCGCGCACCGCGGCCGCGCGCATCATGCCGCCAGTGCCCTCGCGTGCAGTTCGGCGACCTCGTTCGCGGTGCCGTAGCGGCCGCGCTCGTCGCGCACGACGCGCGCCAGCGCACAGCCGGGATCGTGGGTGAAGTACAGGTGCACGTTGCGCGCGAGCTTGTCGGCGAGGAAGGCGTTCTTCTCGTCGATGAGCAGCTCCGCGTTGCGGTCGTAGCCCATCGTGATCGGCACGTGCACCCACGGCCGGCCGGGGATGAGGTCGGCGCAGAACACCACGCCGCCGTGCGCTTCGCCGCCGACGCGCTCCGGGCCGACGATCTCCGCGAGCATCAGCCCCGGCGTGTGCCCGTCGCTGTAATGGAAGCGCACCGCCTCGCCGAGCGCGCGCGAATGCGGGCCGTCCACGAGCTCCAGCCGCCCGCTCGCTTCGAGCAGCCCGGCGAGTTCCGGGATGAAGCTGGCGCGGTCGCGCGGATGCGGATCCTTCGCGCGTTCCCAGTGCGCCCTGCCGACGAGGAAGGTCGCGTTCGGGAACAGCAGGCGCGGCGGCGCGCCCTCCTCCCATGCCGCGAGCAGCCCGCCGGCGTGGTCGAAGTGCAGGTGCGAGAGCACGACGACATCCACGTCCTCGTGCGAGAAACCGGCGGCGCGCAGCGAATCGAGCAGCACGTGGCGCGACTCCTGCACGCCGTAGCGTTCGCGCAGCTTCGGCTCGAAGAACGCGCCGATGCCGG
>JBDZUW010000034.1:13351-18902 GCA_040255375.1 Luteimonas sp. | reverse complement strand
GATCCGCAACCCGAACGCGAAGAGCACCTGCGGCTGCGGCAGCAGCTTCACCGTGTGACCTCGCCCTTTTCCTTCATCGATGGCGCGCTGGACCGCGCCGATGCGCTGCGCGACGACGCGGACGCGCTGGTGGCGCTGTGGCCGCGCGCGCGCGTGCTCCTGCTCGAGGACGACGGGCGCGCGCTCGCCGACGGCGAAGGGCGGCTGTTCGCGCCCACCGGCGCCGAGCTCGGCGGCGGGCCGGGCACCGCGGTGTTCCTCGGCCTGAGGGGCGACGAGGGCTGGTTCGCGCAGCGTGCCGCGACCGCCGGCCCGCAGGCGATCGCGCCCGCGGCGACCCGCATGGACCTGCGCAGCGCTGCCGCGGCGTGGCCCGCGCGCGACGCCACCGCCTTCGCGCAGGCGCGCGCGCTCCTGCACTGGCACGCGCGGCATCGCCATTGCAGCGCCTGCGGCGCCGGGCTCGCGTTCGTGCGCGCCGGCTGGCTCGGCCGCTGCGCGGATTGCGGCAGCGAGCATTACCCGCGCACCGACCAGGCGATCATCGCCGCCGTCACCGACGGCAGGCGCCTGCTGCTCGGGCGCCAGAAGCCCTGGCCCGCGCGGCGCTGGTCGGTGCTCGCGGGCTTCGTCGAACCCGGCGAATCGCTGGAGCAGACCGTCGCGCGCGAGGTGCTGGAGGAAAGCGGCGTGCGCGTGCGCGAGTGCCGCTACCTCGCATCGCAGCCCTGGCCGTTCCCGGGCGCGCTGATGCTGGGCTTCATCGCGCGGGCGGAGCCGGACGAACCGCAGGCGGGCGACGAACTCGAGGACGTGCGCTGGTTCGGGGCGGACGATGTCCGCGCCGGTCTCGCCGCCGACTGGGCGAACGCCGACGCGGAAGGCGAGGGCATCGTGCTGTCCGCGCCGATCTCGATCTCGCGCTGGCTGGTCGAACGCTGGCTGGCGGAAATCGCCTGACGCCCGGTCAGGCCTCGTCGCCGCGCAAGGCGCGCACCCGCGCTTCCAGTTGCTCCGCGGTCGTGGTCGCCGGCATCGGCGCGCCGGCCACGAGTCCGACGTGCGCGCGGAAACGGCGCGGCGCGCGCATGCGGCCCAGGCGCGAATCGTGGCGGCTCCACATGCTGCTCCACATGTTGCGCAGCGCCAGCGGCACCACCGGCACCGGGCGGCCTGCGGCGGCGGCGCGTTCCAGGATCTTCTCGACGCCCGACTTGAACGGCGCGATGTCGCCGTCCTTGGTCAGCGTGCCTTCCGGGAAGATGCCGACCAGCTCGCCTTCGGCGAGCGCGGCGTCGACGGCGTCGAACGCGCGCTGCATGAGCGCGGGATCCTCGCGCGCGCCGGCGATCGGGATCGCCTTCGCGGTCCGGAAGATCCAGCTCAGGAACGGGATGTCGAAGATGCGGTGGTACATCACCCAGCGCACCGGGCGCGGGATCGCCGCCGACAGGATCAGCGCATCCATGTAGCTGACGTGGTTGCACGCCAGCACCGCCGCGCCCTCGTCGGGCACGTTCGCCTCGACGCCGCGCACGCGCAGGCGGTACAGCGCGCGCACCAGCACCCAGCCCAGGAAGCGCATCAGGAACTCGGGCACGATCGTGAAGATCCACAGCGCGACCAGCGTGTTGGCGATCGCCAGCGCCAGGAACAGCTGCGGGATCGTCCATCCGGCCCACTGCCGCAGCAGCAGGCACAGCACCGACGACGCCACCACGAACCCGGAGTTCTGGATGTTCAGCGCGCCGATCACGCGCGACAGCTGATCCTTCGGCGTGCGGCTCTGGATCAGCGCGAACAGGGGCACCACGAAGAAGCCGGTGAACACGCCGATGCCGACCAGGTCGAGCACGATGCGCCAGCTGCCGTCGGCGCCCAGGAACCCCGCGACGTCCAGCCCGCTGGCCGTGGCCATGCCGCTGCGCGCGAAATACAGGTCGAACAGGAACGCACTCATGCCGAACGCGCCCAGCGGCACCAGGCCGATCTCGACGGTGCGCGCGGACAGCTTCTCGCACAGCATCGAGCCGGTGCCGGTGCCGATCGAGAACAGCGCCAGCGCGAACACGTACAACGTGTTGCCGCCGCCCAGGTGCGCGACCGCGTAGTCCGGCAGCTGCGTCGCGAACACCGTGCCGACGAACCAGAACCAGGACACGCCGAGCACGGCATTGCGCACCGCGAGCTGCCGGCGCGCGAGGCGCATCACCTCGACCGTCTCCGGCACGGGGTTCCAGTTGATCCGCAGGCCGGGTGCCGCCGCGCCCGCCGGCGGGATCATCCGGCTCACCAGGTTGCCCGCCACCGCCAGCGCGATCACGCACGCACCCGCCACCCACGGCCCGTGCGCGCCCGCCGCGGTGAAGATCAGGCCGCCCGCGATCATGCCGACGAGGATCGACACCGACGTGCCCATCTCGACCAGGCCGTTGCCGCCGGTCAGCTCCTCGGGGCGCAGCACCACCGGCAGGATCGAATACTTCACCGGGCCGAACAGCGTCGACTGCATGCCGGTCAGGAACAGCGCGACCAGCAGCAGCGGCAGCGCCTGCAGCACGAACGCGACCGCCGCCAGCGACATGATCGCGATCTCCATCGAGGTCGTGATCCGGATCAGCCGCGACTTCTCCAGCTTCTCCGCGATCTGCCCCGCCGTCGCGGAGAACAGGAAGTAGGGCAGGATGAAGATCGCCGGCGCCAGCGACGCGTACAGCGTGCGCTGCTCCGGCGAGGCGTCCATCCAGAACAGCAGGCCGATGATCGCCTGCCGGAACACGTTGTCGTTGAACGCGCCGAAGCACTGGGTCACGAACAGCGGCAGGAACCGCCGCTCGCGCAGCAGCCCGAACTGCGAGTGCTTCTCCCTGGCCTCGTCCATCGGCATTCCCCTGTCGTCGCGCGGTGGTCGATCCCGCGGCGCGCCGCGTTCACGGCCCTATCGTATCCTCCGGCGAAGCCACGCCGGGAGACGGCCGATGACCATGATGCCCGCCGCATTCCTGGGCCACGGCAGCCCGATGAATGCCCTGGAGCGCAACCGGTACACGGAAGCCTGGCGCGCGTTCGGTGCCGCCGCGCCGCGCCCGCGCGCGATCCTCGCCGTCTCGGCGCACTGGTACGTCAACGCCACGGCCGTCACCGCGATGGCGCGGCCCAGGACCATCCACGACTTCTACGGGTTCCCGCAGGCGCTGTTCGACGTGGACTACCCGGCGCCGGGCCTGCCCGGACTCGCGGAGGAGGTGGCCGACGCGGTGAAGCCCGACCAGGTCGGGGCCGACCACGACAGCTGGGGCCTCGACCACGGCACCTGGTCGGTGCTGGTGCATGCGTTCCCCGAGGCCGACATTCCCGTGGTGCAGCTGTCGATCAACGCGCTGCAGCCGCCGGAATGGCACCTCGCGATGGGCGCGAAGCTCGCCGCGCTGCGCGAGCGCGGCGTGCTGGTGGTCGGCAGCGGCAACGTCGTGCACAACCTGCGAGCGATCGACTGGCACCAGCGGGACGCCGGCTTCGACTGGGCACGGCGGTTCGACGAGGATGCGCGCCGGATCATGACCGAGCGGCCCGGCGACGCCGCCGGACTGTTCCATCATCCCGATTTCCGCAGGGCCGCGCCGACCGACGAGCACTTCCTGCCGCTGCTCTACATCGCAGGCATGGCTGCCGCATCCGGGCGTGGCGCCGACCTGCTGGTGGACGGCTACGCCTACGGCTCGCTGTCGATGGCGTGCTACACCGTCGGCCGCTGCGACCCGGCGCTGCGCGACCAGCCGGGCGGCGCGGCGCCGCTGGAGACGGCGATGGCGCCGGAGGACGCGAACGTCTGAGCGGAGCGCGCGCGCTGCGGCCCGCGCTGCAGCCGCGTCGCGCCGCGCGTCAGCGCGCGTAGCGAGCGCGCGGCTCGTTGACGGATTTGCCGGGCACGAATTTCAGACGAGGCCGCAGCCATGCGACAAAACCGGCCTCGTCCAGCGATCCTTCGGCAAGGGAAAGCATTTTCAGATACATGTCGTCGAGGGTGGCGTCGACGCGAGCATCGTTTAGCACCAGGAATACGTAATAGCAGACGTGCGCGGTGCGTTTGTTGCCATCGATGAAAGGATGATTGCGGGCCAGCCCGAATGCCAGGCTTCCGGCAAGCGCGGCGAGGTCGGGGGGCGGGTCGCCGTACGCGTGCAGTTGCTGCGGTCGTGCGAGTGCGGACTCCAGCAAGGCTTCATCACGGACGCCGGCGTCACCCCCGTGCTCCGCCACTTGCCGCTCATGGATGGCGAGCGCGAGGGCGCGATCGATCCAGATCACCATGACGGCCTCCTACTCCGCCAGCCGGCGAAGCAGGTCGCGATGTTCCCGCATGACCTGCTCGGCCACTTCCATTTGCGCAGCAAAAACCGGGTCGTAGGTGGTCAGTCGGATGCCGTCGGGCGTCTCCAGCGCATACAGCTCGTCGCCCTTCTCGACCCGCAGCCGGGCCAGGAGCTCCCTGGGCAGGATGACGCCCGCGGAATTGCCGATGGCGGTGATCTTGAGCTTCATGGGAGATCCCCAAGTCAAGTTATAACGAATGTTATACCCCATCTTCACCGGGATGGAAAGCAATATTTTCAGCGTCTTGAAAGCAATATTTCCTGACGGCGCGGCCGGGCCGCCTAACGTCCGGGAGCATGAAGGACGAGAAAGCGGAATTTTCGGCGCGCCTGCGCGCCGCGCTGAAGGAAGCGCGGATCGAAGCCAGCCCGGCCGTCCTCGAGAAGCGTTTCAACTCCCGCTACGAAGGCGCGCCGGTGACGTCGCAGGCGATCTCCGGCTGGCTCAACGGCAAGGCGATCCCGCGGCAGGACAAGCTGCGGGTCCTCGCCGCGATGCTCGGCATGGATGCGCACGTCCTCCAGTACGGCGGTCGCCCGCGCTCGCGCGTGGGCGAGACCGCGGGAGCCTGGGAGGCGCTCAGCCCCGGAGAGCGCGCGATGATCGATGCCTACGTCAGCCTCGCGCCGCCGCATCGCAAGCTCGTGCGCGATCTCGTGGCCGCGCTCGTCGACAAGGCCGGTCGATCCGGCTGATCGCGCCTTCGCGCGGACTTTCCATCCGCGCTGGCAGCATCGACGGTCCCGAGCAGGAGACCGTCCATGAATGCGTTGTTGAAGACCGCCGCCGTGTTCGCCGCGGGCGCGGCCGCGATGTACCTCCTGGATCCGGAAACGGGGCGCAGGCGCCGCTCGCTGGTCCGCGAGCGCACCGGCGGCGCGGCGCGCGACGTGCAGGACTCGCTGCGCGCGGCGCGACGCGACGCGGCGAACCGCATGCGCGGGAGGCTGGCCGAAACGGAATCGCACCTGGCGGCCGAGCCGGTCGACGACGACACGCTGCACGAGCGCATCCGCGCCAAGCTCGGCCACCTGATGGACCGGCCGTCCGCGGTACAGGTCGAAGTGGAGGGCGGCCGCGTCGTGCTGAGCGGCGAGGCGCCGGAGGACGAGGCCGCGGCGCTGGCCCGTTACGTCGCCGGCATGCAGGGCGTGGCCGACGTCGAGAACCGGCTGGT
>JBDZUW010000034.1:0-13251 GCA_040255375.1 Luteimonas sp. | reverse complement strand
GAGAACCGGCTGTCGGCGCAGCAGGACGCGTCGGGGCAGGGCGCCGCGGCGCACTGAAGGTCGCAGGCGCCGGTCAGCCCTGTTCGCGCGCGATCGCGCGCCAGCCGATGTCGTGGCGGTGGAATTCGCCGGACCACGAGATCCCGGCGACTTCCGCATAGGCGCGGCGCTGCGCGTCGGCCACGCTGTCGCCCAGCGCGCACACGCACAGCACGCGTCCGCCCGCGGTCACGGCCTGGCCGTCCTGGAGGCGGGTGCCGGCGTGGAAGACCTTCGTGCCTTCCAGGTCCGGCGCATCCATCGAGTTGATCGCATCGCCGGTGCGCGGCTTGCCCGGATAGCCTTCGGCCGCCATCACCACGCCGAGCGACGGGCGCGGATCCCATTGCGCCTCGATGCCGTCGAGCCGGCCCGCGATCGCCGCCTCGACCAGGTCGAGCAGGTCCGATTGCAGCCGCAGCATTACCGGCTGGGTTTCCGGGTCGCCGAAGCGCACGTTGAACTCGATGACCTTCGGCGCCCCGGCCTTGTCGATCATCAGTCCCGCGTACAGGAAACCGGTGAACGGGATGCCGTCCGCGGCCATGCCGCGCACCGTCGGTCCGACGACCTCGCGCATGATCCGCGCGTGCACCGCGGGGGTGACGACCGGGGCCGGCGAGTACGCGCCCATGCCGCCGGTGTTCGGCCCGGTGTCGCCGTCGCCGACGCGCTTGTGGTCCTGCGAGGTGGCCATCGGCAGCGCGTGGACGCCGTCGACCATCGAGATGAAGCTGGCCTCCTCGCCCTCGAGGAACTCCTCGATCACGACGCGCGCGCCCGCGGCGCCGAAGGCGTTGCCGGCGAGCATGTCGCGCACCGCGTCCTCGGCTTCGGCGAGCGTCGTCGCGACGATCACGCCCTTGCCGGCGGCCAGGCCGTCGGCCTTCACCACGATCGGCGCGCCGCCACTTTCCCGGGAGCGTGCGCGCACGTCGGCCAGCGCCGCGTCGACGTCGGTGTGGACCGCGTAGTGCGCGGTCGGAATGCCGTGCCGCGCCAGGAATTCCTTCGCGAACGCCTTGCTGCCTTCCAGCTGCGCCGCAGCGGCGGTCGGCCCGAAGATGCGGTGCCCGCGTGCGCGGAACGCATCCACGACGCCCGCCACGAGCGGCTGTTCGGGCCCGACCACGGTGACCGAGATGCCCTCGCGCCGCACCAGCGCCAGCAGCCCGTCGATGTCGGTGGCCTGCACGTCGGCGTTGCGGCACTTGTCCTCGGTCGCGGTCCCCGCGTTGCCGGGGGCGACCAGCACCCGCGACACGCGCGGCGACTGCGCCAGCTTCCACGCCAGCGCGTGCTCCCGTCCGCCGCCGCCGATGACGAGTACCTTCATCGGTGCCGCCTCAATGCCGGAAATGGCGGATGCCGGTGAAGACCATCGCGATGCCGTGCTCGTCGGCGGCCGCGATGACCTCCGCGTCGCGCATCGAGCCGCCGGGCTGGATGACGGCGCGGATGCCGGCTTCCGCCGCGGCGTCGATGCCGTCGCGGAACGGGAAGAAGGCGTCCGACGCCATCACCGATCCGGGCACCTCGAGGCCCGCGTCCGCGGCCTTGATGCCGGCGATGCGCGCGGAGTAGACGCGGCTCATCTGCCCGGCGCCGACGCCGATGGTGCGGCCGTCCTTCGCGTAGACGATCGCGTTGGACTTCACGAACTTGGCGACGCGCCAGGCGAACAGCAGGTCGCCGAGCTGGGCTTCGGTCGGCGCGCGCTTCGTCACCACCTTCAGTTCGTCGCGCGCGACCTCGCGGATGTCGCTGGTCTGCATCAGCAGGCCGGAGCCGACGCGCTTGACGTCGAAGTTGTTGCGGCCGTCGCCGTGCGGGATGCGCAGCACGCGCACGTTCGCCTTCTTCCGCGCGTAATCCAGCGCGCCGGCCTCGTAGTCGGGCGCGATCAGCACCTCGACGAACTGGCGGTCAAGGATCGCCTTGCAGGTCGCCGCGTCGAGCGTCCGGTTGAAGGCGATGATGCCGCCGAACGCCGAGGTCGGGTCGGTCGCGTAGGCCGCCTCGTAGGCGTCGCCGCACCCGGCGCCGACCGCCACGCCGCACGGGTTGGCGTGCTTCACGATCACGCAGGCCGGCTGCTCGAACTGGCGCACGCATTCCCACGCGGCATCGGCGTCGGCCAGGTTGTTGTAGCTCAGCTCCTTGCCCTGCAGCTGCGAGAACGTCGCCAGCGTGCCGGGCACCGGCCACAGGTCGCGGTAGAACGCCGCCTGCTGGTGCGGGTTCTCGCCGTAGCGCAGGTCCATCACCTTCACGAAGTTGCTGTTGCATTGCGCGGAGAACAGGCCGCGCGTGCCGTCCTCGCCGAGCGAGGACAGGACGTTGCTGATGCAGGCGTCGTACTGCGCGACGCGGTTGAACGCCGCCACCGACAGCGCGAAGCGCGTCTTCGCCGACAGCGCGCCGCCGTTGCCGTCGAGCTCGGCGACGATGGCGTCGTACTGCGCGGGATCGGTCGCCACCGCGACGCGCGCGAAGTTCTTGGCCGCCGAACGCAGCATCGCCGGGCCGCCGATGTCGATGTTCTCGACGATGTCCTCCAGCGAACTGGACGGATCGGCCGAGACGCGCTCGAACGGGTACAGGTTCAGCACCAGCAGGTCGATCGGCGCGATGCCATGCGCCGCCATCACCGCGTCGTCGGTGCCGGCGCGGCCCAGCAGGCCGCCATGGACCACCGGATGCAGGGTCTTCACCCGGCCGTCCATCATCTCCGGGAAGCCGGTGGCCTCGCTGACGTCGGTCACGGCCAGGCCCGCGTCGCGCAGCGCGCGTGCGGTGCCGCCGGTCGAAAGCAGGGCCACGCCGTGCCGGTCCAGCGCGCGCGCCAGCTCCAGCAGGCCGGTCTTGTCGGAAACGGAAAGCAGCGCGCGCCGCACTTGCACGGGTCCGCCGCGCATTCCTTCACCACCCATGGTCATGCGATTCCGTAGTCGCGCAGCTTCCGGCGCAGCGTCGCGCGATGGATGCCGAGCATCGCCGCCGCGCGGCTCTGGTTGCCGTCGCAGTGCTGGAGCACTTCCGCGAACAGCGGGATCTCGAGCTCGCGCAGCGCGATCTCGTACAGGTCGGTGGCATCGCAGCCGTCGAGGTCGCGCAGGTAGCGCCTGACCGAATTGGCGACGTGCTCGCGCAGCGGCGGGCGAGGGCCGCCACGGCTGGATTCGATGCGATCGACGGCGTTCAAGCGGTTCCCCTGGATCCGATGCGCCACCGGCGCATGGCCGGCGGGGGGAACGAGTCTAGCGCGGCACGGCCCGAGGCGCCACGCGCGGCGCGGCGCGTGGCGCCGGGCTCAGCGGAAATCGAAGGTGAAGGCGACGATGCCGGGACCGGGTTCGACCACGTCCAGCGCGACCGCCGCGCTCGCGCCGCTGGCGATCGTGGCCTGCGGCGGGGCCTTGCCCAGGTACTCCTCCGGCTTGAATGCACGGAAGCCGACGGCGCGCCCGTCCGCATCCGACAACGTCAGCAGCAGGGTCGGCCAGGCCTGCGGCCACTGCGCATCGTTGCGGAAGCTGGCGGCCACGTGGAGGACACCGCGCTTCGCGGGATTGGGCCGCACGTCGCGCTGCAGCAGCGTGAACGCGGCCGGCTCGCGCCAGGCGGGCACGTCGCAACGCAGCACCGCGCAAGCGCCCTGCACGAGCGGCCGCCATCGCGCGTCGGCGGCGAGATGCGCGCGATCGGCGAGCAGCACCTGCATGACCAGCAGCAGCGCCAGCGCCGCGACGATCGCGAGCTCGCGGCGCGCGCCGCGGCGCGCGCGCGCTTCGTCGGCGCCGGGGGCGGGCGGTTCCAGGAACGTGGGCAGCGCGGGCATGCCGCGATTCTAGTGGCGGACGCCGTCGATGCGCAGCCAGTCGCCGAGCTTCTGCACGCGGAGGTCGCCGAACCACGGCGAATAGCGCTGCAGCAGCGGTCCTTCCTGCCCGTCGAGGATGCCCGACAGCGCGATCCGCCCACCCGGCGCGACCCGCGCCGCCAGTTCTCCGGCGAGCGCGTCGAGTGCCGAGGCCAGGATGTTCGCGACGACCACCGGATAGGTGCGCGCGGGCGCCTCGCCGGGCGCGTGCACGTGCAGCCGGTCGGCGACGCCGTTGCGCTCGGCGTTGTCGCGCGTGGCCAGCAGCGCCTGCGGGTCGTTGTCGACGCCCGTGGCCGAGGCCGCGCCGAGCTTGAGCGCGGCCAGCGCGAGGATGCCGCTGCCGCAGCCGAAATCCAGCACGTCCGCGCCGCGCAGCGCGCCCGCGGCCGCGAGCCCGTCCAGCCACTCCAGGCACAGCGCCGTGGTCGGGTGCGTGCCCGAACCGAAGGCCAGCCCCGGGTCGAGCCGCACCACGGCCGCACCGGCCGCTTCGGCCGCGGGCGGCAGCTCGCGGTTCCAGGGCACGATCCAGGTGCGCGTGCCGAACGACAGCGGCGCGTACTGGTCCATCCAGGCCCGTTCCCAGTCCTGGTCGCCAACGGCGCGGAACGACGCGCGCGTCCAGTCCAGGCCAGGATCGAAGCTCTCCAGCGCGGCGAGCAGCAGCAGCGCGTCCGCGTCGTGCGGGAACAGCGCCGAGAGCGCGATCTCGTCCCACAGCGGCGTCTGGCCGACGCCGGGTTCCAGGATCGCGCGCTCGTCGGGCGTCGACGCGTCGGCGTCGAGCAGGGTCACCGCGAGCGCGCCGACGTCCTCGAGCGCGTGCTCGTAGCGCGGCTGCTCGGCGACGCGGCAACGCACCGAGAGTTCGAGGAACGGCATGCGCTCAGAACCCCAGCAGGCCCTTCAGCACCTTCTTCGCGGACGGCTTTTCCTGCGCCGGTTCCTGCGGTTCCGCGGGTTCGCCGTCGCGGCCCTGCATCGCGGCGCCGAAATCCATTCCGAGCATCGCCATCGCCGTGGACTTGGTGCGGATGCGCACGTTCCACTCCGGATCCCACGCGACCTTCGGGTCCTTCGGCTTCGGCGGCCACGACAGGTTCGTTTCCGGGCCGTAGGCGATCATCTGCAGCATGCCGCCGGCCATCGCCTCGCCGTCCTTGCCGGCGAAGATGCCCTTCGGGATCGCGCAGCTGTCCACCGCCGGCGCCAGCAACACCTTCTCCTTGATCCACTTGTCGACGGTGGCGTTGGGCAGGTAGTCGACCACGCCCATGCCGGCGTCGGAGGTCTCGGAGCTGCTCCACAGCACGAGCGCGTCGCCCTGCATGCCCATCGCGTGCAGGAAATAGCCGCGCGCGTTGGCCACCGGCTGCCAGCGCCAGGTCTGGCCCGTCGCGATCTCGCCGCTGTGCGTCAGCGCGATCTTCGGCATGAAGTCCTGCGCCTGGCCGAGGGCGAACTTCAGCGATTCCGGCACGCGGTCGCCGGTGATGCGATGGTCGCCCGCCACCGACGCGCCGTCGGGCACGCTGCGGCGATCCTTGTCGTTGGGCCAGAGCGCGGTGTCGGGGCCGGTACGCGGATCGCGGTCCGGCGCGTAGCGGCCTTCCATCGAGCCGCTGACCTTCACCTTGCCGTCCTTGCTGCTGACCTCGAACACCTTGGGCTGGCCGGGCCGCACCTCGGTGCCGCAACCCCAGTAGATGAGGATGCGCGCCGCCGCATCCGGCGGCTTGCCGCCGAACTGCGGCACGACGGGCTCGCCGGGCTCGGACTTCTGCGGCTTCGGCGCGAGCAGCGGCAGGCTGTCGCCCAGGCGCAGGCCGGCGGGGATCGCGTCCGCCGCGGCGCCGCCCGGATTCAGGCTGTTGCGCAGGGTGACGTCCATGTACTGCCCGGGCAGCCCCGGATGCTGCGTCGAGCCGTAGCTGTTGTTGCCGCCGCGGCCGCCGAACATGCCCATCGCCATCTTCCCGAGGCCGCCCATGTTCGGCATGCCGGGCATGTCGTGGGTGGCCAGGTCGATGTAGAGCAGCGTTTCCGGCCCCTTCTTGGCGGTCTGGCTGGCCGCGGGGAGCGACAGCGCGAGCGTCGCGAGGATGGCGGCGGGGAGGAGGCGATGGCGTGGCATGTCCGTATCCGGTTCCTGGGGTGTCAGCGTAAACGGCGTCCCGTGCGCGCCGCGGCCATCACGTGATCGACAGCGACTTTTCCTTCTGCTCCGCCAGGCGCTTCTCGAGGTAGTGGATGTTCTGGCCGCCGCGCTGGAAGCCGGCGTCGGCCATGATCCGCTGCTGCAGGGGGACGTTGGTCTTGATGCCGTCCACGACCATCTCGCTCAGCGCCACGCGCATGCGGGCGATCGCGGTCTCGCGGTCCGGGCCGTGCACGATGAGCTTGCCGATCATCGAGTCGTAGTTCGAGGGGACGCGGTAGCCCTCGTAGATGTGCGAATCCACGCGCACGCCCGGGCCGCCCGGCGCGTGGAAATGCTGGATCAGGCCGGGGCAGGGCATGAAGGTGTCCGGGTCCTCGGCGTTGATGCGGCACTCGATCGCGTGGCCTTCGAGGACGATGTCCTCCTGCTTCAGCGAGAGCCTGTTGCCGGCGGCGATGCTCAGCTGCTCGCGCACCAGGTCCACGCCGGTCACCATCTCGGTGACGGGGTGTTCGACCTGGATGCGCGTATTCATCTCGATGAAGTAGAAGCGCCCGTCCTCGTACAGGAATTCGAACGTGCCGGCGCCGCGGTAGCCGATGCGGATGCAGGCTTCCACGCAGACCTTGCCGATCTGCGCGCGCAGCTCCGGCGTGATCCCGGGCGCAGGCGCTTCCTCGACCACCTTCTGGTGGCGGCGCTGCATCGAGCAGTCGCGCTCGCCGAGGTGGATCGCGCTGCCCTGGCCGTCGGCGAGCACCTGGATCTCCACGTGGCGCGGGTTCTCCAGGAACTTCTCCATGTAGACCATGTCGTTGCCGAACGCGGCCTTGGCTTCCGCCTTGGTGGTCGCGATCGCGTTCACGAGTGCGGCCTCGGTGTGGACCACGCGCATGCCGCGGCCGCCGCCGCCGCCTGCCGCCTTCACGATCACGGGATAGCCGATCTCGCGGGCGATCTTCAGGTTGGCGTCGGCGTCGTCGCCGAGCGGGCCGCCGCTGCCGGGCACGCACGGCACGCCGGCGGCCTTCATCGCGCGGATCGCCTCGACCTTGTCGCCCATCAGGCGGATGGTTTCCGCGCGCGGGCCGATGAACACGAAGCCGGACTTCTCGACGCGCTCGGCGAAGTCGGCGTTCTCGCTGAGGAAGCCGTAGCCGGGGTGGATGGCCTGCGCGTCGGTGACCTCGGCGGCGGCGATGATCGCGGCCATGTCGAGGTAGCTCTGCGCCGACGGCGCCGGGCCGATGCACACCGACTCGTCGGCCATGGCCACGTGCTTGAGGTTGCGGTCCACGGTGGAATGCACCGCGACCGTGCGGATGCCCAGCGCGTGGCACGCGCGCAGGATGCGCAGCGCGATTTCGCCGCGGTTGGCGATGACGACCTTGTCGAGCTGGATGCGAGCTGGCATGCCGCGCCTCAACCGATCACGAACAGCGGCTGGTCGAACTCCACCGGCTGGCCGCTCTCGGCGAGGATCTTCAGGACCGTGCCGGAGACGTCGGCCTCGATCGGGTTGAACATCTTCATCGCCTCGATGATGCCGAGCGTGTCGCCGGCCTTGACCGACTGGCCGACGCTGACGAACGCCGGCTTGTCCGGCGCGGGCGACGCGTAGAACGTGCCGACCATCGGCGAGCGCACGACCTCGCCGTCGGGCAGCTGCTCGGCGGCGGGCTTGGGCGCGCCGCCGGTCGCGGCCTGCACCGGCGACTGCATCGGCATCGCGGCGGCGGCCGGCATGGCCTGCTGCACCACCTGCGGTGCGGCCGCGACGACCGTGCCCTGCGGCACGCGGGCCAGGCGCACCGATTCCTCGCCCTCCTTGATCTCGATCTCGGCGAGGTTGGATTCCTCGAGCAGGTCGATCAGCTTCTTGATCTTGCGCAGGTCCATGGCGTGTTCTCTCGTGCGAAGGCTGGTGTGTTCGAAAAGGCGTTCGTGGCCTCAGCGCGGCGCGAGCCGGGCGATGGCCGCGTCCAGGGCGTAGCGGTAGCTGTCGGCGCCGAAGCCGGCGACCACCCCCACGGCGAGGTCGCTGAAGTAGCTGGTGCGGCGGAACGGCTCGCGGGCGTGCGGGTTCGAGAGGTGGATCTCGATGAAGGGGAGGGCGACGGCGGCCAGCGCGTCGCGCAGGGCCACCGAGGTGTGGGTGAAGGCGGCCGGATTGACGAGGATGAAGGACGTTCCGTCCCTGCCGGCGGCCTGCACCCGATCGACGAGCTCGGCCTCGCTGTTCGATTGCAGCGCTTCCAGGGCATGCCCGGCGGCGCTGGCACGCGCGGCGAGGTCGGCGTCGATCTCGGCCAGCGTGGTGCGCCCGTAGACCTCCGGCTCGCGGCTGCCGAGCAGGTTGAGGTTGGGGCCGTGCAGGAGCAGCAGTCGGGCCATGCGCGCGCGGGGCGAAAGGGAGGCGCAGTTTGCGCGGTCGGGCCGATGCTGTCCAGTTCGCCGATGATCGCCGGAATTTAAGCGATTGTTTGAATCTCAGGGGTGCGCCCAGCGGTCGATCTCGCCGTGGGCGAAGGGACCGATGCGCTGCTTCAGCAGGGTGCCGTCGGCGGAGACGAGGATCGAATAGGGCAGCACGCCGCGCGGATTGCCCAGGCGGACGCCGGCGTCGGCCGGGCCGGGGGCATCCAGCGCGATCGGGTAGGAGACCGGCACCTTGCGCAGGAATTCGCGGACGTTCGCCGCATCGTCGAGGGCGATGCCGAGCACCTGCACGCCATCCGGACCCTGCGCGGCGGCAAAGCGCTGGAGCTCGGGCATCTCCTCGATGCAGGGACCGCACCACGACGCCCAGACATTGACCAGCAGCGGCCGCCGGGCGAAGTCGGCGGGCAGGGCGAGCATGCCGCCGTCGAGCCGCGGCAGCGACAGCGGCGCGATCCGCTCGCCCCGCCGCGCGACGGTCACGCCGGCGGGCGGGGGCGGGGCGCTCGCGGACAGCGCGCCGCCGAGCAGGCGCTGGCCGAGTTCCGAACGCAGCAGGGGGCCGGGCCCGGTGGTGGCGAGGCTGGCGAGCGCGCCCAGCGCGCCCGCCGCCAGCGCCACCAGCACCACCTTTATCGACGAGCGCACGGCTCAGCCGCCCGACCGCGCGCGCCGCAGGCGCTCGCGGAACGGCGCCGCCGCCTCGAAGCCCACCAGGCGCAGGGCGCGGAGTTCCGCGCCGCCCGCGAAGAACAGCGTGCCGGGCGGGCCGATGATGCCGAACCGCTGCATCAATGCCTGGTCCACGGCATCGTTCGCGGTGACGTCCGCCTTCAGCAGCACGAAGTCCGCCATCGCCGCCGCCACTGCGGGATCGGCGAAGGTGTAGCGCTCCATTTCCTTGCAGCTCACGCACCAGTCCGCATAGAAGTCGAAGAGCACGGGCCGGCCGGCGGCGGTCGCCGCGGCGAGTTCGCGCTCGAGGTCGGCCGCGGACTTGATGGTGCGGAACGCCGGCGCCTGCGTCGCGGCCGCGCCGCTGCGCAGCGTCGTTAGCGGGCGCAGCGGATCGGTGCCGCCGGCGAGCGCGCCCAGCACTTCCGCGGCGCCGGCGATCGCAAGCAGCAGGGCCGCGAAACGCGCGGCCGCGCGCGCGCGTCGCGCCGCGGGCGCCGCCGTCGATGCCCATGCCGCCGCGGCGAGCGCGAGCAGGCCCCAGGCCGCCAGCGTCGCGGCGGGCGGCAGGATCCGCCCGAGCATCCAGATCGCGAGGCCGAGGAACAGGAAGCCGAACACGCGCTGCACGCCCACCATCCACGGCCCGCTCGTCGGCAGGCCGCGGCCGGCCGCCGCGCCGAATGCGAGCAAGGGCGCGCCCATGCCCATCGCGAGCAGGAACAGCGCTGCGCCGCCGAGCACCGGGTCGTGGCTCTGGCCGATGTACAGCACCGCCGCGGCGAGCGGCGGCGCGACGCACGGGCCCACGATCAGCGCCGACAGCGCGCCCATCGCCGCGACGCCCGCGACGGAGCCGCCGCGCTGGCGGTCGCCGAGCAGGCCGAGGCGCGAGCGCAGGCCGTGCGGCAGCTGCAGTTCGTACAACCCGAACGAGGACAGCGCGAGCGCGACGAACAGCGCCGCGAACGCGCCGATGATCCAGGGCTTCTGGAACGCCGCCTGCAGGTTCGCGCCGAGCAGGCCGGCGACGACGCCGGCGGCGGTGAACACGAGCGCGTTCGCCAGCACGTACACGAACGAGAGCCAGAGCGCGCGCCCGGTGCCCAGGCGCGTGCCCTGGCCGGCGATCAGGCCCGACAGGATCGGGATCATCGGCAGCACGCAAGGCGTGAACGCGAGCAGCAGCCCCGCGCCGAAGAAGCCGAGCAGGGCGAGCCAGCGGCCGCGGCCGGCAAGCGACTGCGCGATGCGGCTGTCCTCGGCGAGCGCCGGCGTCGATGCCGCCTCGGCCATCGCGGGCATGCGCACGGTGAGCGTGCGCGTCATCGGCGGATAGCAGATGCCGCCGTCCTGGCAGCCCTGGAACGTCGCCTCCAGCGTGAGCGGCGTCGCCGGCCCCGCGGGGCGCTGCAGCGGCAGCGGCACTTCGACCTGGTCGAAGTACACGACGGTCTCGCCGAAATGCTCGTCGCGATGCAGGACGCCCGCGGGCCAGCGCGGTGTGCCCGCGACGATCCCCGGCGCACCGCGCACGCGGAAGCTGCTGCGGTCGCGATAGAGGTAGTAGCCCGTCGCCGGCGTGAACCGCAGCAGCAACGTCGCCGGGCCGTCGGCGATCGCCTCGAGCACGAAGGCCTGCGCGTCGGGCAGCGGCGGCTCCGCCTTGGCGCCGCGCGCGCCGATGCCCGGCAACTGCAGCGCGCCGGTGCGTGTCGCGGCGAGCGAAGGCAGCGGCGCGCCCGCCGATGCGCCGCCCGGCAGCGCGACCGCGATCGTGCGCACCTGCGGCGGATAGCACACGCCGACATCCGCGCAACCCTGGTACTTCACTTTCAGCACGACGCGCGCTGCCGCCGCATCGGCCGCGCCGGGCAGCACCACGCGCAGTGCGTTGCGGTAGGTCTCGACGTCGCCGAAGAACTCGTCGTGGTGCCGGTCGCCGCGCGGCAGCTGCAGCGCGCCGGCGGCGAAGCCGCCGCTTTCGACCTGCACGGCGATGCGGTGGCGGTAGAGGTAGTAGCCCGGGGCGATCTTCCACTGCAGCTCGATGCGCTCGCGTTGCGGCGCCGCTGCGGAGAGCGCGAAGGCCTGGTCGACGGGCAGCAGGTCGGCTTCGTCCACCGCGCGCGCGCGCGGAGCGAACGCGAGCAGCACGGCCGCGAGCGCCAGGAGGGCGAGCCCCGCCACGCTGCGCCGGGGCAGCCATCGATGCGCGTCGCGCGCCAGGTCCATCCTCACTCTCCGGAATCGTGCGCCCGCGGCGCAACCCCCACATTGTCGGCGATCCACCCGAGGTATGCCGGCAGCCCGCCGGCCGCTTCGACCGCGAACAGCTCCGGGAGTTCGTAGGGATGCAGTGCCGCGATCCGCGCCTGCAGCGCCGGCAGCGCCGCGCGCGTGGTCTTGGCGACCAGCAGGACCTCGTCCGCTTCTTCCACTGCGTCGCGCCAGCGGTAGATGGAGCGCACGCCGGGCAGGACGTTGACGCAGGCGGCCAGGCGCTCCTCCACCAGCGCCCGGGCGATGCGGGCCGCGACCGTCGCGTCGGGGCACGCGCACAGGCAGGCCAGCGCCTCCATCAGCTGCCCTCGAAGGCCGCGCCCAGGGTCGTGCGCGGGCGCCGTCCGGTGCGGTGCGCGGCCAGCTGCTCGGCCAGTTCCAGCAGCGGCAGGCGCGCGGCCACCGGCGCATCGCGGAAGGCGTTGAGCAGGCGTCGCTCCTGCGGGTCGTCGACCAGCACGGCGTCCACGGCCGCCACGGAGTCGAGCAGCGACTCGGCGGAGGGCGTCATCGGCCCGCGGCCGGTGGCCAGCCACTCGAACTGCACGCCGGTCAGCAGGGCGAGCTGCCGCAGGTTGTTCGCGCTGGGCTTGCCGCGCTGCGCTTCCCAGTGGCTGACGGCGCTGCGCTGCACGCCCAGTTCCAGCGCCAGCTGGGCCTGGGACAGGCCGGCACTGCGCCTCGCGATGCGGATCCGGTGCGCGGCGGCGCCGGTGCTGTCCTGGCTCATGGCACCCTCCCCGAGGGCAGGCTAATTCTGTTAGCCACGTTAGCAAAAATAGCCGACAGTTGTCTAGTAGTGATAGCTGGCCCCATGTCGCCCTGCATCGAGTGCGGCGCCGCTGCTGGGTTTGTGATGAAGATGCTAGCGGGAATAGCTTTTTTGCGCCCGGAGGCCTCTTCACTTCCTGCGCGGGCGCGACGATCCTGTCGCCAACGACACGGATGTCGGTCTTGACCGCCACGGTCGAGCGACAGGCAGTCGGGCCCGGGTCGATTGGGCGACCCTCCCCGACGGCGTCGAACCCGGGGCGCGCATTCTCCCCTGGAATGCGCGCCCTTTTTATTGCCCGCGATTCGTGCCGCGGACTTCGCCGCCCCTTGAATCGCGCCGGCGCCACCCCATGTTCGGGTCCGTCCCGCCCTGCGCGGGCACTTTTCGCGCCGTCCTTGGCACTCGCGTTTGCCGACTGCTAAGATCGCCGGCCGTTTCTCCCGCCAATCAAGCACTTGCGAGGGTTGCAATGAACATCAAGCCGCTTTACGACCGCGTCGTCATCAAGCGCATGGAAGAAGAAAAGATGTCCGCCGGCGGCATCGTGATCCCGGACACCGCCACCGAGAAGCCGATCAAGGGCGAGATCGTCGCCGTCGGCGAGGGCAAGGCGCTGGACAACGGTTCCCTGCGCGCCCCGAAGGTGAAGGTCGGCGACAAGGTGCTGTTCGGCAAGTACAGCGGCACCGAGGTCAAGCTCGACGGCACCGACTACCTGGTGGTGAAGGAAGACGACATCTTCGCCGTCCTCGGCTGAGCGTCGCGCCTCCCGCATTCCGTTCATCCCTGAATTCTCTTTGAGGTAACTGCAATGGCTGCCAAGGAAATCCGTTTCGGCGAGGACGCGCGCTCCAAGATGGTGCGCGGCGTCAACGCCCTCGCCAATGCCGTCAAGGCCACCCTGGGCCCGAAGGGCCGCAACGTCGTGCTCGAGAAGAGCTACGGCGCGCCGACGATCACCAAGGACGGCGTGTCCGTCGCCAAGGAGATCGA
>JBDZUW010000152.1:0-3474 GCA_040255375.1 Luteimonas sp. | reverse complement strand
GGCATCGGGAGGCGACGACGCGGCCGGGCGCGCGCTGGCCGCCGCCTGCGGCTTCGCCACCGCACCCGCGGGCGCGCCGCCGCCTTCCTCCTGTGGCGTGCCTTCGCCGATGAATTCGACCTGCACGACTTCCTCGCCCGGCGACGCCAGCGGTTCGCCGCCGTAGCGCGCGTACGCGAGCCACAGCAGGAAGATCGCGAACATGAGCTGCGCGAACAGCGCGATGGCGAACGCGGCGATGCGCTGGGCGCGCTCGTCGCGCGAAGCGGGCAGCCATTGCTGGCGCCACAGCGTGGCGAAGGCCTGCGGCGAAGTGAGTTGCGGCTCGCGCGGCGGCGGCATGCGCGGCGCGCGCGCCGCCAGCAGCGCGACGATCGCCTCGGCGGATGCGCCGGTCACCGCGCCCATGCGCTCGCGCATCGTCGCGAACCAGGCGCGCCATCCGGGCGGGAATTCGCCGGGCGGCGTCTCCGGGCGCAACGAGCGGCGCCCCCGCCGGCGCAGTGCTTCGATCAGTTCGGCCGAGGTGAACACTCGCGCCGAGGCCCTTTCACGCCTTGCCGCGCGGCACGTACGGCGCGTCGCCGGTGTCGTGGTCGGTGGCGTCGCGCACCGCGGTCACGCCCGGAACCTTCGCCAGCAGCGTCTTCTCGATCCCCTGCTTGAGCGTGACGTCGACCATGCCGCAGCCGTGGCAGCCGCCGCCGAAGCGCAGCACCACCACGCCGTCGGACGTCACTTCCTGCAGCGCGACGTGGCCGCGGTGCATCGCCAGCTGCGGATTGATCTCGTGCTCGATCACCCAGTGCACCCTGTCGACCAGCGACGCCGACCCGTCCGGCGCCTCGCCCTTGATCTTCGGCGCCCGGATCTGCAGCTGCCCGCCGGTGGCCTGCTGCGTGTAGTCGATCTGCGCGCCGTCGAGGAAGCGTACGCTGGCCGCGTCCACCCACAATGTGAAGCCCTCGCAGTCGACCGCCCACTCGTCGCCGCCCAGGTCGGCCGGCTCGGCGAACTCCAGGCGCACGTCGGCCTTGGCGGTGCCGGGCATGTGCGCGGACAGGCGCACGCCCAGCCCGGGCAGCCCTTCGCGGTCGATCAGCTTGCGGAAATGGGCCTGCGCCGACTCGGAAATCTGGATCATGCGGCTATTCTAGCGGCCCCCCATGGCCCGGAGGCTGCCGCCATGCCCGACCTCGTCCCGCTCGTTCAGGCCCACTGCATCCCGCGCCGCGGCAGCGAGCACCGGCTGCCGGAAGCGCGCATGCGCGAACTGCTGCCGGAGGTGCCCGGCTGGGAGCTCGCCGAGGAAGGCCGCGCCCTGGTGCGCGAATTCCGCTTCCCGGACTACTACCGCACGATGTCGTTCGTGAACGCGCTGGCGCACATGGCGAACGTCGAGGACCACCATCCCGACCTGTCCGTGCACTACGACCGCTGCGTCGCGCGCTACAGCACGCACGATGTCGGCGGCCTCTCCGAGAACGACTTCATCTGCGCCGCGCGCGCCTCGGCCCTCTACCCCGGCTAGGCGAGGCGATCGAGGACGGCGAGGAGTTCCGGGGGCAGCGGCGCGTTGAGGACGTAGGGCGTCTTTCCGTCGTCGAGCGCGAACTCGAGCGAGGCGGCGTGCAGGAACAGGCGGCGCAGCCCGGCCTGGTCGCGCAGGCGCCGGTTGACCTCCGGGTCGCCGTACTTGTCGTCGCCCGCGACCGGATGCCCGATGTGCCGCGCATGCACGCGGATCTGGTGGGTGCGCCCGGTCTCGATGCGGACCTCGCAGTAGGAGTGTCCGCCGCGGCGCTCGAGCAGGCGGAAATGGCTGAGCGAAGGCTTCCCGCCAGCCGCGACCTGCACATGCCGCTCGCCGCCCTGGCGCAGGCCGACGTGGAGGGGCGCGTCCACGCTCATCACGCCGTCGGGCATCCGGCCCACGAGCAATGCCAGGTAGCGCTTGCGCAGCCCGCCACCGCCGCCCGGGCCCGAATCCTCGCGCATCAGCGCCTGCAGTTCCGCCAGCGCCGAGCGCTTCTTCGCGATGACGAGCACGCCGGAGGTGTCGCGGTCGAGCCGGTGCACCAGCTCCAGCGACTGCCCGGGGCGCAGCGCGCGCAGGGTTTCGATCGCGCCGAAGGAGATCCCGCTGCCGCCATGGCTGGCCACCCCCGAGGGCTTGTCGATCGCCAGCAGGCGGGCATCCTCGAACAGGATGGAGGCCTCCATGGCCTCGAGCAGGCCGCGGGCCGGGGTCCCCCGCTCCTCCGCGGCCTCCAGCCGGACCGGGGGGATCCGGACCTCGTCCCCGCCCTCGAGCCGGCGCTCGGCCTTGGCGCGACCGCCATTCACCCGGACCTGCCCGGAGCGGACCAGCTTGTAGACCAGGCTCCGCGGCGCGCCCTTCAGCTGGCCGAGCAGGAAGTTGTCGAGGCGTTGCCCGGCGCGGTCCTCTGGAACCCGCACGGTGCGGGCCCCGGCGGGGCGATCGGGCGGTTCGGGAGGGGCCATCGGGACGCCTTGATCTGCTACACTCGCCGGGCGAGATAAAGGTTTGATTTCGCTGGGAGTTGCCCCTTCGCCACCTCGGTGGCGAACAGCGGGCGCGGGCCGAAAGCCCACCTCCCTCGATCTCCGGCAGCAGCGCGCAACCACCGCCCCCGGGGCGGCCATGTTAGCGGCTCGCCGGCAAGCCCGGCCATCGCCCGGCGCGTCAGAACCGCCGGCGCTGAACACGACCCGCGCGTCGCGTCCCCGGATGCGACGCCGGCCCGCAACACGAAAAACAGCAGCAAGCGCTCCCGCGGCCCGCCGTGGTGTCGTAGCGCTGGAAAACTCGAACCGCCGCCGCGCGTTTCCCGCGCAGCGGCGGTCGGCGGTCTCCAGAGGCGAAACGCCCACGGCGTCGTCGCGCGAAGCAGCGCGCGAGGAACGCCACCATGAAGAGAATGCTCATCAACGCGACGCAGGCGGAAGAACTGCGCGTCGCGATCGTCGACGGCCAGGCGCTGTACGACATCGACATCGAACAGCCTGCCAAAGAGCAGAAGAAGTCCAACATCTACAAGGGCCGCATCACCCGGCTCGAACCCTCCCTCGAAGCGGCCTTCGTCGAATACGGCGGCGAGCGCCACGGCTTCCTGCCGCTGAAGGAGATCTCCCGCGACTACTTCCAGTCCGGCGTCGACCCGAACAAGGCCGGCCTGAAGGAACTGCTGCGCGAAGGCCAGGAAGTCGTCGTCCAGGTCGAGAAGGAGGAGCGCGGCAACAAGGGCGCCGCCCTGACCACGTTCATCTCGCTGGCCGGCCGCTACATGGTGCTGATGCCGAACTCGCCCACCGCCGGCGGCGTCTCGCGCCGGATCGAGGGCGAGGACCGGGCCGAGCTCAAGCGCGCCATGGACGCGCTGACCATCCCCGACGAGATGGGCGTGATCATCCGCACCGCCGGCGTCGGCCGCGACGCGGAAGAGCTGCAGT
>JBDZUW010000151.1:0-3477 GCA_040255375.1 Luteimonas sp. | reverse complement strand
TCGAGCAGGTAGTCGACGTAGCGCTCGTAGCCGAAGCCGTCCTCGAACACGAAGTCGAGCATGCCGGTGCGGTCCGGATCGGTGTCGGTCCAGATGTGCGAGCGGTACGAGAGGTAGCCGTTCGGCCTGCCCTCGGTGAACGGCGAGTCCGCGAACAGCGCGGTCGCGACCGGCTGCAGCGCCAGCGACACGCGGAACTTCTTCACCATGTCCGCTTCGCTGCCGAAGTCCAGGTTGACCTGCACCGTGCAGGTGCGCGTCATCATGTCGAGGCCGAGCGAGCCGACCTTCGGCATGTAGTCGCGCATGATCCGGTAGCGGCCCTTCGGCATCCACGGCATCTCGTCGCGGCGCCACTTCGGCTGGAAGCCCATGCCGAGGAAGCCCAGGCCGAGCTCGTCGGCCACGCCGCGCACTTCCTGCAGGTGGCACTCCACCTCGCAGCAGGTCTGGTGGATGGTCTCGAGCTGCGCGCCGGAGAGCTCCAGCTGGCCGGCCGGTTCCAGCGTCACCGAGGCGCCGTCGCGCAGCAGCGCGATCGTGCGCGCGGGCGCGCCGTCCACCGACTCCTGCACCGGGGTCCAGCCGTAGCGCTGCATGCCGGTCAGCAGCGCCTCGATGCCGCGATCACCTTCGAACGTGGGCGGGCGCAGGTCGTCGAGGCGGAAGCCGAACTTCTCGTGCTCGGTGCCGATGCGCCAGTCGGCCGCGGGGCGCGCGCCGCCCGCCATGTACTCGACCAGCTCGCGGCGGTCGGTGACCGGGGATTCGGCGACGCTGCTCGGGCTCGACATCGGATGGCCTTGTGTAGAGCCGACCCATGGTCGGCTGCGTCCAATTTTACGGCGTCGGGGAGCCGACCATGGGTCGGTTCTACAACTCCAGCCAGCCGGCGACGACGGCGCGCAGCTCTTCGACGCCCTGCCGCGACTCGCCCGAGAACAGCTGCACGCTCACGGTGTCGCCCCAGGCGTTGGCGAGCTCGCGCCGCACCGCCAGCAGCGCGTTGCCCTGCGCGCCGCGGCCGAGCTTGTCGGCCTTGGTCAGCAGCGCGTGCGCCGGCAGGCCGCGGCGGACCGCGTAGCCGAGCATCTGCCGGTCGTAGTCCTTGAGCGGATGGCGGATGTCCATCACCACCACCAGCCCCTTCAGGGCCTGGCGCTGCTCGAAATAGCGCTCGATGAAGGCCTGCCAGTGCGCCTGCAGGTCCTGCGGCACCTTGGCGTAGCCGTAGCCGGGCAGGTCGACGAGCCAGCGCGCGGCTTCGGGCGGGAGCGGCGGCGCGCCCTGCGGCACGGGCGGGCTCACGTCGAAGAACACCAGCTGCTGGGTGCGCCCCGGCGTCTTCGACACGCGCGCCAGCGCGTTCTGGTGGCACAGGGCGTTGAGCGCGCTGGATTTTCCGGCGTTGGAGCGGCCGGCGAAGGCGACCTCGCGGCCGAGGTCCGGCGGCAGCTGGCGCGGTTCGTGCGCCGCGAGCCGGTAGGTCGCGCGGGCGAAGGGATTGGGGGCAGCCATGGACATAGCTTCGCACGGCCTCCTGCGCTGTTTGACCGTGCGAGCCCGCCAGCCCGATAATTCATGGACTTTGCGGTCGCCATGCGGCGCGCCGCCCCTCGTGTCCGGAGCCTCGCATGCGCAACGCCCGCGCCTACGCCATCGCTGCCACCGCCACCATCGCGCTGGTCGCCGCCGCCGCGTACGCCCAGCAGACCCCCCCGCCGGCCGCCGCGCCTGCGCCCGCTGCCGCGGCGCCTGCTTCCGAGGCCCCCGCCGCCCAGGCCTCGACCACCACCGCGCTGCCCGACAACGCGCCGGTGCAGGCGAGCGCCCTCGACGCCGTCGCCGAACTCTCCAAGGCCCACTGGGGCGACCCGAAGGCCGGCGCCACCAAGGCCGGCGCCTGCGCCGCCTGCCATGGCCTGGACGGCAACCCGACCGATCCGCAGTACCCGCGCCTGGCCGGCATGCCCGAGCGCTACGTCGCCACCCAGCTCGCGCTGTTCAAGAGCGGCGAGCGCACCGGCGGCATGGCCGCGGTGATGGCGCCGATGGCCGCCCCGCTGTCGGCGCAGGACATGCGCGACCTCGGCGCGTTCTTCGCCCAGCAGAAGGCGGGCGCCGGCATCGCCGACGACACCGTCATCGCCGACGGCCCGAACAAGGGCCTGAAGTTCTACCAGGTCGGCGAGAAGCTCTTCCACGGCGGCGACCCCGCGCGCGGCGTCCCGGCGTGCATGGCCTGCCACGGCCCGACCGGCGCCGGCAACCCGGGCCCGGCCTACCCGCACATCGGCGGCCAGCAGTCGGCCTACGTGCAGCGCCGCCTCGAGGAGTACCGCACCGGCACCACCAACGAGCGCGACCGCCGCAACTTCGACGTCATGGCCACCGTGGCCCGCCAGCTCAGCGACGAGGAGATCGGCTCGCTCGCCAGCTACGTGCAGGGCCTGCACGCGCGCCGCGACGAGGCCACGGCCTCGACGAAGTAAGGCCATGCGCCTGCGCGGCATGCTCCTCCGAGGCATGGTCCTCGCGGCGCTCGCCCTGCCGGGCCTGGCGTTCGCGTCGCCGGCGACCCCGGCCGCCGCTGCCGACCCCGTCGAGGGCGTCGACTACGTGGTGGTCGAGGGCGGCCAGCCCTACCAGCCGCTCGGCCCGGGCATCAAGGCCGAGGTCGTCGAGGTCTTCGCCTACTGGTGCCCGCACTGCGCCGAGTTCCAGCCGGTGCTCGACCCCTGGGTCCGGGCGCTGCCGAAGGACGTGCGCTTCACCTACCTGCCGGCGGCATTCAATCCGGACGACCCGTTCGCGCGCGGCTTCTTCGCCGCCGAGGGCAAGGGCGCCGTGGCCCGCACGCATGCGCTGGTGTACGACGCCGTCCATCACAAGGGCTTGCTGGCCCGCAATGCCACCCTCGACGAGCTCGCATGGTTCTACGGCGAGCAGGGCCTGGGCCAGGCGGCGATGAAGGCCGCGATGACCAGCCCGGCGGTGGAGGCGCAGATGAAGCGCGCGCGCGAGTTCGAGGTCGGGATCCGCCTGCCGGGCACGCCGACGATGGTGGTGAACGGCCGCTACCTGATCACGCCGCGCTCGCACGAGGATGCGCTGCGCATCGCCGACCAGCTGATCGCCAGGCTGCGCGCCGCGCCCTGACGAACCCGGCTCCGACAAACGATTCCCCCGAGAGGTCCGAAGACATGACGCGTTCGCTGGCCTTCCCCGCACTCCTCCTTTCCGCGCTGCTGCTGGCCGCCTGCCAGCCGTCCGCGCCCGCCGCCGGCGATGCCGCCGCGCCGGCGACCTCCTCCGCTGCCGCGGGCCCGAGCGCCGAGGCGGAAGCCGCCGCGGCTTCGGCGGCTGCTGCCGCAGGCGCGGCCGCACCCGCCGCCGACGCCCCCGCCTCCCACGCCCATGCGGCCGCCGCTGCGCCCGCGCCGGCCGTCGCTGCGCCCCACGCCGGCTGGCCGGTCG
>JBDZUW010000150.1:0-3490 GCA_040255375.1 Luteimonas sp. | reverse complement strand
CCCTCGCCTGCCGGCCCGGCAGCGGCATCGCGCAGCCAGGCGTGCACCCGGTCCAGGCCGGCGCCGGTGCGCGCCGACACGCGCAGCAGCGCATCGCCCGCCGGAACGGGCCCGGGCGGCGGCGCGTCCGCGGGCAGCAGGTCGGCCTTGTTGTGCAGCCACAGGCGGCGGGGCGCGCCGGCCACCGCCGCCGCCACGGCCGCGTGCCCGGCGCCGGGGTCGGCGGCATCGAGCACCACGACCGCCAGGTCGGCGCGATCGAGTTCGGCGCGCGCCCGGCGCATGCCCTCGCGCTCGATGGCGTCGCCGCCCTCGCGCAGGCCCGCGGTGTCGACCAGCGTGAGCTCGACGCCGTCGCTGCGGACCGATTCCACCAGCAGGTCGCGCGTCGTGCCCGCGATGTCGGTGACGATGGCGCGCTCGCTGCCCGCCAGCGCATTGAGCAGCGAGCTCTTGCCGGCGTTCGGCGGCCCCACGATCACCGCATGCAGCCCGTCGCGCAGGCGCCGGCCGCGCTCGGCCGCGGCGAGCAGCGCATCCAGGTCCGCGGCGAGCGTGGCGAGGCGCGCGGCCACGGCGTCGAGCCCGAGCGCTTCGATCGGTTCGTCGCTGAAGTCGATGGCCGCTTCCACGTGCACGCGCAGCGCGAGCAACCCGGCGGCGAGCGCATCGACGCGCCGCGAAAACGCGCCGTCGAGCGAACGCCGCGCGGCGCGCGCCGCAGCCAGGTCGCCGGCGGCGATCAGGTCGGCCACCGCTTCGGCCTGCGCGAGATCGAGGCGGCCGTTGCGGAACGCGCGCTCGCTGAATTCGCCCGGGCGCGCAAGGCGCGCGCCCAGCGCGCAGCAGCGTTCGACGAGGCGCTGCAGCAGCACGCGGCTGCCGTGCGCCTGCAGTTCGGCGACGTCCTCGCCGGTGTAGCTGCGCGGCGCGTCGAAGCGCAGCGCGATGCCGTCGTCGATGACGGTGCCGTCCGCGTCGAGGAAACGCGCATGGTGCGCGTGGCGCGGCTGCAGCGCGCGGCCGCAGACCGCCTCGGCGATCGCACGGCTGCGCGGGCCGGAGAGCCGCACGATGCCCACGCCGCCCGCACCGGCAGCGGTCGCGATGGCGACGATGGTGTCGCCGGTGCCGCCGTCGCCGCCCGCCCCGCTCATGCGTGCCGCCGTGCCGCCGTCGCTGGGGATGCCGGCCGCGTCAGGCCGGCTTCGCCGCGCCGCCGTACTTGCGGGTCATCCACCACTGCTGCAGCAGGCCGAGGCTGCCGTTGGTGACCCAGTACAGCACCAGGCCCGCGGGGAAGAACGCGAACATCACGCCCATCGCCACCGGCATGTACTGCATCATCCGGCGCTGCATCGGGTCGGCGATCGTCGCCGGCGTCAGCTTCTGGGTCAGGAACATCACCGCGATGTTGATCGCCGGCAGGATGAAGTACGGATCCGGCGCGGTGAGGTTGTGGATCCAGCCGATCCACGGCGCCTGGCGCAGTTCCACCGCCTCGAGCAGCGTCCAGTACAGGGCGAGGAAGACCGGCATCTGCACCAGCAGCGGCAGGCAGCCGCCGACCGGGTTGATCTTCTCCTTCTTGTACAGTTCCATCATCGCCATCTGGAACTTCTGCTTGTCGTCGCCGTAGCGCTCCTTGAGCTGCTCGATGCGCGGCTGGAAGCGGCGCATCTTGGCCATCGACTTGTACTGCGCCGCGGACAGCGGGTACATCAGCAGCTTCACGATCAGCACCAGGCCGATGATCGCCCAGCCCCAGTTGCCGACCAGCCCGTGCACGAACGCGAGCACGGCGAACAGCAGCTCGGCGATCCACGCCAGCCACGCATAGCTGCTGAAGTCGACCGCGCGCTCCAGCCCCGGCACCTGCTGCGCCTGGATCTGCTTGACGAGCTTCGGGCCGACCCACAGGCGCGCGGTGGTTTCCGCGCGCGCGCCCGGGGCGACGTTGACGCCGGGGCCGACCTCGCGGATCAGCGCATGCGTGCCGGCGCCGACGCGCGGCGAAGCCAGCGAGAACGTCGACGCGTCCTTCGCCTCCGGGATCCATGCCGAGAAGAAGTGGTGCTGCAGCATCGCGATCCAGCCGCCGGTGACGTGCGCATCGACGCTGCCGCCCTCGCCGTACTTCGCGAACTTGCGCTTCTCGAAGCTGTCGCCGGCGAACCAGGCCGAGCCGTGGAAGCTGTACGACTCCGGATGGGTGAAGCCGCTCTGCACCACCGGCGGCACGCGCTGCAGCTGCCGGTAGACGAAGCCCTGCCAGGGCTTGCCGCCCGCATTCGAGATTTCGTCGCGCACCTGCACCGCATAGCTGCCGCGCGCGAACACGTAGGTGCGGCGGATGGTCACGCCGTCCGGGCCGGTCCACTCGAACGGCACTTCGACGCGCTCGGCGCCGGCCGGCAGCGCGTACGCGCGCTGGGCGCCGACCGGGACGAAGCCGGTTTCGTGGCTCGGCGCGGGATTGGCGGCGCTCACCCAGCCGCTCTGCGCCTGGTAGAAGTGCGCGGCGTCGGAGGCGAACAGCCGCACCGGCGGCGCGCCGGGTTCGGGCTTCTGCGGGTAGCCGAGCAGGTCGGCTTCGCGCACGGTGCCACCGTCGAGGACGACGCGCAGCACGTCGGTGGTGACGGTGACCGCCGGTGCGCCGGACGGCACGTTGCCGGCCGCGGCGGTTGCGGGCGCGGACATCGCCGGCGCCGCGCCGGGCTGCGGCACCGTCCCGGCGGAGGCCGCCGTTGCCGAAGGCACCGTGCTGTCGCCTGCAGCGGCGGTCGCGGCCGCGGCGGGGGTGGCCGTCGTGTCCGCGGGCGGCGTCGCCTTGTCGCGGCCCCAGGCCATGAACAGCAGCGTCGCCACGACGAGCCAGGCGAAGATCAGGAAGGTGCGGGTCTGGTTCATTCGGGGATCGTCGTGGGGGACTGCGAAGGACAGCCGGGCATTGTGCCGGCCGGGTCCGTGGGGGGCAACGCGCCGGCGCGCTGAAGCAGCGCGAGGAATGCGGCGCGGAGCGCGGGATTCGGCAGGGTCGCCGCGGGCGGCCGCGCGACCACGACGTAGGCGCCCGGTGGCAGCGTCGGGCGCAAATGGCGGAAGGCATCGCGCAGCTGGCGCTTGATGCGGTTGCGGCCGACCGCATCCGGGTCGACCTTGCGCGACACGGCCAGGCCCAGCCGCGCCGGCTGCGCATCGCGCAGCCAGTGCAGGCTCAGGGCGGGGCTGGCGTGGCGACGGCCGCCTTCGAACACGCGGCCGAACTCGGCCGACGCGCGGACGCGCGCGGCAGGCGGGAAACCGTACTGGGGAGGCATCGGCCGGCGGCTGCGGCCGCGCGGGTTACGCGCAGAGGCGCTTGCGGCCCTTGGCACGACGACGGGCGAGGACCTTGCGGCCGTCGGCGGTCTTCATGCGGGCACGGAAGCCGTGGTCGCGCTTGCGCTTGAGGTTGCTGGGCTGGTAGGTGCGCTTGGTGGCCATG
>JBDZUW010000033.1:0-19166 GCA_040255375.1 Luteimonas sp. | reverse complement strand
GCCGCCGGGCGCGGGCGACGACGAGGCGCCTGCTGCCGACGCGCCGCCGCGCGAGCTCCCGGCCGCACGCGCGGCGGAACCGCCGCAAGCGCGCGAACCCGACGCGATGCCCGCGCCGATGCCCGATGCGTTCGATGCGTTCGACGCCGACGCCGTGCACCTCGGCGTCGAGCCGGCGCAAGAGGAAGCATTGGCGAGCGCAGGTGCCGGCATCGACTTCGGCGGCTTCACGCCCGAGATCATGGCCGCGATGGGCATGGAACCCATGGACGTCGCGGTGCCGGAACCGGCGGGAGCGGCGGAACCCGCGGAAGCCGCTGATATCCCGCAGGACGCAGCGCCACGCGACGCCATGGACCAGGCCTCCGTTTCCGATCCGGGCGTGCTCGAATGGGAGGCGGCTCCGCGCCCGGAGGCGCCCTCCGCGCTCGAGCTCGCGCCGGAGGACGCACCCGCTGCCGCGCCTTCGCCTGCGCAGCCCGCAGCGCCCGTGCGCTTCAGCGCCGACGAGATGTCGCTGGTGGACATCGACCCGGTCGTCGAGCGCAAGGCAGGCGCGCGGCCGCTGGCCGAGGGCGGCGCCCGCGGCGGCGTCGTCGTGTTCGCCGGGATCGGCGGGCCCGACGCGGTGCGCCAGTTCCTCGGCAGCCTGCCGGGCGGATTCTCTCGCCCCATCATCGTGCGGCAGCGCCTCGACGGCGGCCGCCATGATCGCCTGGTGCGGCAGATGCAGCGCGCGACGGCGCTGCCGGTCGAACTCGCGGAGGAAGGCCGCCGGCTCGTCGACGGGCACGTCTACATCCTCCCCGACGGGCTCACCACCGCGCCCGGCGAAGGCGCCGCCTCCTTCGTGCCCGCGGGCGCGCAGGCGCCGCTGCTCGCCGGCTTTCCTCCCGCCGACAGCGCGGTGCTGGTGTTGAGCGGCAGCGATCCCGCGATCGTGCCCGAGGCGATGGAAGCGGCTGCCGAAGGCGCGCTCGTCGTCGGCCAGTCGCCCGAGGACAGCTTCGATGGCGCCGCCGCGGCGGCGCTGGTGGCCGCCGGCGGCGAAGCGCGCGCCGCGGCCGAACTCGCGCAGCGCCTGAGCACGCGCTGGCTATCCCTGAAGGACTGAGCCATGAACAAGACCGTGCAGGCCGACATCCGCGGCGTGCTCATCCAGGTCGCCGGCGCGCGCCTCCTGCTGCCGAACGCGACGATCGCCGAGGTGCTCTCGTTCGCCGATCCCGACCCGGTGGCGGACGCGCCGGACTGGCTGCTGGGCCGCATCCGCTGGCGCGGCTGGCAGTTGCCGCTGGTCGCGTTCTCGCGCCTGGCCGGCATCGCCGACGAGAAGGGCGGGCTGGGCAGCAAGGTGATCGTGCTCAAGGCGCTGGGCGGCGATCCGAAAGCGCCGTTCTTCGCCGTGCTGACCCAGGGCTTCCCGCGCCTGGTGACCGTGTCGGAAGCGGCGCTGGTGACCGAGGAGACCGAGCGTTCCCTGCTGCCCAACGGCGTGCAGGCGCGCGTCACCCTCAACGAGGACGACGCCCTCGTGCCCGACCTCGAGCTCATCGAGCGGATGATCGGCGAGAGCCTGCGGCAAGCCGCCTGAGCTAGCCGAGGTCGCCGAAGCGCGCCTGCAGCGCCGCGATCGCGGCGATGCCCGCCGTCTCCGTGCGAAGGATGCGCGGCCCCAGCCGCAGGCCGCGGAAACCGGCGCCTTCCAGCTGCGCGCGGTCGCGCGGCGACCAGCCGCCCTCCGGCCCGACCGCGAGCACGCATGCGCCGTCCGGCGCGGGCATCGCCGCGATCGACGCCTCCGCCTCCGGATCGAGCAGGAAGCGCGCCGGAGGCAGCGCGCCAGCGGCCAGCGCGCCCGCCAGCGGCTCCGGCGCCGATACCGGCGGCAGCACGCCGCGCCCGCTCTGCCCGCAGGCCGACGCGACGATGCCGCGCCAGTGCGCCAGGCGCTTCGCCGCGCGCGCGGCGTCGAGGCGCACCTCGCTGCGCTCGCTCGAGACCGGCACGATGCCGGCGACGCCGAGTTCGGTCGCCTTCTGCAGGATCCAGTCCATCTTCTCGCCGCGGGCGATGCCCTGCAGCAGCACGATGCGCAGCGGCGATTCGGCCGCGGCCGCCGGGCGGACCGCGACGACCTCGGCTTCCTGGCCGCGCTTGCCGCCCGCGAGCAGCCGCGCCTCGTAATCGTTGCCGTCGCCGTTGAACAGCACGCAGGCGTCGCCCGCCTGCAGCCGCAGCACGCGCTGCAGGTGCGCCGCGGCCTCTTCCGGCAGCGCGACGCGCGCGCCCGGCGCCAGCGGCACGTCCACCGGCACCCGGGTCAGGCGCACGCGGTCGCCTCCGCGATCGCTTCGGCGGTGGTCCGCGCGAGCAGTTCGAGCTGCGCATCGTCGATGCAGTAGGGCGGCATCCAGTACAGGATGTCCCCGAGCGGGCGCAGCACCACGCCGCGCGCGAGCGCCGCGCGGTAGGCGCGCAGGCCGACGCGCAGCGACGGGTCGAAGGGCGTGGCGCGGTGTCCGTCGCGCGCCAGTTCGAACGCGACGATCATGCCCGCCTGGCGCACGTCCGACACGTGCGGCAAGGCCGCGAGCGGCGCGGCGAGCGCGGCCATGCGCGCCGCGGTCGCGCGGTTGCGCTCGATCACGCGGTCCTCGTCGAGGATCGACAGCGTCGCCAGCGCCGCCGCGCAGGCGAGCGGGTTGCCGGTGTAGCTGTGCGAGTGCAGGAACGCGCGCTCGCGCGATTCGTCCAGGAAACCGTCGTAGATGGACTGCGTCGCGAGCACCGCCGCGAGCGGCAGGAAGCCGCCGGTGAGCCCCTTCGACAGGCACAGCAGGTCCGGCTGGATGCCGGGAGTGCCGCCCGCGCGCGCCGCCGGCGCCTGTTCGCAGGCGAACAGCGTGCCGGTGCGGCCGAAGCCGACCGCGATCTCGTCGGCGATCAGCATCACGCCGTGGCGGTCGCACAGCTCGCGCGCCAGGCGGAGGTACAGCGGGTGATGCATGCGCATGCCGCCCGCGCACTGCACCAGCGGCTCGAGGATGAAGGCGCAGACCTCGCCGGCATGCTGCGCGAGCAGTCCGCCCAGCGCGTCCGCGGCGCGGCGCGCGCAGTCCTCGGCCGATTCGCCGGGCACGGCCTCGTACGCATCCGGGCTCGGGGCGAACAGGCATTCGGCCAGCAGCGGCGCGTAGACGCGCCGGTACAGCGGCACGTCGCCCACCGCGAGCGCGCCCAGGGTCTCGCCGTGGTAGCCGTTCGCCAGCGCCACGAACTTCGTGCGCCGCGGTTCGCCGCGGTTGCGGAACCAGTGGAACGCCATCTTCAGCGCGACTTCCACGCCGGCCGAGCCGTTGTCGGCGTAGAACACCTTGGACAGGGGCGGGCGACCGGCTTCGCGCGGCGCGATGGCGAGCAGGCGTTCGGCCAGTTCCACCGCGGGCTCGTGCGAGAAGCCGGCGAGGATCACCTGCTCGAGCTTGCCCGCCTGCGCGGCGATCGCGGCGCCGATGCGCGGCTCGGCGTGGCCGAACAGGTTGGTCCACCAGCTGGACACCGCGTCGAGGTAGCGGCGGCCGTCCTGCCCGACCAGCCAGGCGCCTTCGCCGCGCGCGATCGGCACCAGCGGCAGGGTCGGCCCTGCATCGCCGGCGAACGCCGCCGACCGGTGCTCGCGCATCTGCGTGCAGGGATGCCAGAGCACCGCGAGGTCGCGCTCGCGCCAGCGGTCCGGGCCGCCAGCGCTTATCATGTCGGCATGGGCCGCATCGTCCGCCATCCGCGCATTATCGCCTTTTCACGGCCGGCAACGGGGCCGCGATGAGCGGCCGCCGCCTGCCCACGATCCACGGGATCACCGCGGAAGACGCCGGCGGTCCCTATCGCGTCGAGCACCTGGACCTCGAGTTCGCCAATGGCGAGCGCCGGCTGTTCCGGCGCCTGCACGGGCGCGGCCACGGTGCCGTGTACGTCGTGCCGCTGCTCGACGACGACACCGTGCTGCTGGTGCGCGAGTACGCGGCCGGATTGCACCGTTACGAGCTGGGGCTGGTTTCCGGTCGCATCGATCCGGGCGAGACGCCGCTGCAGGCCGCCAACCGCGAGCTGCAGGAAGAGGCCGGCTATGCCGCGCGCGAGCTGCAGGTGCTGCGCCGGCTGTCGCTGTCGCCGCGCTACATGAGCCAGGAGGCGGAGGTGGTGCTGGCGCGCGACCTGTATCCGCAGCGCCTCCCCGGCGACGAGCCCGAGGAACTCGAGGTGGTGCCGTGGAAGCTCGATGCGCTGCACGAGCTGGTGCTGCGCGAGGAATTCTCCGAAGGTCGCGCGGTCGCGGCGCTGTTCATGGCGCGGGAGTGGCTGCGGCATGGCCGCTGACGCGATGGCGGGCGAGCTCGACCGCCTGCGCGAAGGCATCGTCGCGCTCGCGCAGGAAGCCGCCGCCGCGATCCTGCGCGTGTACGAAGGCGAGTTCGACGTGCAGCGCAAGGACGACGATTCGCCCCTGACCGCGGCCGACCTGGCGTCGCACCGCTGCATCGTCGAGGGCCTGGAACGGCTGTCCCCGGACATCCCGGTGTTGTCCGAGGAATCGGCGCAGGACGTGCCGGCGCTGCTGCGCCGGCAGTGGCCGCGCATGTGGCTGGTCGACCCGCTGGACGGCACCCGCGAATTCGTCAAGCGCAACGGCGAGTTCACCGTCAACATCGCGCTGATCGACGCCGGCGAAGCGGTGCTCGGCGTCGTCCAGGCACCGGTGACGGGCGCGCTCTGGCACGGGCAGCGCGGCCGCGGCGCGTTCCGGCGCGAAGCCGGGCGCGATCTCCCGGTGCGCACCCGCGCGCCGGCGGGCGCGCCGCTGCGCGTGGCGGCGAGCCGCTCGCATCGCGATCCGCGCACGGAATCCGTTCTGGCGCGGATGGGGCCGATCGAAACGGTCGGCGTGGGCTCCTCGCTCAAGTTCTGCCGGCTCGCCGAAGGCGCGATGGACGTGTATCCGCGCTTCGGCCCCACCAGCGAATGGGACACCGCCGCGGGCCAGTGCGTGCTGGAGGCCGCGGGCGGCGCCGTGCTCGATCCGCGCGGCCGCCCGCTGCGCTACAACCAGCGCGACACCATCCTCAACGGCGACTTCATCGCCCTCGGCGACCCGTCGCTCCCCTGGCGCGACTGGCTTTCGGAGTAGGCATGACGGCCGGAACGGGCGACATACGGGAGTTGCTGGGGATCATGGCGCGGCTGCGCGATCCGGAGCGCGGCTGCCCGTGGGACGTCGAGCAGACGTTCGCGACGATCGCGCCGTACACCATCGAGGAAGCCTACGAGGTCGCCGACGCCATCGACCGCGGCGACATGGCCGACCTGCGCGACGAGCTCGGCGACCTGCTGCTGCAGGTGGTGTTCCATGCGCGCATGGCCGAGGAGCAGGGCGCGTTCGACTTCGCCGGCGTGGTCGCTGCGATCTGCGACAAGATGCTGCGCCGCCATCCGCACGTGTTCGGCGACGCCAGCCGCGAGGCCGATGCCGAGGCGCAGTTGCGCGAGTGGGAAGCGCTCAAGCGCGCCGAGCGCGAGTCCGCGGGCGGCGCCGATGCGTCCGCGCTCGCCGGCATCGCGCGCGGGCTGCCGGAATGGCAGCGCGCGATCAAGCTGCAGAAGCGCGCCGCCACCGTCGGTTTCGACTGGCCCGGCCCCGAGCCCGTGGTCGCCAAGCTGCACGAGGAAATCGAGGAGGCGCGCGCCGAGTTCGCCGCCGTCGCCGCGGCGCCCGGCGATGCCGCCGCGCAGGACCGGCTGGAGGACGAGATCGGCGACCTGCTGTTCGTCTGCGCCAACCTGGCCCGCCACGCCCGCGTGGATCCCGGGACCGCGCTGCGCCGCGCCAACGCCAAGTTCGAGCGCCGCTTCCGGGCGATGGAGGCGCTGGCCGCGGCGGAGGGCGTGGCGCTGAAGGACCTTCCGCTGGACGCGCAGGAGGCATACTGGGTGCGGGCCAAGATCGCCGAACGCGCCTGACCGGCGCCGCCGGCGCCACGGAGGCATCGCATGCGCCGTTTCGCCAGCTTTCGCGAGTTCTACCCGTTCTACCTGTCCGAGCACGCCAACCGCACCTCGCGGCGGCTGCACTTCTTCGGCAGCTGCGGCGTGCTGGCGCTGCTCGCCGCGGCGATCGCCACGCGCAACGGCTGGTGGCTGTTCGCCGCGCTGGCCTGCGGCTACGGTTTCGCGTGGATCGGCCACTTCTTCTTCGAGAAGAACCGCCCCGCGACGTTCCGCCATCCGTTCTATTCGTTCGCCGGCGACTGGGTCATGTTCGCCGACATCCTGCGCGGGCGCGTGCGCCTGTGAGGCCGCCGTTGCGACGCACTCACTCCAGGAAGATCAGCCACGCCGCGACCGCGATCAGCGCGAAACCCGCCCAGTGGTTCCACTTCAGCGGCTGGCCGAGGTACCACGCGGAGAACGCGGCGAACACCACCAGCGTGATCACCTCCTGCATGCCCTTGAGCTGCGGCGCGCTGTACACCGCGCTGCCGAGGCGGTTGGCGGGCACCTGCAGCGTGTACTCGAAGAAGGCGATGCCCCAGCTGGCGACGATCGCGAGCACCAGGGGCGCCGAACGGTACTTGAGGTGCCCGTACCAGGCGAAGGTCATGAAGACGTTGGAGCCCAGCAGCAGGAGCACGGGCAGGACGCGGTCGGCGAGGGCGGGAGGCATGGATCGGGCCGGAAAAGGAGGGCAGGAGGAGCCCAGCCTAGCGCCTTCACGCGGATTCCACCCCCCAACCGGCAACGTTTCACAAAGCTGAAGCCCCTCAAGGAGCCACCCCATGACACGCGCCGCCCAAGATCCCGCTGGCCTGGTCCTGATCGTCGAGGACAACCGCAACATTTCCGAGATGGTCGGCGAATACCTCGAGGGCCGGGGATTCGAAGTCGACTACGCCGCCGATGGCCTGGACGGCTACCGGCTCGCCTCGGAGAACAGCTACGACGTGGTCGTGCTCGACCTGATGCTGCCGCGCCTGGACGGCGTGGAAGTGTGCAAGCGCCTGCGCGAGGAAGCGCGCAAGTCCACGCCGGTGCTGATGCTGACCGCGCGCGACACCCTGGACGAGAAGCTCACCGGCCTCTCGGTCGGCGCCGACGACTACCTCACCAAGCCGTTCGCGATCCAGGAGCTGGAGGCCCGGCTGCGCGCGCTGATCCGCCGCGAGCGCCGCCAGGTCGGTTCGGAAGTGCTGAAGGTCGCCGACCTGGTGCTCGATCCCGCCAGCCTGCGCGCCACCCGCGGCGGCGTCGAGCTGCAGCTCTCGCCGATCGGCCTGAAGCTGCTGACGATCCTGATGCGCGAGTCGCCGCGCGTGGTCAGCCGCCAGGAGATCGAGCGCGAGATCTGGGGCAACGGCCTGCCGGATTCCGACACGCTGCGCAGCCACCTCTACAACCTGCGCAAGACCATCGACAAGCCCTACGACAAGCCGCTGCTGCACACGGTGCAGAGCGCGGGCTATCGTATCGCCGACATCGAACAACCCCCGGCCTGAGCCGGGGGTCCAGGGGGGAGGGATGGCGGAGGGATTGCCGCGCCGGCTGCGGTACGCGTTCATGCTCCAAGTGGTGATCGCCAGCCTGGTCATCGTGTCCGGGACCTGGGTCGCCGTCGTGGTGGCGCGCCACCAGATCGCGCAGCACGCGATGCAGGAGGAGGCCGACTACTTCTGGCGGATGCGCGCCAGGGATCCGGCCCATGAACCGCCGGACGAGTCCCGGCTGCGTGGCTACGTCGCCGAAGGCGGCGACGCATCGGCGGTTCCCGCGGAACTGCGCGGGCTCGGGCCGGGCCTGCACATGCGCGAGCAGCGGATCGTGATGGTGGACCAGCGCGGTCCGACCCGGCTCGTGCTCACCTTTCCGCGCGCCGAAGTGGAAATGCGCTCGGTGCAGATGGTGATCGCACCGCTCGTGCTGGCGCTGCTGGCGCTGGCGGCCAGCGCGCTGTTCACCTACCGCAACGCCCGGCGCATCGTCGCCCCGCTGGACTTCATCGCGCGCTCGGTCCGCGACTGGGATCCGATGGAACCGGATCCGACCACCCTCGGTCCCGACCGCCTCCCCGCGGATGCGGGCCCCGAGGCGCGCCAGCTCGCCGGCGCGCTGCAGCGGATGGCCGAGCGCATGCGCGCCTTCGTCCGCCGCGAGCGCGACTTCACCCGCGACGCCAGCCACGAGCTGCGCACCCCGCTCACGGTGATCCGCGTCGCCAGCGACCTGCTCGCGGGCGACGCCGACCTGCCGGAGCGCGCGAAGCGCTCGCTCGCGCGCATCCAGGGCGCGGGACGCGACATGGAGTCGGTGATCGACGCGTTCCTGATCCTCGCCCGCGAAGGCGACGTCGAGCCGCAGCGCGAGGATTTCGCCGTGCGCGACATCGTCGCCGAGGAAGCCGCCGCGGCGCGCACGCTGCTCGCCGGCAAGCCGGTCGAGCTGGTGGTGACCGAACTCGCGTCGCCGGTGCTGCATGCCGCGCCGCGGGTGCTCGCGGTGATGCTGCGCAACCTGCTCGCCAACGCCTGCACGTTCACCGAACGCGGCCGCGTCGAGGTGCGCATCGAAGCCGACCGCATCGTGGTCGCCGATACCGGCATCGGCATGTCGGCCGACGCGCTGCAGCGCGCCTTCGATCCCTTCTACCGGGCCGAGCCGGACCGGCTCACCGGCAAGGGCATGGGGCTGTCGATCGTGCGCCGGCTCGGCGACCGCTTCGGCTGGCCGGTGAGCCTGGACAGCCAGCCCGGGCGCGGGACCGTCGCCACGATCCGCTTCGGCCCCCGCGACTGAGGGGGCCGCGTCAACGCGGCGGCGCCGCGCGCGTTAGCCTTGGCAACCTCCTGCCAACCGAACGGATCCCCCGCACATGTCCAGCCGTCGCCCCGCTGCCGGCAAGCCCGGCCTGCGCCGTGCCGCCGCCATCGCCGCCGCCTGCCTCCTCGTCCTCGCGGCCGGCTGGTGGTGGACGCACCGCAAGACCGACGACGCCGGCGGCTACCGCACCGCCACCGTCGAGCGCGGCGACATCCGCGTGGCGATCTCCGCGACCGGGACGCTCAGCGCGATCTCCACCGTCACCGTGGGCAGCCAGGTCTCCGGCCAGGTGATCGACGTGCTGGTGGACTTCAACGACAAGGTCGCGAAGGGGCAGGTGATCGCGAAGATCGACCCGAGCACCTACGAGGCGCAGATCCAGCAGGGCAACGCGCAGATCGCCAGCGCGCAGGCGCAGTTGCGGCAGGCGCAGGCCACGCTGCGCAACGCGACGCTCGACTACGAGCGCAAGGCCTCGCTCGGGGGCCAGCAGCTGGTCGCGAAGAGCGACGTGGACCTGGCCCGCGCCGCGCTCGACCAGGCGCAGGCGCAGGTCAACGCGGCGCAGGCGCAGATCCGCCAGCAGGCCGCCTCGACGCAGACGACGCGCGTCAACCTGGATCGCACGGTGATCCGCTCGCCGGTGGATGGCGTGATCCTGACCCGCAGCATCGAGCCCGGCCAGACGGTCGCGGCGAGCCTGCAGGCGCCGGAGCTGTTCACCATCGCCGAAGACCTCTCGAAGATGAAGATCGAGCTCGCGGTGGACGAATCCGACATCGGCCAGGTGCGCGCCGGCCAGGCGGTGTCGTTCACCGCCGACGCGTTCCCGAACCGCCAGTTCCGCGGCGTGGTCGAGCAGGTGCGGCTGTCGGCGACGACGACGAGCAACGTGGTGACCTATCCGGTGGTCGTGACCGTGGACAACGCCGACGGCACGCTGCTCCCGGGCCTCACCGTCAACGCCGAGATCGAGGTGAGCAAGCGCAGCGACGTGCTCAAGGTCGCGAACGCCGCGCTGCGCTACAAGCCGGCGAACGAGGAGGAAGCGCCCGCAAGCGCCGCGCCGCAGGCCGGCCCGCGCGGCGGCGCCGGGTCGGGCGTGATCGACGACCTCGCGCGCACGGCCGCCGGCCTCGGCCTGGACGCGAAGCAGCAGGCGGCGTTCGACGCGGCGGCGGAGGCGATCCGGCAGCGCCAGGCCGCGCGCCAGGCCGCGCCGCGCCCGCAGGGCAACGCGATAATGGGCGGCGGCATGCGCTTCGTCGGCGGCGGTGGTGGCGGCGGCGGGCAGATGATGGCGCAGATGCGCCAGCGGATGATGGAGCGCTTCCAGCAGGACTTCGCGCCGTTCCGCGCCAGCCTGTCCGACGCGCAGCGCGCGCAGTGGGACGCGGCGGTGTCCGCGCTCGTCGGCGCGACCCGCGCCGCGGTCTACAAGCTCGTGGACGGCAAGCCGCAGAAGACGATGGTCCGCATCGGCGCCAGCGACGGCACCGACACCGAGATCTCGGGCGACGTCAAGGCCGGCGACCAGCTCGTCACCGGCGAGCGCGCCGCGGCGCCCGCGCAATGAGCGCGGGCGCGACGCCCGTGATCCGCACGCGCGGACTGGGCAAGGTGTACTCGGAAGGCACGCCGGCCGAAGTGGTGGCGCTGCGCGGCGTCGACCTCGAGGTCGCGCGCGGCGAGTTCGTCGCGATCATGGGGCCGTCCGGCTCCGGCAAGTCCACGCTGATGAACCTCGTCGGCTGCCTCGACACGCCCAGCAGCGGCCTGTACGAATGCGACGGCGTGGACGTCGCCACCCTCGACAAGGAAGCGCTCGCGGCGCTGCGCCGCGACAAGATCGGCTTCGTGTTCCAGGGCTTCAACCTGCTGCCGCGGATGGACGCGCTGCACAACGTAGCGATGCCGCTGGGCTACACGCGCATGCCGCAGGCCGAACGCCTCGAGCGCGCGCGCGCCGCGCTGCAGGCGGTCGGGCTCGGCGAGCGCACCGGGCACCTGCCCAGCGAGATGTCCGGCGGCCAGCAGCAGCGCGTGGCGATCGCGCGCGCGCTGATCAACCGCCCGCCGATCCTGCTCGCGGACGAACCGACCGGCGCGCTGGACTCGAAGACCGGCGAGGAGATCCTGGCCCTGTTCAAGCGCCTGCGCGACGGTGAACACACGGTGGTGCTGATCACCCACGACGCGGAGGTCGCCGCGCACGCCGACCGCACGTTCGTGATGCACGATGGAATGCTGCAGGAAGCCACGCCGCAGCGGGAGGCCGCCCGATGAGTTTCCTCGACATCCTGCGCACCGCGGTGTTCGCGCTGCGCGGCAACTGGATGCGCAGCGCGCTGACCTCGCTGGGCGTGATCATCGGCATCGCGGCGGTGATCGTGATGGTGTCGGTGGGGCAGGGCACGCAGCAGGAGATCGACAAGCTCGTGTCGGGGCTCGGCTCGCAGCGCCTGGACGTGTCGCCCGGCTCGCGCCGCGGGCCCGGCGGCGCGCGCATGAGCTCCGCCAGCTTCTTCACCCTGACCGAAGGCGACGTCGGCGCGATCCGCAACGAAGTGCCGGAAGTGCAGTACGTCGCCGGCGCGCTGCGCGGCAACACCCAGGTGGTGTTCGCGGAGAACAACGCGTCCACCAGCTGGCAGGGCGTGGAAGCCGACTGGTTCGCGATCAACGACTGGAAGATCGCCGAGGGCGACGTGTTCGACGCCCAGGCCTACGGCGGCGCCGCCAAGGAAGTGGTGATCGGCGACACCGTGCGCCGCACCCTGTTCGGCGACGACAGCGGCGTCGGCCAGACCATCCGGCTCGGCCGCGTGCCCTTCACCGTCGTCGGCACGCTCGAGCCCAAGGGGCAGGGCGGGTTCGGCCAGGACCAGGACGACGTGGTGATGGTCCCGATGGAAACCGCCCGCCGGCGCCTGCTCGGCTCGATGGGCCTGCCGCCCGGCGCGGTGATGCAGATCGCGCTCACCGTCGCCGACGCGCGCGACCTGGGCTACGCGCAGACCGAGGTCGAGGGACTGCTGCGGCAGCGCCACAAGATCAAGCCCGGCGCCGACGACGACTTCACCGTGCGCAACATCAGCGAGATCGTCGCCACCCGCACCGCGACGACCAACCTGATGTCGAAGCTGCTCGGCGCGGTCGCCACGATCTGCCTGGTGATCGGCGGCATCGGCATCATGAACATCATGCTGGTGTCGGTGACCGAGCGGATCCGCGAGATCGGCCTGCGCATGGCGGTCGGCGCTGGCCCGACGGACGTGCGCCGGCAGTTCCTCGCCGAGGCGATGCTGATCTCGCTGATCGGCGGCGTCATCGGCATCGCGATCGGCGTGGTCGGAGCCTTGCTCGTGGGCAAGTTCAGCGAACTGCCGGTCGCGCTCAACGGCAAGGTCGTCGGGCTGGCGGCGGCGTTCTCGATCGCGACGGGCCTCTTCTTCGGCTACTACCCCGCCCGCAAGGCCTCTCAGCTCGACCCCATCGAAGCCCTCCGCCAGAGCTGACTTGCGGTCAGTGCCTTCGGGGCTGGGCGCCGGAAGCGTGCGGGGACTTTCGGGGGACGCCGCAAGTACGTCCATGTAGGCTCTTCGGCGGCATCCATGCCGCCGACGCCCCCGAAAGTCCCCGCACGCTTCCACCGCCCCCGCACGACGCCTCTCCCCTTCGATGAAAAGCGGAAGAGCGAGAAGCAGCCGCCGAAGCCGCGCTACGCGCTTGGGATTGGTCGTCGTGGAGTGCGCAGGCCCTTCCGGGACAATCGGAGCCATGGATGGCGACGATTAGGCTACATGGACGTACTTGCGCCGTGTCCCGGAAGGGCCTGCGCACTCCGCGGCGACCCTCGCCCGAAGCGGTTACGCAGTCCCGGTGGCGTGCGTGCGGGCGAGGCGGCGGAGGAGCGGGAGCAGCAGGATCGCCAGCAACGCCGCCCCGCAGGCCGCGTAGCCCAGGCGCAGGAACAGCCCCGTGTACACCGGCAGCGTCGCCACCGGATCGGTCGCCCCCTCGGGCACGCTCGCGAAGTTCGCGACCACGCTGCCCAGGTACTGCGAGATGCCCACGCCCACGTAGTACGCGCCCATCATGAAACCGCCCATCCGTGCCGGCACGTAGCGCGCCATCACCGCCAGGCCGAGGCCGCTGACCAGCAGCTCGCCGAGCGCGAGCAGCGCGTACCCCCACACCATGTACCAGGACGACACGCGCCCGGCGACCGCCGAGGCGCCGCTGAACGCGAACACGAAGAAGCCCGCCGCCACGACCAGGAAGCCGAGCGCGAACTTCGCCGCGATCGACGGATCGCGCCCGCTGCGCCCGAGGCGCGTATAGAGCGTCGCCAGCAGCGGCCCGAGGATGAAGATCCAGATCGGGTCCAGCACCTGGTACTGCGCCGGGATCCAGGTGAACAGGTGGATGCCGAACAGCGACTGCTGCCAGTCGACGTTGCGCAGCGCGAACAGCGTCAGCGAGGTGGTCATCTGCTGGTAGAAGATGAAATACAGCACCACCTGCAGCGTGAGCACCAGCGCCGCGACGAGGCCGGCGCGCTCGGACGGCGCGCCGCGCGCGATGAGCCACGCGAAGATCCCGAGCACGGTCGCGCACGCGGCGTAGACCAGCGCGACCGCGATCCCGCGGTGCTGCAGCACCGCGGCGACCACGAACACCAGCACCGCGCCGGCGCCGAGGACGGTCCCGAGCGCCTTCCACGAAACATGGCGCTCGTCCGGCCCCGAACCGATGCCGTCGAGCGTGCGCCGCAGCAGCGCGTAGTTCAGCAGGCCCAGCACCAGCCCCGCCGCGCACAGCGCGAATGCGGCGTGCCAGCCGTAGCGCGCGCCGATCCACGGCGTCAGCAGCTGCGACATTGTCGAGCCGACATTGACCGCGATGTAGTACCAGGTGAACGCGGCATCGATGCGCGCGTCGTCGCCCTCGTAGATGCGGCGGACCATGTTCGCCGAGTTGGCCTTGAACAGCCCGTTGCCGACGACCACCGTGCCCAGCGCGAGGTACAGCATCGCGTCGCGGGGAATCGCCATCAGCGCGTAGCCGAGCGCCAGCACCGCCGTGCCGAGCAGCAGCGTGCGGCGCGTGCCCAGGATCTTGTCGCCGACCCAGCCGCCGATCGCCGGCATCGCGTAGACCAGGGCCGCGAAGGCGCCCCAGGTCAGGTTGGCGCGGGCGTCGTCGAAGCCGAGCTGCTGGACCATGAACAGGACCAGCAGCGCGGCCATGCCGTAGTAGCCGAAGCGCTCCCAGAGCTCGATCAGGAAGATGGTGCGGAAGGCCCGGGAGCGGGCCTGCATCTGGCGGTTGTCCATGGCGTCCCCTGCGTCCGGGGTGGTCCCGGCCCGATGCCGGCAAGCATTCCGGCGAAGCCGATTGTGGCAAAAACCGATTGTGGCAAAATCGGGGGATGCCGATGCCCCCGACGACAGCGTTCCAGCCCGCCCGGCCGCGCGGCCGCGCCACGGCGCCCGCGGGGCAAGGCTGATGGCCGACGAGATCGGGCACCTGCCGCGGCGCCCCGGCCGCATCCTGCTGGCGACCAAATGGTCGCTGCAGGGCCTGCGCGCCGCCTGGCTGCACGAATCCTCGTTCCGGCTCGAGGTCTACCTGCTGGTCGTGCTCGGGCCGCTGGCCCTGCTGCTCGGCGCGAACGGCGTCGAGCGCGCGCTGCTGCTGGGCAGCTGCCTGGCGGTGCTGGCCGTCGAACTGCTGAATTCCGCGATCGAGGCCGTGATCGAGCGCTACGGCGGCGAGCACCACGAGCTGGCGGGCCGCGCGAAGGACATGGGCTCCGCCGCCGTGTTCGTGATGATGATCAACGTGGTGCTGACCTGGGCCCTGGTGCTCTGGCCGCGCGCCGCCTGAGCGCGGCGCCCACGGAAGGCAGCCTGCTCCAACCCCCCATTCTTCCCGGAAGTTCCGTTCGATGACCCTTGCGATGCTCGCCGACCCGCAGACCTGGATCCTGCTGGTCACCCTCAGTTCGATCGAGATCGTGCTCGGCATCGACAACCTGGTCTTCATCTCGATCGCGGTCAGCAAGCTGCCGCTGGCCGAGCGCGAGCGCGCGCGCCGCTTCGGCATCGCCGCCGCGTGCGTCACCCGCGTCGCGCTGCTGCTGACGCTGGCCTACCTGGCGCACATGAAGTCCGACCTGTTCACCGTGTTCGGCACGGGCTTCTCGGTGCGCGACCTGGTGCTGCTGCTCGGCGGCATCTTCCTGGTGTTCAAGGGCGTCATGGAGATCCGCGACCAGGTCGCGGGCGAGCCGGAGGCCGAGGACATCCACACGAAGCCCGCCACTTCGTTCATGGCGGTGATCGCGCAGATCGCGGTGATCGACATCGTGTTCTCGCTCGACTCGGTGATCGCGGCGGTCGGCATGGCCGACCAGTACGTCGCGGTGATGGTCGCGGCGATCCTGCTCGCGGTCGCGGTGATGCTGCTGGCCGCGCAGCCGCTGGGCCGCTTCATCGACAACAACCCGACGATCAAGATGCTCGCGCTGGCCTTCATCGTGCTGATCGGCGCGTACCTCATCGTCGAGGGGCTGGAGATCCACGTGCCCAAGGGCTACGTCTACGGCTCGATGGGCTTCTCGGCGGCGGTGGAGGGCCTGAACCTCTGGGCCAAGCGCCGCGCGCGGCAGCGGATCGGCGACGGCTGAGGCCCCGGCCGGGCGCACGTTGCGCCTTCACGGCCGCGGTGCTGCAATGGCGCCGAGGCCCCGCCGCGGGGCCGCCCCGGGAGTCCCACCATGCTGCGCATCCTGCTGGTCCTCGTGCTCGCCGCCTTCCTGAGCGGCTGCGGCTACAACCAGATCCAGTCCAAGGACGAGGCCGTGACCGCGGCCTGGTCGCAGGTCCTCAACGTCTACAAGCGCCGCGCCGACCTGGTGCCGAACCTGGTGGCGACGGTGAAGGGCTACGCGAGCCACGAGGAGCGCGTCTTCACCGAAGTGGCGAACGCCCGCGCCCGGGTCGGCAGCATCAACGTGGATGCCGGCGACGCCGCGTCGCTGCAGCAGTTCCAGCAGGCGCAGGGCGCCCTGCAGAGCGCGATCGGGCGCCTGCTCGCGGTGAGCGAGAACTACCCGCAGCTCAAGGCCGACCAGAACTTCCTGCAGCTGCAGGCGCAGCTCGAGGGCACCGAGAACCGCATCACCGTGGAGCGGCAGCGCTACATCGCCGCGGTGCAGGACTACAACACCTACATCCGGCGCTTCCCGGTGAACCTGACCGCCAAGCTGTTCGGCTACAAGGTGAAGCCGAACTTCGGTGTCGAGGACGAAGCCGCGATCCAGCAGCCGCCCGAGGTGGACTTCGGCACGCCCGCCGCCGCGCCCGCGCCTGCACCGGCTGCTCCGCCGGCCGCCGCACCGCAACCCGCGCCCGCGGGCTGACCTTGCCGCGGTTCGCGCGCGCCGTCCTCTTCGCCGCCGCGCTCTGCGTGGCGGCGTTGCCGGCGTCCGCGCAGGAGCTGGCGCCGATCCCCGCGCTGGACTCGCCCGTCGTCGACACCACCGGCACGCTGTCCCAGGCCGACCGCGACCGGCTCGTACGGCAGTCGCTGGACCTGCAGCAGCGCAAGGGCAGCCAGCTGCAGGTGCTGATGGTGCCCACGACCCAGCCCGAGGACATCGCCCAGTACGCGCAGCGCGCCTACGACCAGTGGAAGCTGGGCCGCAAGGGCGTGGACGACGGCGTGCTGGTGCTGGTCGCGAAGGACGACCGGCGCGCGCGCATCCAGCCAGGCTACGGCCTCGAGGGCGCGATTCCCGATGCGACCGCGGCGCGCGTGATCCAGGAATACATGGCGCCGAAGTTCCGCAACGGGGATTACGGCGGCGGCCTGGCCGATGCCACCGGCGTGCTGGTGAAGCTCATCGACGGCGAGGCCCTGCCGGCGCCCGTCGCGGACAATCCCGCGGGCGACGGCGATTCGGGCGGAGGCTGGCTCTTCGCGCTGTTCGCGGCCTTCGTCGTGGCGCAGGTCGCGCGCGCGATGTTCTCGCGTGCGCCGGCGCCGTTGCGCGCCATCCTCGGCGCCGGCGCCGCGGGCGGCGTGGCCTTCCTGATCGCCCAGGCGCTGCTGGTCGGCGGCGCGGGCGCGTTGATCGGATTCCTGCTCGGGCTCGCCCATGTGCCCAGCGGGCGATATGCGCGGCATGGCGGCTGGGGCGGCTTCGGCGGCGGCGGCTTCGGCGGCGGCGGGTGGGGTGGCGGCGGCTTCGGTGGGGGTGGCTGGTCCGGCGGCGGCGGCATGAGCGGGGGCGGCGGCGCCTCCGGGGGCTGGTGAGCATGGTCGCGCGCCTGCTCCGGCACCTGTTCGCGCCTTCGTCCGCGCACCACTATCCGGCGGATGCGCTGCAGCGCATCGCCGCCGCGGTCGCCGCGGGCGAGGCGCGCCATCGCGGCGAAGTCTGCTTCGCCGTGGAAGCGGCGCTGCCGCCGCGCGCGATCCTCGCGGGCGTGGACGCCCGCGCGCGCGCGGAGGCCGCATTCGGGCGCCTGCGGGTGTGGGACACCGCCGCGAACAACGGCGTGCTCCTGTTCCTGCTGCTCGCCGACCACCGCATCGAGATCGTCGCCGACCGCGGCCTTGCCGGCCGGGTGAGCGACGAGCAATGGCGCGGCGTCTGCAGCCTCATGGAGGAGCGCCTGCGCGCCGGCGACGCCGAGGGCGCCGCGATCGCCGGCATCGAAGCCGTGTCGGACCTGCTGGCCAGCCACTTCCCGCGCCAGCCCGGCGACACCGACGAGAACGAACTGCCGGACCAGCCGCACCTGTCCTGACCCATGCGGCACAATAGGGCGGACCTCCCCGCGGAGCCGCCGATGGCGCCCTGGCTGCACCGGATCGACCCGATCGCCCTGCAATTCCCGGAATTCACCCTGTTCGGGGCGACCCTGCATCCGGCGGTGCACTGGTACGGGATCATGTACCTGCTCGGCTTCGCGGTGGCCTGGTGGCTCGGTCGCGGCCGCGTGCGCGCCGGGCGCCTGCCGGGCGTGAACGAGGCCGCATTCGGCGACCTGATGTTCTACTGCATGCTGGGCGTGATCCTCGGCGGCCGCATCGGCTACATCCTCTTCTACGACCTGCCGGTGTACCTGCACGATCCGCTGCAGGCGCTGAAGATCTGGCAGGGCGGCATGAGCTTCCACGGCGGCCTGGTCGGCGTCTGCGTCGCGACCTGGCTGTGGTCGCGGCGGCACGGCCTGCACGTGTTCGACACCATCGATTTCGTCGCGCCGCTGGTGCCGCCGGGCCTCGGGTTCGGGCGCCTGGGCAACTTCATCAACGGCGAGCTGTGGGGCAAGTACACCGGCGGCGACTGGGGCGTGATCTTCCCGGGCGCCGAGCCGCAACTGGCGAACCTGCCGGCGGCGCAGCTGCAGGCGCTGCATGCGAGCGGCGCGCTCGACCGCTTCGCGCGCCACCCGTCGCCGCTGTACGAGGCGCTGCTGGAGGGCCTCGTGCTGTTCGCGGTGCTGTGGTGGTATTCGCGCAAGCCGCGGCCGCGCTACGCGGTGGCGGGCTGGTTCGCGCTGCTCTACGGCGTGTTCCGCTTCGCCGTGGAGTTCGTGCGCGTCCCCGACGCCCAGCTCGACTACCTCGCCGCCGGCTGGGTCACGATGGGCCAGCTGCTGAGCCTGCCGCTGATCGCGCTCGGCCTGTTCTGGCTGTGGCTGTCGCGCCGCTCGCCCACGCTGGCGCCGGCGCCGTGAAGCAGTATCTCGACCTGCTGCGGCACGTGCTCGAACAGGGCACGGAGAAATCCGACCGCACCGGCACCGGCACGCGCAGCGTGTTCGGCTGGCAGATGCGCTTCCCGCTGGAACAGGGTTTCCCGCTGGTCACGACCAAGAAGCTGCACCTGCGCTCGATCGTGCACGAGCTGCTGTGGTTCCTGAAGGGCGAGACCAACGTCGCCTACCTGCGCGACAACAAGGTGACGATCTGGGACGAGTGGGCCGACGACGCCGGCGAGCTCGGCCCGGTCTACGGCAAGCAGTGGCGGCGCTGGGCCGGCACCGACGGCCGCGAGATCGACCAGGTGCGCTGGGTGGTGGACGAGATCCGCCGCAACCCGGATTCGCGCCGGCTGATCGTGAGCGCCTGGAACGTCGCCGACTTGCCGCAGATGGCGCTGATGCCCTGCCACGCGCTGTTCCAGTTCTACGTCGCGGACGGAAAGCTGAGCTGCCAGCTGTACCAGCGCAGCGGCGACATCTTCCTCGGCGTGCCGTTCAACATCGCCAGCTACG
>JBDZUW010000032.1:0-19276 GCA_040255375.1 Luteimonas sp. | reverse complement strand
ACTGCTTGCCGATCAGCAGCGAGTCGCACTGGGTGTGGTTGCGCGCGCCCTCGGCGCCGCGCTCGACCTTCACCAGCCCGCGGTAAGAGTTCTGGCCGCGGCCCGCGCTGATGCCCTTGCTGACGATCTTCGACTTGGTGCGCTTGCCGACGTGGATCATCTTGGTGCCGGTGTCGGCCTGCTGGCGGTGGTGGGTGAGCGCCACCGAGTGGAACTCGCCCACGGAGTCGTCGCCCAGCAGCACGCACGACGGGTACTTCCAGGTGATCGCCGAGCCGGTCTCGACCTGGGTCCACACGACCTTGCTGCGCGCGCCGCGGCATTCCGCGCGCTTGGTCACGAAGTTGTAGATGCCGCCGACGCCGTTCTCGTCGCCCGGGTACCAGTTCTGCACGGTCGAGTACTTGATCTTCGCGTCCTCGAGCGCGACCAGCTCGACCACGGCCGCGTGCAGCTGGTTCTCGTCGCGCATCGGCGCGGTGCAGCCCTCGAGGTAGGAGACCTCGGCGCGATCCTCGCAGACGATCAGGGTGCGCTCGAACTGGCCGGTGTGGCCGGCGTTGATGCGGAAGTAGGTGCTCAGCTCCATCGGGCAGCGCACGCCGGCCGGGATGAACACGAACGAGCCGTCGGAGAACACCGCCGAGTTCAGCGCGGCGAAGTAGTTGTCGCCCACCGGCACGACGCTGCCCAGGTACCGCTGCACCAGCTCCGGATGTTCCCTGATGGCCTCGGACATCGAGCAGAAGATGATGCCCTTCTCGGCCAGTTCCTTGCGGAAGGTGGTGCCGACGCTGACCGAGTCGAACACCGCGTCCACCGCGACGCCGGCGAGCTTGGCGCGCTCGTGCAGCGGCACGCCGAGCTTGTCGTAGGTCTCGATCAGCTCCTTCGGCACCTCGTCGAGCGACTTGTACTTCGGTCCCTTGGGCGCGGAGTAGTAGCTGATGGCCTGGAAGTCGATGGGCGCGATCTTCAGCTTCGCCCAGTGCGGCGCGGACATGGTCAGCCAGTGGCGGTAGGCGGCCAGGCGCCATTCCGTCATCCATTCCGGTTCGCCCTTGCGTGCGGACAGGGCGCGCACGATGTCTTCCGACAGGCCCGGCGGCAGCGAGTCGGACTCGATGTCGGTCACGAAGCCGGCGTCGTAGCGACGGCCCAGCTGCTGCAGGATCTCGGCGTTTCCGGCCACGTTCGACATGCCTTGCCTCAGTTGGCCGCCAGGGCCGCGGGAATCGCCTTGCCGCCGCGCGGCGGGCGCGCGGGCGGCGGCGCGAGCATCTGCGCCAGGGTCACGCCGCGCAGGGCCTCGGCGACGACGTCGTTGATGCGCCGCCAGTTGGCGCGCACGCCGCAGGAGGCCTCGATACCGCAGTTGCCGGCGTGGATGCTGCACTCGGTCATGCCCAGCGGCCCTTCCATCGCCTCGACCACCTCGACGAGGGTGATGGCGGCGGCGTCGCGCGCCAGCCGGTAGCCACCGCCGGCGCCGCGGAAGCCTTCCACCAGGCCCGCCTGCGCCAGCGGCTTGAGCACCTTGGCCACGGTCGTGGTCTCCAGGCCCGCGGCCTCGGCGAGCTCCGGCGCGCTGAGCACCTTGCCCGGCCGGCTGGCGAGCACGGTGAGGACGACGGTGGCGTAGTCGGTGAGGCGGGTGACGCGGAGCATGGCCGGGGGCGGGCGGAGGCGGGAATCGAATCGGACCGAAATTGTACGATTTTCGCCGCCCGTGTCCAAGCCGGGCGCGAGATGGCGGCATCACGCCGCAGCGGCGACAATGGCCGTTTCCACGCAGGTGTCCCGCATGCCCCGCAAGATCGTCGCCCGCAAGTCCCGCATCCATGGCAACGGCGTGTTCGCGCTGGCGCCGATCGCCAAGGGCGAACGGATCATCGAGTACAAGGGGCGCCGCCGTACCCATGACGAAGTGGACGCCGACGACACGGCCGACCCGGACAGCGGCCACACCTTCCTGTTCACCCTGAACGACGAGTGGGTGATCGACGCCAACCACGAGGGCAACAGCGCGCGCTGGATCAACTTCAGCTGCGATCCCAACTGCGAGGCGGTGCTGGACGAGAACGAGGACGACCCGCGCAAGTCGCGCGTCTACATCGAGGCGAAGCGCGCCATCAAGCCCGGCGAGGAGCTCACCTACGACTACGGCATCGTCCTCGACGAGCCGCACACCGCGCGCCTGAAGAAGATCTGGGCCTGCCACTGCGGCTCGAAGAAGTGCCGCGGGACGATGCTCTCGCCAAAGCGCTGAGCCGCGCCTGCCGCGTGATGTCGCGGCAGGCCGAAGGGTTGCAATGACCGACGGCAGTAGGCGGCGCCAACGGCGCCGCCGAGGATGGCGCGCCCGTTCCCGGAGCCCGCCCATGCGCATCCTTCGCCAACTGCCGCTGCTCGCCGCCCTCGCCGTTGCGTTGCCTGCGGACGCCCTCGGCGCCGCCGACGCCGCGCCGGCCTCCGATTCCGCGCCCGCACCCGACGCCGCACCGCTTGCCGTGCTGCGCCTGGAGCCCTATCGCCGCAGCGTCGCCGTGCGCGTCTCCGCCAACGGCAGCAGCGGCCTGATGGCTTTCGACACCGCCGCCGGGCACACGGTGGTCTCGCCCGAATTCGCCGCAGCCGGTGGCTGCACGCCGTGGGGCAACCTCGGCGGCTTCACGATGACCGGCACTCGGCTCGACATGGCGCGTTGCGACGGCTTCCGCTTCGAGGCCGACGGCGAGCCGCTCGTGGCGCCGGTCGCCGGCGTGATGCAGGTCGCGCCGCTGCTGGCGAAGGACGCGGCGCCGATCGAGGGCCTGCTCGCGCTCGATGTGTTCGCCGGGCGCACCATCACCCTGGATTTCGCCGGCGGGCACCTGTACGTCGAGTCGCCGGCGAGCGCCGCGCGCCGCATTGCCGGGGCGCGCGAACTGCCGGTCCGCCTGGCGCGGGAAGTGCAGGGGCTGGCGCTCGCGGTGAATGTGGAAGTGCCTACCGCGCAGGGCACGATGCGCTTCGAGCTCGACAGCGGCAACGGCGGTACGTTGCTGGTGTCGAAGCCCTACGCGGCGGTCTTCGGCCTGGATCCCGCAGCGAAGGGCCCGCAGCCGGTCCGGATCCCGGTGGCGGAGGGCATCGTGGCCGAAGGGCTCGCGTTCACGCCCGACATGAACATCGACGGCAACCTGGGCATGCCGTTCCTCAAGGACTGGATCGTCACCCTCGACCTGGCGGCCGGACGGATGTGGTTGCGCCGCAACGAAGTCGCGCCGCCGCCCGGCATGGGCGTGCCGCCCGCCGGGCCGAAATCCTGACCCCCTGCCGGCGCGATGCCGCCCGCCCGTTGAGGGTTGCAATGACCTATGCCAGTCGCCGCCGTGCATGCGGCACCCGATCATCCCCCCATCCCACGCGAACCTTCCCAGCATGCGCAGCCGCCTGATCGCCGTCGCCCTCCTGTCGCTCCTCGCCACGCCCGCCTGGGCGGCGGTCGACATCGACGGGCGCATCGACCCCGCCGAATGGCAGGGCGCCCAGCACGTCACCGACTTCCGCGTGGTCGATCCGCTCACGCGCGCGCCGTCGCCGTACCCGACCGAAGCCTGGATCCTCGCCACGCCCGAGGGCCTGGCGATCGGCTTCCGCAACGCGCAGCCGGCCGGCGTGCCGCGCACCTACCGCCGCACCCAGCGCGACGAGGACGCGCAGGTCGACCGCGTCAACCTGATGGTGGACTTCGACGGCGACGGCCGCAGCGCCTACAACTTCACGATCTCGATCACCGACGGCATCGTCGACGCGACCATCGCCAACGAAAACCAGTTCAGCAAGGACTGGGACGGCAACTGGCAGCACGCGGTCAGCGAGGACGGCGACACCTGGTCGGCCGAGATGCTGATCCCCTGGTACATCGCGCCGATGCGCAAGGGCGTCGACGGCAAGCGCACGATGGGCATCTACCTCGACCGCGTCGTCGGCTCCACCGGCGAGCGGGTCGCGTGGCCGGCGGCGAGCTTCACGCTGTCGCGCTTCATGTCCGACTTCGAGAAGGTGACGGTGCCGGTCTACAGCCAGTCGCTGCTCGCGATCACGCCGTACGTCGTCGGCACCTACGACAACGTCGCGGGCGCGAGCCGCCAGGACGGCGGCGCCGACATCTTCTGGAAGCCGAACGGCCAGACCCAGCTGACGGCGACGATCAATCCGGACTTCGGCCAGGTCGAGAGCGACGACCTGGTGGTGAACTTCGACGCCAACGAGACCTTCTTCAGCGACAAGCGCCCGTTCTTCACCGAGAACCAGGGCATCTTCGAGTTCGGAACGCCGTCCGACAACAGCCAGCTGCTGTACACGCGGCGCGTCGGCGGGCCGGCGGACGACGGCAGCGGCGCGGGCGACATCACCGCGGCGCTGAAGCTCAACGGCAGCCTCGGCGCCTACAAGTACGGCCTGTTCGCCGCGGAGGAAGCCGACGCCGCCGGGCGCTCGTTCCGCGCGCTGCGCGTCGTGCGCGACTACGAGCGGCAGAACGTCGGCATGATGGTCACCCGGGTCGAACATCCCTGGCTGGACCGCGACGCGACCGTGTACGGCGTCGACCACAACTGGCGGCCGACCGACCGCTGGAACATCCAGACCCGCCTCATCGCCAGCGAGATCGACCAGGCCGGCACGACCACCCGCGGCAGCGGCGCCACGGTCTGGGCCGACTACAACTTCGACAACGGCTGGCGCTCGCAGTGGCTGTTCATGCACTTCGGCGCCGACCTGGAGATCAACGACTTCGGCTACCTGTCGCGGCCGAACCTCAACTACGCGCACTGGCAGGTGTCGCGCCGCTTCACCGGCCTGCCGGAGGGCTCGAAGTACGCCTCGCGCGAGTGGCGCTGGCGCGTCAGCGGCAACGACAACGACCGTGGCCTGCCGCTGCAGCGCCAGTTCCGCACGATGCTGCAGAGCACGCTGCGCGACGGCGGCAACGAGTACGCGCAGGTGAACATCAACGCCGCCGGCTACTCCGACCGCCTGCTGCGCGGCAACGGCATCCTGCGCACGCCGCCGAACTTCAACGCGTTCTACGAGCGCAACATGGCGCGCAAGGGCGACTGGGAGCTGTACGCCAACATCGGCGTCAACAACGGCGGCATCGGCCCCAACCACCGCAACATCGCCTGGAACGCGCAGGTCCGGCCGACGTACTTCATCAGCGACGCGTTCAACGTGTTCGTGACCGGCTACGCCGAGAGCTCGCCGAACTGGATGGTCTGGCAGCACGACAACCTGTTCGGCACCTTCGCCGAGCGCGGGCTGGAGATCGACGCCGGCGTGAACTGGACGATCGGCGACCGCCAGGAACTGCGGGTCAAGCTGCAGGCGCTCGGGATGGACGCGAAGCTCACGCAGGCATGGCGCGCCGCGCCCGGCGGCACCCCGGTGGCGGTCGACGAGCCGGTGGACGACTTCAGCCTGCGCAACCTGGGCTTCCAGGTGCGCTACCGCTACGAGCTGGCGCCGCTCTCCGACCTGTACGTCGTGTACGGGCGCGGCGGCTACATGTACGACGAGTTCTCGCGCGGCGAGGCCGGCCAGCTGCGCGACGCGTTCTCGCTGCGCGACAACGAGATGCTGCTGGTCAAGCTCAGCTACCGCTTCGAGCTGTAGCGGCGCGCGCCGCCGCGCGCGGTCAGGGCTGCACTTCGCGCAGGTCGGCCGACGCGATGCGCCACGCGCGCTGCTCGTCGGTCGCGCCGTCGACGACGGCGCGCCGCAGCGTGTAGGCGCCGGCGTAGCGGTGGACGCTGCCGTCGCGGCGCGTGGCGACGACCGAGACCGGGATTTCGACGTAGCGCGAGCCGGCAGCCGCATCCACGCGGCCCGGCGCGCCGACCTCCACCGACACCGACGCGGTATCCGCGAAGCCGCCGGCGAACTGCTGCGCGCTCTGGCCGCTGGCCTGTCCGCCGCCCGACCACAGCGCATAGGCGCGCGGGTATTGCCGTGCGGCGATCGCCGCGTAATACGCCTGCACGACCGCCGCCGCCTCCGCCGCCGTGGGTTCGCCGGGTGCCTGGGACTGCGGCTGCGCTTGCGCCGGCGCCGCCCCTTCCGGCGGCGCGGGCAAGGTGCCGTCGGGCGGCATCACCGCTTCGGCATCGCTGCCATCGCCCGGCGGCAGGGTCGCGTCGGTTTCCGCCACCGGTGCGCCGACATGGCCAGGACCCGGCGCATCGGGCATGCCGGTCACCGGGCCGGTGCCGGCCTCGGGCTTCGGCAGCGGCGCTTCCGCCTCGCCGCCGGGGCGGGTGGTGGCGGCATCGCGATCGCCCGGCCCGCAGGCGGCGAGCAGTGCGCAGCAGGCGGCGAGGACGGCGGCGAACGCGAGCGGACGGTCCAAGGCGGGGTCTCCGGGGATGGGCGCGGCAACGATAGCAGCGCGCGTGCGACGGCGCCGCCAAGGCGCGCGCCGACGCAAAAAAGAAAGGCCGGAATCCGCTGGGGATTCCGGCCTCCTTCGACCGCGTCCGGCGAAACCGGGGAGGCGGTCAGGCGGAAAGCGTCGCGATCAGGCGGCGGCGTCCTTGAGCTTCTTCAGCGGGCGCACCTTGACCTTCACCGAGGCGGGCTTGGCGGCGAACCACTGCTCTTCCTTGGTGAACGGGTTGATGCCCTTGCGCTTCGGCTTGGCCGGCACGTTGACGGCGGTGATCTTCAGCAGGCCCGGCAGCGTGAACGTACCCGCGCCCTTCTTGCTGATGGAGCCGTGGACCGCGCCTTCCAGCGAGGCGAGCACCGCGCGCACGTCGCGCGAGGCGACGCCGGTCTGCTCGGAGATGTGCGAGACCAGGCCGCTCTTGCCCAAGGCCTCCTTGATCGGCTTGATCGCGGCCGGCTTGGCAGCGGCCTTCTTCGGAGCGGCCTTCTTTGTCGCCTTCTTCTTCGCCATGTGTTGTCCTGTGTGTCGCGTGAGGTTGATTGGGAATGATTCTGAAATCGGTGCCTGGATTCCCCTCGGCAAGCGGAATGTAGGGCAAGTCCGAGCCGGCGCCAAGTCCTCGCAGCGCTTTTTTTGCGGGTTTTTTCGCGGACGTATTCCGGGCGCGGCGGCGGCCAAGCCGCCGCCGGCGACGTCATTCGTCCTCGTGGCGCGGCTTGTACGCCTCGACCAGCTTCTGCTGCACCTGTGCAGGAACCGGCTCGTAGTGGCTGAAATCCAAGGAGTATCTGCCGCGGCCGGCGGTCACCGACTTGAGCTCGGCGGCGTAGCCTTCCAGCTCCGACAGCGGCACCTGCGCCCTGACCACGATCTCGCCGCCACGCGCGGAATCCGTGCCGCTGATGCGCGCGCGCTTGGCCGCGAGGCCGCCGCTGATGTCGCCCATGTGCTGCTCCGGCGCGGCGACTTCCAGGTCGACGATCGGCTCGAGCACCTGCGGCCTGGCCTTGGCGACCGCGTCCAGGAACGCCTTCCGGCCCGCGGCGACGAACGCGACCTCCTTGCTGTCGACGCTGTGGTACTTGCCGTCGTAGACGACCACCCGCAGGTCCTGCATCGGGTAGCCGGCGACCGCGCCGCTCGCCAGCGCCTGGCGCACGCCCTTCTCGACGGCGGGGATGAACTGCCCCGGGATGGTGCCGCCCTTGACCTCGTCGGCGAACTCGAAGCCGGCGCCGCGCGGCAGCGGCTCGATGCGCAGGAACACCTCGCCGAACTGGCCCGCGCCGCCGGTCTGCTTCTTGTGGCGATGGTGGCCCTCGGCCTTGCCGCCGATGGTTTCGCGATAGGCGATGCGCGGCGGCCGCGTCTTCACCTCCACGCCGTAGCGGTCCTTCAGCCGGTCGAGCATCACCCGCAGGTGCAGGTCGGACAGGCCGCGCAGCACGGTCTCGTTGAGCTCGGCGTTGTGCTCCACGGCGAACGCGGGATCCTCCTCGGCGAGCTTGTGCAGGGCGGTGGAGAGCTTCTGCTCCTGGCCCTTGCTCGACGCCTCCACGGCGAGGCCGAACATCGGCCGCGGGAACGCCATCGGCGCCAGGTGCAGGTGGTCCTCGGCGTGGCTGTCGTGCAGGACCGCGTCGTAGTGCAGGTCCTCGACCTTGGCGACGGCGGCGATGTCGCCGGGGATCGCCTCCTGCACCTCGATGTGCTCCTTGCCGCGCAGCTTGAAGAGGTGCGCGACCCTGAACGCCTTGCGCCCGTCGCCGACGAACAGCTGCGAGTCGCGCCGCACCGTGCCCTGGTGCACGCGGAACACGCCCATCTTGCCGACGAAGGGGTCGTTGCCGATCTTGAACACGTGGGCGATGACGTGCGCGTCCGGGTCGGGCGTCGCGACCACCGGCTCGGCGGCATCGCCCGTGCCCTTGACGAAGGGCGGCGGATTGGCTTCGCCCGGATGCGGGAACAGGCGCTCGGCAATGTCCAGCAGTTCCCCCACGCCCACGCCCGTGCGTGCCGACGCGAAGCACACCGGCACCAGGTGGCCTTCGCGCAGGCACTGCTCGAACGCGTCGTGCAGTTCGGCGCCGGACAGGCCGCCCTCGCCGAGGTCGAGGTAATGGTCCATGACCGTCTCGTTGACCTCGACCACCTGGTCGATGATGCGCTGGTGCCATTCGCCGGCGGTGCCCACATCCGTGGGTTCCGCGGAGCCGGCCGCGCCGGGCCCGAAGCAGTCCACCACGCGGCTGCCGCCGCCGGCGGGCAGGTTCAGCGGCAGCACTTCGGCGCCGAAGGTCGCGCGCAGCGATTCCAGCAGGGCGGCCGCGTCGACGCCTTCGTGGTCGATGCGGTTGACGACGATCGCGCGGCACAGCCCGCGCGCCGCCGCGTATTCCATCATCCGGCGCGTGCCGTGGCCGATGCCCGCAACGGCATCCACCACGATCGCGACCGTTTCGACCGCCGCGAGCGCCGACAGCGCGGGGCCGCGGAAATCCGGATATCCGGGCGTGTCGACGAGATTCACGTGGATGCCGCCGTGGTCGATGCCGGCGATCGCCGCATCGAGCGAATGGCCGCGCGCCTTTTCCATCGGGTCGAAGTCGGAGACCGTGGTCCCGCGCTCGATGCTGCCTGCCGCCTGGATCGCGCCGCCGGCATGCAGCAGGGCTTCGAACAACAGGGTCTTGCCGGCGCCGGGGTGGCCTGCGAGGGCCACGTTGCGGATGTCCTCGGTACGAAGCTGCGCGGTCGGATACGCCATGAACGCGACTCCCAGTCCCACGGGAAAACTAGCCTCCCGCAGCGGCGGGCGGGGGTCAAGCGCGCCGACGCGGCGGCCACGCCGGGCGGCGTAGGCTGTCGTTTCCCCGCAAGGAGCAAGAGACATGGGCATTTCGCGCTACGCCACCGCGCACTGGGAAGGCGACCTCAAATCCGGCGCCGGCCGGTTGTCCACCCCGGAAAGCGGCCTCATGGCCGACACCGCCTACGGCTTCGCCTCGCGCTTCGGCGACCGCAAGGGCGTGAACCCGGAGGAGCTCATCGCCGCCGCGCATGCCGGCTGCTTCACCATGGCGCTGTCGGCGAAGCTGGCGGAGCAGGGCCATCCCGCGGAGGCGCTGGACACGCGCGCCGAGGTGGACCTGTCGATGGAAGGCGGGCCGTCGCTGTCCGCGATCCGGCTCAAGGTGACCGGCCGCGTGCCGGGTCTCGATGCCGCGGGCTTCCGCGCCGCCGCGGACGACGCGGGCAAGCATTGCCCGGTGTCGCGCGCCCTCAGCGCGGTGCCGATCAGCGTGGAGGCGAAGCTGGCGGACGCCTGACCGGCAGGGGCGGGCCTGAACGCCGCCGGGGTCGATCCGGCCGGATTCAGGGTGGTTTCACCGCGGCGCCCCGACGATGCCTGCGAGCGTCGCCCCTGGCGCCGGAGCCCGACATGAAAGCCGCGAACCCGATCCTTGCCGTTCCGTTCCTCGCCGTGGCGCTCGCCGCCAGCGGCGCCGCTTCCGCACAGGCCTACGGCGCGCCGTATGGGGCGCCCGTCGTCGATGGCGGCGCCGTCACCACCGGCGGGTACTACGACTATGCCCGCGTGGTCCGGGTGGTCCCGGTGGTCGGCGCGAGCGGCTACCCCGCGTCGTCGCAGCGCTGCACCACGCGGCGCGACACCTATGCCGGCGACTACTACGGCCCCGATGGCCGCTACTACGGCAACGGCGACTATTACGGCGACGCGCCGCGCAGCCGCGGCACCGAAGGCGGCCGCACCATGGCCGGCGTGCTCGGCACCGTGATCGGCGCGGTCGTCGGCAGCCAGGTCGGCGGCGGCTCGGCGCGCTACGCGACCGCGGCGATCGGCTCGGCCGTGGGCGGCGTCGCCGGCCGCCAGGTCTACGACAACGCGCACCGCGACGACGGCGCGGGCACCGTGACCGTGTGCGATCCGGTGGATTCGCGCCAGCCGTATCCGTCGTATCCGTCCTCGTATCCGGCTTCGGGCCGCGGCCTGTACGACGTCACCTACGAATACGGCGGCCGCACCTACGTGGCGCGTACCGGCTACGACCCGGGCGACCGCATCCGCGTCCGCGTGGACGTGCACCCCGAGTGAACCCCGGGGAAGTCCTGGCCGCGTTGAAGCGCGGCCGGGCTCCCCGTCTTCAGCGGCGCGCGGCGCCGTCCGCGTCCCAGTCGAGTTCGCCGCGCACGACCGTGCGGCAGCGGCCTCCCGACCACACTTCGCCGGCCGCATCCACGTCGAGTTCGATGATCGCGTCGTGGCCGACTTCCCGGCCCTGGCTGACGCGGTAGAAGCCGCCGTCGCCCGGCAGCGCGCCGCGTTCGGCGAGCCACGCCGCCAGCGTCGCGTTCGCCGCGCCGGAGGCGGCGTCCTCGAACCGGGCCGGCGCGCCGACGAAGGCGCGCACCGCCAGGTAGTACACCGGGTCGGCGCTGCGCGCGAAGGCGCACACACCCATGCTTCCGGTGGATTCGGCCAGGCGTTCCACCGCGTCCCAGTCTGGCGTGGCGGCGCGCAGCGCGGTTTCGTCCGCGGCTTCGTAGAGCCACCAGCGGCGCCCGCCTTCCATCAGCGCGGGCGGCAGCGCGCCCGCCGCGAGGCCGGGCAGGGCGGCCGCCAGCCTGGCATCGCCCCGCGCCGCGACCTCGACCACGCCGGCGCGCGGCGTGCGCACGGCGACGGTGCGTTCGCGCCCCGTGCCGCGGACGCGCAGCGGCAGCAGGCCCGCCACGCCTTCCTGCACGAGCAGGCCGTCGGCCCCCGGCGTCGCCAGGCCCGCGTCGAGCACGACGTGCGCGGTGCCCACGCTCGGATGGCCGGCGAACGGCACCTCGCGGCGCGGGCTGAAGATGCGCAGCCGGTAGCTCGCGCCGGGCGCGGCGGGCGGCAGCACGAAGGTGGTTTCCGGCAGCCGCGTCCAGCGGGCGATGGCCTGCATCTCGTCGTCGCCGAGGCCTTCGGCGTCGAGGACCACCGCGAGCGGGTTGCCGGCGCCAGGCCGGTCGGCGAAGACGTCGAGCTGGAAGTAGCGTCGCGCGGGCATGGCGTTCGGGGGTTCCGTCGTACAGAATGCGGTGCCCGGCGTCGCAGGCAAGCGGCGGATTCTACGGGTTTCCCGTCTCCTCCTCGTGCACGCATCGCGATGACCGCAGCCGATCGCTGGATCGTCCTCAAGTTCGGCGGCACCTCCGTGTCGCGCCGCGAACGCTGGGACACGATCGGCAGGATCGCGCGCGAGCGCGCCGAGCGCAGCGGCGCGCGCATCCTGGTGGTGGTGTCGGCGCTGTCGGGAACGACCAACGAGCTGCAGGCGATCTGCGGCGGCGACGACATCGCCGGACGCGCCGGCGCGATCGCCGCGCGCCACCGCGCCTTCGCCGGCGAGCTCGGGCTCGACGCGGACGCGGTGCTCGGCCCGCGGCTCGCCGCCCTGCAGGCGCTGGCGGAAGATCCGCGCGCGGCGGCGCGCGCGCTCGACTGGCAGGCCGAAGTGCTCGCGCAGGGCGAACTGCTGTCGTCCACGCTCGGCGCCGCCTACCTGCGCGCCCAGGGCCTGGACTTCGGCTGGTGCGACGCGCGCGACTGGCTCGAAGCGGTCGCACTGCCGAACCAGAACGCATGGTCGCTGCGCCTGTCGGCGACGTGCCGGCACCTCGCCGACGACGCCTGGCGCGCGCGCTTCGCCGCGCAGCAGCCGGCGCGCATGCTGCTGACCCAGGGCTTCATCGCCCGCCACGGCGACGGTGCCACCGCGATCCTCGGGCGCGGCGGCTCCGACACCTCCGCCGCCTGCTTCGGTGCGCTGCTCGGCGCGCAGCAGGTCGAGATCTGGACCGACGTGCCGGGCATGTTCAGCGCGAACCCGCGCGAGGTGCCGGAGGCGCGCCTGCTCGCCCGCCTCGACTACGCCGAGGCGCAGGAGATCGCGACCACCGGCGCGAAGGTGCTGCATCCGCGTTCGATCGGCCCGTGCCGCGACGCGCGCGTGCCGATGGCGATCCTGGACACGTCGCGGCCGCACCTGCCGGGCACGCGCATCGACGCGTCCGCGGCGACGGTGCCGGGCGTCAAGGCGATCAGCCGGCGCAACGGCATCGTGCTGGTGTCCATGGAATCGATCGGCATGTGGCAGCAGGTCGGCTTCCTCGCCGACGTGTTCGAGCGCTTCAAGCGCCACGGACTGTCGGTGGACCTGATCGGCTCGTCGGAGACCAACGTCACGGTGTCGCTGGATCCGAGCGACAACCTCGTCAACGGCAACGTGCTCGAGGCGCTGAGCGCGGACCTCGCCGAGATCTGCCGGGTGAAGGTGATCGTGCCCTGCGCCGCCATCACCCTGGTCGGGCGCGGCATGCGCTCGCTGCTGCACCGCCTCTCCGACATCTGGGCGACGTTCGGGCGCGAGCGCGTGCACCTGGTGTCGCAGTCCTCGAACGACCTCAACCTCACCTTCGTCATCGACGAGGCCGACGCCGACGGGCTGCTGCCGGAACTGCATGCGGAGCTGGTGCGAAGCGGCGCGATGCCCACGGGCGATTCCGGCGTGTTCGGCCCCACCTGGCACGAGATCGCCCACGGCCGGCGCGAACGGCCGGCACCGTGGTGGCTGGCGCGCCGCGACGCGCTGCTGCGCCTCGCCGAGCGCGGCACGCCGCGCTACGCATACGACCTGGCCGTGGTGCGCGAACGCGCGCGGGCGCTGCGCGCGGTCCCGGCGGTCGACCGCCGCTTCTACGCGCTGAAGGCGAACCCGCATCCCGGGATCCTGCGCGCGCTGGCGGCCGAAGGCTTCGGCTTCGAGTGCGTGTCGCGCGGCGAGCTCGACCGCGTCTTCGAGGCGGTGCCGGGCGTCGCCGCGCGCAACGTGCTGTTCACCCCGAGCTTCGCGCCGCGCGCCGACTACGAGGCCGCGTTCGCGCGCGGCGCCACCGTCACCGTGGACAGCGTCGAGCTGCTGCGGCGCTGGCCGGAACTGTTCCGTGGACGCGAGCTCTGGCTGCGCCTGGACCTCGGCCGCGGCGAGGGCCACCACCGCAAGGTGCGCACCGGAGGCAGCGAGGCGAAGTTCGGGCTCCCGCTCGCGCGGCTCGGCGAATTCCTCGAGGCGGCCAACGGCCTCGGCGCGACGGTGTCGGGCCTGCACGCGCACCTGGGCAGCGGCATCGAATCGGCGACGCACTGGCGCGAGGCCTACGCCGAACTCGCGGGCCTGGCCGAGCACATCGGCACCATCGCCAGCATCGACATCGGCGGCGGACTGCCTGCGCCCTACCTGCCGGATGCGGAGCCGTTCGACCTGGACGCGTGGGCGGCCGACCTCGCGACGATCAAGGCGGCGTACCCGCAGTTCGCGCTCGCGGTGGAGCCGGGCCGCTACCTCGTCGCGGAGGCCGGCGTGCTGCTGCTGACGGCGACCCAGGTCGTGGCCAAGGACGGCGTGCTGCGCGTCGGCTGCGATGCCGGCATGAACGCGCTGCTGCGCCCGGCGCTCTACGATGCCTACCACCACATCGCCAACCTTTCCCGCCACGGCGATGCCGCCGAGGCCACCTTCGATGTCGTCGGGCCCGTGTGCGAGACCGGCGACGTACTCGGCCGCGGCCGGCACCTGCCGGCGGCGACCGCGCCCGGCGACGTGCTGCTGGCGGCCGACGCAGGCGCCTACGGCATGGCGATGGCCAATACCTACAACCTGCGGGCCCTGCCGGCAGAGGACGTGATCGATGACTGACAAGCAGGCCGGCAACGGCTGGAAATTCGAGCGCGACGCGATCCGCGCGTTCCGCTTCGTGCGCCACCGCTTCGATCCCGCGAGCGGCGTCGCGACGCTCGCCTATGCCTTCGACGACGGCCCGGAGCTGGTGGAAACCGTCACGATCCCGGGGGCGCCGTTCGCGCTGGATGCCGGCCGCGCCGAAGCGGTCGCGCGCGCGCTGCGCCTGCTGCACCTCGTCGCGGGCGTGAGCTACTACAAGGCCGCCGTGCCGCCGGAAATCGTGGTCGAGGGCGAGGCGCCGGACGCGGCGCTCGCGGCGCTGCTGCAGGCGGTCTACCGCAACGGCCTGGGCGAGTTCGCGTACCGCAACGGCATCGACCTCGATGGCCGCATCCGCTTCCCGTCGACGGGGCGGCCGCCGGCGCCCGCCGCCGACGCGTCGCTGGATCCGCACCGCGCCTTCGTCGCGATCGGCGGCGGCAAGGATTCGCTGGTGACGATCGAAGCGCTGCGCGCCGCCGGCATCGACCAGACCGTGTGCTGGATCGGCGGCTCGCAGCTGATCGCCGCGTGCGCCGCGCGCACCGGCCTGCCGACGCTCAACATCGGCCGCCAGCTCGCGCCGCAGCTGTTCGAATTCAACCGCCAGGGCGCCTGGAACGGCCATATCCCGGTGACGGCGGTGAACTCGGCGATCCTGGTGCTCGCGGCGGCGCTGCACGGCGCCGGCCAGGTGGTGTTCTCGAACGAGCGCTCGGCCAGCTACGGCTCGATGATCCCGGGCACGGGCGAGGTCAACCACCAGTGGTCGAAGGGCTGGGAATTCGAGCGGCTGTTCGGCGAGTACGTCGAGGGCAGCGTCGCCAGCGGCCTGCACTACTACTCGCTGCTGCGGCCGCTGTCGGAACTCGCGGTCGCGCGCCTGTTCGCGCGCACCGACCGTTACGACGCGCACTTCTCCAGCTGCAACCGCAACTTCCACATCCTCGGCGAGCGCCCGGTCAACCGCTGGTGCGGGCAGTGCCCGAAGTGCCATTTCGTGTTCCTGGCGCTGGCGCCGTTCATGTCGAAACCGCGGCTGGTCGGCATCCTCGGCCGCAACCTGCTCGACGATCCGGAACAGGCGGCCGGCTACGACGCGCTGCTCGAATACCAGGACCACAAGCCGTTCGAGTGCGTGGGCGAGGGCCGCGAGTCGCGCGCGGCGATGGCGGCGCTGGCGCAGCGGCCGGAGTGGCGCGAGGACGCGCTGGTGCGCCGCTTCGCGCGCGAGATCCTGCCGCAGCTCGACGCGGGCGAACTCGCGATCGCGCCGTTGCTCGAGCCGGAAGGCGGGCACCGCGTGCCGCCCGTGCTGTGGGAGACGCTGCGTGCGCATCTCGGCGCTTGAGGGGCGCCGCCTCGCGCTCTGGGGCTGGGGCCGCGAAGGACGCGCCGCCTGGCGCGCGCTGCGCGACCGCGGCGTCGGTCCGCTCGCCCTGTTCTGCAACGAGGCCGAAGCGGCCGAAGCGCGCGCGCTGGATGCGTCGCTGGCGATCGAGCCGGAGGCAAGCGCGGAACGCCTCGCCGCGTACGACGTGGTGGTGAAGTCGCCCGGGATCAGCCCCTACAGGCCGGAGGCGGTCGCCGCCGCGGCGCGGGGTACGCGCTTCGTCGGCGGGACCGCGCTGTGGTTCGGCGAGCGCGCCGGCGCGGACGGGGTGGTCCGCGGGTCGGCCTGCGTCACCGGCACCAAGGGCAAGAGCACCACCACCGCGCTGCTCGCGCACCTGCTGCGCGCCGCCGGCCACCGCGCCGCGCTCGCCGGCAACATCGGCATGCCGCTGCTCGAGCTGCTCGACGCGGAACCCGATTGCTGGGCGATCGAGCTGTCGAGCTACCAGACCGGCGACGTGGCCGCATCGGGCGCAGGACCCGAGGTCGCGGTGGGCCTCAACGTCTTTCCGGAGCACCTCGACTGGCACGGTTCGCACGAGCGCTATGTCGCCGACAAGCTCAGGCTGTTCACCGCGGCGAAGCCGCGCATCGCGGTGCTGAACGCGCGCGACCCGGTCCTCGCCGCGCTGGAGCTCCCCGGCAGCGAGGTGCGCTGGTTCGACCGCGAGGACGGCTGGCACCTGCGCGGCGACGCCCTGCATCGCGGCGACGCGTTCGTGATGGACACCGCGGCGCTGCCGTTGCCCGGGCGGCACAACCGCATCAACCTCTGCGCGGCGCTGGCGGCGATCGAGGCGCTGGGGCTCGACGCCGTGCCGCTGGCCGCGCATGCCGCCAGCTTCCGGCCGCTGCCGCATCGCCTGCAATCGCTGGGTATGCATGACGGCCTGGAGTGGGTGAACGACTCGATCAGCACCACGCCGCATGCCTCGCTCGCGGCGCTGGCGATGTTCCGCGGCAGGCCGGTGGCGCTGCTCGCCGGCGGCCACGACCGCGGCCTGGACTGGCGCGGCTTCGCCGAAGCGATGCGCGATGGCGCCCCGGCGACGATCGTCACCATGGGCCAGAACGGGCCGCGCATCCACGACCTGCTGGCGCCCGTCGCGGCCGCGCGCGGCTTCGTCCTGCACGCGGCGCGCGACCTCGAGGACGCAGTGCGCCTCGCGCGCGCCGCCCTTCCGCCGGGTGGCGTGGTGCTGCTCTCGCCGGGCGCCCCCAGCTTCGGCGCGTACCGCGACTACACCGAGCGCGGCCGCCATTTCGCCCGGCTCGCCGGCTTCGACCCCGACGCGATCTCGGCGATCCCCGGCCTCGGCATCGCCTGACGCCGCCGCGCCGCGTCCTGCGCTACGCTCGCGGCTTCCCCACCGCCGGAGCGATGCCATGAACGTTTCGATGAAGCAGCTGGCGGCCGCCGCCGTCCTCGCCGCGTGCGCGCTGCCCGCGTTCGCGGAGATGCAGGCGAAGCCCGTGGAGTGGAAGGTCGGCGACCGGAGCTTCTCCGGCGTGCTCGTCTACGACGATGCCGGCGGCAAACGGCCGGGCCTGGTGATGGTGCCCGACTGGTGGGGCGTCACCGATTCGGCCGTGGCCCAGGCGAAGCACATCGCCGGCAAGGACTACGTGGTGCTGCTCGCGGACGTCTACGGCAAGGGCGTGCGGCCGAAGGACAACAAGGCCGCGAGCGCAATCGTCGGTGCACTGGGCAAGGATCCGGCGGAATGGCGCGCGCGCGTCGCGAAGGCGCTGCAGGTGCTGCGCGCCAACGCCGCGCATGCGCCGCTCGACCCGGCGAAGCTCGCCGCGATCGGTTACTGCTTCGGCGGTACGACCGTGCTGGAGCTCGCACGCAGCGGCGCCGACCTCGCCGCCGTCGTCACCTTCCACGGCGGACTGGGCACCAGCGCGCCGGCGAAGAAGGGCGCGGTGAAGGCGAGCCTGCTGGTGCTCAACGGCGCCGACGATCGCGGCACCGCCGGCGACATCGCCGGCTTCGAGAAGGAAATGAACGAGGCCGGCGCCGACTGGCAGTTCGTCAACTTCAGCCACACCGTGCACTGCTTCGCGTTGCCGGACGCGAACAGCCCGCCGGGTTGCGTGTACAACCCGCTGTCCGCGGCGCGCGCGGAGCGGATGATGCGCGGCTTCCTGGCGGAGCGTTTCGCCGCGCGCTGACTGCGCCGGGCCGCATCCGCCGCGGCGCGGCGGGCGACGCCTCAGCGGTCGCGGTCGACGGCGTAACGGGCCAGGCCGCGCAGCGCCGCGACCGCGGCGTGCGGCGCGAGCCGGCCGAGCGCGCGCTCTGCGGCGCGCGCGTAATCGCGCGCGCGTTCCAGGCTGTAGGCGAGGCTGCCGGCCGCCGCGATCGCCGCCTGCACCTCCGGCATCGCCTCCGTATCCCCTTCTTCCAGCGCCCGGCGCAGCAGGGCGCGGGTGGCCGCGTCGGATCGCGCCATCGCGTGGATCAGCGGCAGCGTCGCCTTGCCTTCCGCGAGGTCGTCGCCGAGGTGCTTGCCCAGTGCGGCTTCGTCGGCGGCGTAGTCGAGCACGTCGTCCGCGATCTGGAAGGCGTGGCCGAGCGCGAGACCGTAGTCGTGCAGCGCATCGCAGGTCGCGGCATCGGCGCCGGCGAGCAGCGCGCCCAGCCGCGTCGCGGCCGCGAACAGCACCGCCGTCTTGCGCTCGATCACGCGCAGGTAGGCGGCCTCGTCGGTGTCGGGGTTGCGCACGTGCAGCAGCTGCAGCACCTCGCCCTCGGCGATGCGGTTGGTGGTGTCGGCGAGCACGCGCATCACCTCCATCCGGTCGAGCTCGACCATCATCTGGAAGCTGCGCGAATACAGGAAGTCGCCGACCAGCACGCTGGCGGCGTTGCCGAACAGGGCGTTGGCGGTGCTGCGGCCGCGGCGCAGGTCGGACTCGTCCACCACGTCGTCGTGGAGCAGGGTGGAGGTGTGGATGAACTCGACCACCGCGGCGAGCTGGTGCGCATCCGCGCCGACGCCGTCGGCGGGCGTCGCGCCGCGCTTGCCGAGCGCGGCGGCGGCGAGCAGCAGCAGCATCGGCCGCAGGCGCTTGCCGCCGGCGCCGACGATGTGCTCCGCGACCTGGTTCACCAGGACCACGTCGGAGGCGAGGCGGCGCCGGATCAGGGCGTCGACCGCGGCCATGTCGGCGCCGGCGAGGGCCTGGATCGCGGCCAGGCCGGGCACGGCGTCGGCGGGCGGTTGCCGGGGCGGGGCGGTGTCCATGCGGGGTCCGTTGCGGGGCAGCCGCGATTATAGGCAAGCGCCCGCGGAAACCGCCGATCGGCGGCGAATTCCTACGTTCGTGCGCGGCGATCCCCGCGGGTGCCCGATGGCCGGTTGTGCCAGAATGCACCCCGGCCCGCTTGCGGGCGGAACCTGAAGAAGGATGCCCAAAATGGCGCGTGGCGTGAACAAGGTGATCCTGGTCGGCAACCTGGGCAACGACCCGGACGTGAAGTACACGCAGGGCGGCATGGCGATCACCACGCTGAGCCTGGCGACGACCTCGGTGCGCAAGGACCGGGACGGCAACACCCAGGAAAAGACCGAGTGGCACCGCGTCAAGCTGTTCGGCAAGCTCGGCGAGATCGCCGGCGAGTACCTGCGCAAGGGCCGCCAGGTCTACATCGAGGGCC
>JBDZUW010000149.1:0-3587 GCA_040255375.1 Luteimonas sp. | reverse complement strand
TGTGCTATTTCATGCTGCTCAGCTTCGGGGTCGCCGCGACCATCCTCGCCAGCCTCGTCTGGGCCTGAGCATCGCGCCGGCATGACGGAGCGCGTGCGGATCCTGCTGCTCGAAGACGACGCGCCCACGCGCGATCGCCTCGAGGGCGCGCTGGCCGCGGAGCCGGCGTTCGAGGTCGTGGCGGTGGGCACGGTCGCCGCCGCGCGCGAGCAGATCGAACGATGCCCGCCGCGGGTGCTGGTGACCGACCTGGAACTGCCCGACGGCAGCGGCATCGCCCTGACCGCCGACGTCCGCGCCGCCCATCCGTCCATCGAGATCCTCGTGATCTCCGTGCTGTGCGACGAACGCAGCGTCGTCGCCGCGATCGCCGCGGGCGCCAGCGGCTACGTCGTGAAGGACGCGCTGCCGGAAGACATCGGCGCCACCGTGCACCAGGTGCTGCGCGGCGAGTCGCCGCTGTCCGCCGCCATCGCGCGCTACCTCCTGCGCCGCCTGCAGCCGGCGCCCGCGCAGGCCGCGGCCGATGGCGCCGAGCGCGCATGCGCGGACGAAGGCCTCGGCCTCACCCCTCGCGAGACCGACATCCTCTGGGGCATCGCCAAGGGCATGACCTACCACGAGATCGCCGACGGGCTGGGGATTTCGCGCAATACCGTGCCCAACTACATCAAGAGCATCTACCGCAAGCTCGAGGTCAACAGCCGCGGCGAAGCGGTGTTCGAAGCGATCTCGCGCAAGCTCATCAGCCTTTGAGGCGCGACGGCAGGTCCAGGGTGACGCAGGTGCCGTACTCGCCGCTGTCCACGGCGAGGGTCGCGCCCAGCGCTTCGGCGCGGCGGCGCATGTTGTCCATGCCGTAGTGCCCGCGGCGCGCGGCGGCGCCGCCGCGGCCGCGGTCGCGGACGGACAGGCGCACGCCGTACCCGGGCAGCGGCGACGGCGTGGAGGCGACTTCGAGCACGGGCGAGCCGGAATGGCGCGCCGCGTTGTTCGCGGCTTCCTGCAGCACGCGGAAGATCGCGAGCGTCGATGCCGGCGCCAGCCCGGGCAGGTCCGGCAGGTCGCGCACGCGCCAGTCGAGGCGCAGCCCGGAGCGGCGCAGCTGCGGTTCCAGCCGCTCGCGGAACGCGGCGAGCGTCATCCCGAGGTCGTCGCCGACGTCCTCCATCGAATCGACCACCAGGCGCAGGTCGGTCAGCGCGCGGTGGCACGCGCGCACGATGTCCGGGGGCACGTCGCCGGCGGCGCGTTCCGCGAGCGCGATGATCGACACCAGCTGGCCGGCGATGCCGTCGTGCAGGTCGCCCATCAGGCGCATGCGCTCCCCCGCCAGCGTGGCCTTGCGCGCCTGCGCCTGCTCGCGCTCGAACGCCGCCTGCAGCTTCCCGCGCGCCGCGGCCACGTCGCGGTGCAGGCGCGCGTTGAAGTCCTCGAGCAGCGAGAGGCCCGCCGCGAAGCGGCGCAGCAGCGTCGCCCCCAGGATCATCGCCAGGAGCGGCCCGTTGAAGCGCGCCAGCAGCACGTAGCCCTTGTCGAGCACGCCGGTCACCACCAGCTGATCGCGCGTGCCCAGGGCCAGCGCCGCGCCGATCGCCGCCAGCAGCACCAGCGCGCCGCCGTCGCCGCCGCGCGTTCCCGCGCGCCACAGTTCGCGCAGGGCGAGCGCCGCCAGCACCAGCGCGACCGGGACGAACAGCAGCGGCACCAGCAGCGTCGACCACGCGACGGGCAGGTAGTGGAACGCCAGGAACATCAGCAGCGGCGGCAGCAGGAACCAGCGCGTCCGCACCTTCGGGACGCGCCCGACCAGGTGCCAGGTGAACGGCAGCACCAGGCAGGTGCCGAGGTAGCGCAGCACGTTCACCGGCATCAGCAGGCCCATGCCGAATGCGCTCGCGATCACCGGCGACATCGACGAGAGCGCGAAGCACAGCGAGATCGCCGCGCACATCAGGTACAGGCGGTCGTGGCGGCGCGTGAACCAGATCATCAGCATGATCGCGCCGATCGCGAGCAGCGCGCCGTCCATCAGCCGCGGCAGCGTGACCACCATGAACTGCGCGACTTCGTAGTGCGGGCGCAGCGCGGCCTCCGGCCCGAAGTAGACCGGGCCGACGGCGGCGGCCCCCATGCGTGCGCCCAGCACGACGCCGATCTCGTTGGCGCCGGGCCGGAGCAGGCGCCGCGGCAGCACCGCCAACTGCGGCGCGCCCTGGCCCAGGCGGAGCGAGGTCTGGCCCAGCGTGCTGTCGGCCACCGGCACGCCGTTGAGCGTCACCCGCAGCTGGCCGGTGTACTGCGGGATGTACAGCGCACTCAGGCCGGCCGCGCCGGGAGCGGCGACCGCATCGTTGCGGAACGCGATGCGGAAGCGCCGTTCGCACTCGCCGCGCGCGTGGCAGTAGCCGCGCACGCGGATCGGCTGCGGCCCGGATCCGCCATCCTTCGCGGCCAGCGGCAGCGCGCTGTCGAAACGCTGCACGCCGGGCCCGTCGGCGCGCGCGCCCGCGTCCATCAACTGGCCCAGCGCGGCGAACAGGAGCAGCGTGCAGGCCAGCAGCACGCCGATGCGCGCCCAGGTGGGCGCGCGTGCATGCATGATCCTGGCCGGCGCGATGTCCAGCATGCGTCTCCCCCCGCACGGACGCGGGCGATGATGGCCCGTCGTGGCGGTGGCCGCAACCGCGATGCGCATCCGCCGCGCGCGCCGCGGCGACCCGGCCGCGCTACTCCGCGAGCACGCGGCGGCGCAGCGCGTCGCGCGATTGCGGCGGCGTGCGCTGCGCCTCCACCGCCAGCGCGTCGAGCGCAGCGGCATCCATCGCCTGCAGGCGCGCGAGCAGCGGCTCGCGTTCCGCGTCGGGCACCTGCATCAGCAAGGGCTCCAGTTGCGCCCAGCGCGCGCCCAGCACCGGCCCGAGCAGCCAGCCGCGCTGGAGATCCAGCGATTGCGCCGCGAATTCCCCGCGCAGGGCCGCTTGCTGCTCCGGCGGCAATGCCGCGAACGCGTCGCCGGCGGCGCACACCGCGCTCCGTTGCGCGGGCGGCAGGCGCTGCCATGCGAGCCAGCGCTCGCGCAGCGCGCCGCGTTCGCTGCGCGGCAAACGATCCCATGCCGCCGCCCGCTCGCGCAGCGCATCCACCCGCGCCGGCGGCAGCGCATCCAAGGCGGGCGCGGCGACCTGCGCATCGAGCGCTGGCGCTTCGGGAGCCGGCGCGGCCGCGCCCGCGGCATCGGCCTCCGCGGACGGCGACGCGGCTTCCGCTGCGCGGCGCGCCGCATACCAGGCCGACAGCTCGAACTCGCGCAGGCGCGCGTCCGCGTCCGCCAGCAGCAGGGCGAGGTCCGGATGATGGCGCAGGGCGAAGGCGTCGTCGTAGCGCGCCCGCGGCGCAGCCGCGTCGTCCAGCGCCTCGCCGGCGGTGGCGGCGGGCGCAGCGGCATCGCTTTCCTTCGCGCCGCGCGGCCACGCGTGCCATGGGGCGAATGTCGCCGCGAAGGCCAGCGCGCACACAGCCACCGCGACCCAGAGCACGCGCACGAGCCGGCGGCGCCGCGCGTCGTCGGCCGTGGCGCCGACGCG
>JBDZUW010000031.1:0-19604 GCA_040255375.1 Luteimonas sp. | reverse complement strand
GCGCGCGCTTCCTGTGGATGTGGCCGAACGCGCGCATCAGCGTGATGGGCGGCGAACAGGCGGCCGCGGTGCTGGCGACGGTGAAGCGCGACGGCCTCGAGGCGCGCGGCGGCCAGTGGTCGGCGGAAGAGGAAGAGGCGTTCAAGGCGCCCGTGCGCGAGCAGTACGAGTCGCAGGGCAGCCCGTGGTACGCGACCGCGCGGCTGTGGGACGACGGCATCATCGATCCGGCCGACACGCGGCGCGTGCTCGGCCTGGGCATTTCCGCGTCGCTGAACGCGGAAATCGCGACGGGCATGCGTTTCGGCGTCTTCCGGATGTAGTAGGCTCGGGCGACCCGGGGAGGCTTCCCCACAAACCCCGCTAGAGGGCAACACGATGGCGATCTTCGACCAGAAAACCGCGCCCAGGAAGGACGCTGCACCGTTCAACCCCGACCTGCCGCCGTTCCGCGAAGCGGGCCAGCCCGCCGCCGCCGACGCCAACCCCGCCGCCAGCCCCGCGCCCGCCGCGGCGCCGCGCGCGCAGGCCGCCGCGAAGGAGTCGCTGATCGCGTCCGACCTCACCATCGAGGGCAAGATCGAAGGCAGCGGCAACGTCCGCATCGCCGGCAAGTTCAAGGGCGACGTCAACGTGCAGGGCGACCTCACCATCGAGCCGGGCGCCAAGCTCACCGGCGGCGTGCGCGCGCGCCGCGTGGTGATCGCCGGCGAGCTCGAGGGCAACATCGAGAGCGCGCAGCAGGTCGAGCTGCAGCAGGGCGGCCTGCTGGTCGGCGACGTCAAGGCCGGCACGATGACCGTGGCTTCCGGCGCGCGCATGCGCGGCCAGGCCGACTTCGGCTGGGAGGAAAAGGGCGGCAGCGGCAGCGGCAAGGCGGACGGCTTCTCCGCGGCATGAGCACCCCGCGCCCGGGGACGCCGGGCGCGACCCGCGCCTGTCCCCACTGCAAGGCGACCATCCTCGAAAGCGCCAGCGTATGCCCCGCGTGCCGGGGCCACCTGCGCTACGACGAGGCGTCGATCCTGCGCGAGAAATCCAAGGTCGTGCCGCTGCGCATCGAGGGCACGCTGGTGCCGCCGGCGGGCGACGCGTTCGAGTACGCGATGGTGCTGTCGATCCGCAACGAGCGCGGCGAGGAAGTGAACCGCCAGGTGATCGGCGTCGGCGCCCTGTTCGACGGCGAGGAGCGCAGCTTCACCCTGCAGGTCGAGATGACCGAGGCCACCGGCGCCAAGGCGCGCCGCAAGCACTGATCAGGCAGCGCGCACCCGCGCGCTGCGCCCGTTCCACGCGAACCCCGCGACCAGCACCACCAGCACCACCAGCTGCGCCACCAGCCCCTGCAGCGTCGGGTACATCCCGATCAGTTCGATGCGCGGCGCCTTCACCAGCGTCAGGGACAGCCAGCCGGCTTCCTGCAGCGCGGCGACGCCCTTGCCCGCCAGCACCACCGCCAGCACCGCCATTAGCATCGCGCTGATCGAGAAGAACTTGCCGAACGGCAGCCTGCGGCTGAAGCGCAGCATCAGCCAGGCGATCGTCGCCAGCGCCGCGACCGCGGTGGCCGCGCCGCCGAGCACCGCGCCGTGGTTGCCCTGGCTCCACAGCGCGACGTAGAACAGCACCGTCTCGAACGCCTCGCGGTACACGATGAGGAAGGCGAGCAGGAACATGAACCAGGCCGAGCCGCGCGAGAGCGCCTGCGACATCTGCGCCTTGACGTAGCGCTGCCAGGCGTCGGCGTGGCTCTTGCCGTGCATCCAGATGCCCACCGACACCAGCACCGCGGCCGCGACCAGCGAACCGAAGCCTTCGGTGAGCTCGCGGCTGGCGCCGCTCACTTCCACCAGGCGCGTCGCCACCAGCCACGTCAGGCCGCCCGCGGCCAACGCGCCGACCCAGCCGGCGTGCACGTAGGGCATCGCGTCCGTGCGGTCGGCCTTGCGCAGGAACGCGACCATCGCGATCACCAGCAGCAGCGCCTCGAGGCCCTCGCGCAGCAGGATCGTCAGCGAGCCGACGAAGGCGGTGGTCGCGCCGGAGCCCTCGCCCTGCCCGCCGAGCGCGATCGCGGCGCGGTCGTACAGCGCTTCGGCGGCGGCGACGCGCGCCTGCACTTCGGCGACGCCGGCGCCGGCGGCCGCCTTCGCGCGCAACGCGATCATCGCGGATTCGACTTCGGCCAGCAGCGCCTTGTCGCGCGCGGCCAGCACCGGCTCGACCGGTTCGAAGCCGTCGAGGTAGGCGGACAGGAAGCGGTCGCGCGCGGTGGCGGCGTCCCCCGCGGCGTAGGCGGCCATGCCTTCCTGCAGGCGTGCGCGGCCGAGCGCGATGGTCTTCGCGTTGTCCGTCGCGCCCGGCTTCGCGCCGGAGGCGACGACGGCGCCGGGCTTGCGGCGCAGGAACGCGGCGAGGTCGTCGGCCTGCGCCTGGTCGAGGCCGGCGACGGCACCCGGCAGCACCTGCACGAGCGCGGCCAGGTCCGGGATCGCGGCGCGCACGTCGGCGCGCTGCAGCCACAGCGCCTCGCCGCGCGCGGCGCGCGCCTGCGGGAACGCCATCTGCCCCACGTAGAACGCCAGCGCCCAGCGGTCCGACTCCGGCAGGTGCGCGTAGCTCGCCATGCCGGTGCCGGCCAGGCCCTGCTCGATCACCTGCTGCAGCGCGAACACGCTGCGCTGGCGCGCGCGCACGGCGTCGGTGAAATCCATCGGCGGCGGATCGAGCACGGCGCCCGCCGGGCCGTCGCCGGCGCCGGTGGCGCCATGGCATCCGGCGCAATCCTTCTGGTACAGCGCGGCCGCGCCCGACAGGTCCGGAATGCGTGCGGGCGCGCGCGGCATCGGATACGCCTGCAGCAGCGCGTCGGCGAGCGCGCGCGCCTGGCGCTCGACATCGGCGGGCGACGCCTTCGCGTCGACGGCCGCGCGCAAGGCCGCGGCCTGCGACGCCAGCGCGCCGCGCGCCGGATGCTCCGGCAACTGCGCGATGCGCTCGGCGACGGTGCCGGAGAACTCCTTCATCTCCGCGTACTCGATGTCGCTCAGCACCTGCCCGTCGCGCACCGCGCCGGCGTAATCCACCGCGATGTAGTCGAGCAGCTGCCACACCCGCTGCGCCTGCGGATTCGCGTGCGCGGCGAAGCTGCCGCCGAACGCGAGCGCGACCGCCAGCAGCGGGAGCAGCAGCCAGCGGCGTGGAGACGCGGAACCAGTCCAGGACATGGGTGAGCCGGGGTGAATGCGGAACCCGGATTCTACGACAAACGAGAATGGATCGCATTCGCCGCAAGGGCCCGGGTCCGGGCCGGCCGGTATCATTCCCCGACCATGGACGCCCGGATCGACGAATGAAGGCCCCCCTGCTGCTGGACCGCGACGGACCCGTCGCCCGGCTGCGCCTCGACCGCCCCGAACTGCACAACGCCTTCGACGCGGCGCTGGTCGCCGCGCTCACCGACGCCCTCGCCGGCCTGGGCCGCGACCCCGCCGTCCGGGTCGTGGTCCTGGAGGGGTCCGGCGCCTCGTTCTCGGCCGGCGCCGACCTGAACTGGATGCGCGGCATGGCCGCCGCCAGCGAGCTCGACAACCGCGACGACGCGCTCGCCCTCGCCCGCCTGCTGCGCACGCTCGACGAACTGCCGCGGCCCACCATCGCGCGCGTCCACGGCGCCGCGTTCGGCGGCGGCGTCGGCCTGGTCGCGGCCTGCGACATCGCCATCGGCGTGCCCGAAGCGAAGTTCGGGCTGACCGAGAGCAAGCTGGGCCTGCTGCCGGCGGTGATCTCGCCTTACGTCGTCGAAGCGATCGGCGCGCGACAGGCGCGCCGCTGGTTCGCGACCGCGGAGATCTTCGACGCCGCCGAAGCGCTGCGCATCGGCCTGCTGCACCAGGTCGTCGACGCAGGCGCGCTCGACGGCGCCGTGCAGCGCCAGGTCGACCTGCTGCTCAAGGCCGGCCCGATCGCCGCGGCGTCCGCCAAGGCGCTGGTGCGCAACGTCGGCGCCGCCTCCGGCCCGGTCGCGCTGGACGCCGCCAACGCCGCGCTCATCGCCCGCCTCCGCGTCTCCGCCGAAGGCCAGGAAGGCATCGCCGCCTTCCTCGAGAAGCGTCCCCCGCGCTGGGTCCCGAAAAGAAGCTAGCCACAGATTCCACAGATCAAAAAAGGATTGGTGATCGCATGGATGCGATGCCACGCGAATATCCCGAAGCCGATCTCAGCCGCAGGGTCATAGGAGCGTTCTATGCAACCTACAACGCGCTTGGGCATGGCTTCCTGGAGAGCGTCTACGAGAACGCCCTCGCGCTGCAGATGCAGGCCGATGGGCTGCGCTTCCAGCGGCAACCCGAATTGGCCGTACGCTTCCGGAACCAGATCGTCGGTGTCTTCCGCGCCGACTTCCTGGTGGAGAACAAGCTCATCATCGAGCTCAAGGCCGTCGAACACCTCCTGCCCGCACACGAATCACAGCTCTTGAACTACCTGAAAGCCACTGGCATCAAGCTCGGCCTGCTCCTCAACTTCGGCCCGAAAGCCCAAATCAAACGTCGCGTCCTCTAAGCCAATCCTTTTCAATCCGTGAAATCTGTGGCCAAAAAAACCAACATGTTCGGGAAGGTGCTGGTCGCGAATCGCGGCGAGATCGCATGCCGCGTCATCCGCACGTGCCGGCGGCTCGGCATCCGCACGGTGGCGGTGTATTCGGACGCGGACGCGAACGCGCAGCACGTGCGCCTGGCCGACGAGGCGCATCCGATCGGCGGGCCGCGCCCGCAGGATTCGTACCTGCGCGGCGACGCGATCATCGAGGTCGCGTTGCGCAGCGGCGCGCAGGCGATCCACCCCGGCTACGGTTTCCTCAGCGAGAACGCGGACTTCGCCGACGCGGTGGAAGCCGCGGGCCTGGTGTTCATCGGCCCCAGGGCCGCGTCCATGCGCAAGATGGGCAGCAAGGCCGGCGCGAAGGACCTGATGCAGGCCGCCGGCGTGCCGGTCGTGCCGGGTTACACCGGCGAGGACCAGTCGCCGGCGGTGCTGGCGCGCGAGGCCGCGCGGATCGGTTTCCCGCTGATGATCAAGGCGGCGCACGGCGGCGGCGGCAAGGGCATGCGCATCGTGCGCTCGCAGGACGAATTCGCGGCGAGCCTCGAGAGCTGCCAGCGCGAGGCGGCCAACGCCTTCGGCCGCGACCGCGTGCTGCTGGAGCGCTACGTCGAATCGCCGCGGCACATCGAGATCCAGGTGTTCGGCGACTCGCATGGCAACGCGATCCACCTCAACGAGCGCGAATGCTCGGCGCAGCGCCGCTACCAGAAGGTGCTGGAGGAGTCGCCGTCGCCGTTCCTGACGCCGGAGCTGCGCGCGGCGATGGGCGCGGCCGCGGTGCAGGCCGCGCGCGCGATCGACTACGCGAACGCGGGCACGGTGGAGTTCATCGTCGCGCCGTCGGGCGAGTTCTTCTTCATGGAGATCAACACGCGCCTGCAGGTCGAGCATCCGGTGACGGAGATGACGACCGGACTCGACCTGGTCGAATGGCAGCTGCGCATCGCCGCGGGCGAAGCGCTGCCGCTCGCGCAGGACGACGTGCCGCAGGCCGGGCACGCGATCGAGGTGCGCCTGTACGCCGAGGATCCCGAGGCCGGCTTCCTGCCCGGCTCCGGCCGGCTGGAACGGTTGCGCCTGCCGGCGCCGTCGGCGCACGTGCGCATCGACTCGGGCGTGGTCGAGGGCGACGTCGTCACCATCTTCTACGACCCGATGATCGCCAAGCTCATCGTCCATGGCGCGGACCGCGGCGAAGCCCTGTCGCGGATGCGCGAGGCGCTCGCGCAATGCGACGTCGCCGGGCCGAAGTCGAACATCGCCTTCCTCGAGCGGCTGGTGCGGCATCCGGCGATCGTCGAAGGCAGCATCGATACCGGCTACCTCGACCGGCACCTCGACGAGTTCGTGCCGCAGGCCGGCGACGCGATGCCTGCCGGCGCGCTGGCAGCCGCGTGCACGGCGCAGCTGCTGCTGCAGGAACGCGCGTGCGCGGAGGCGGCGGCGGCGTCCGGCGACCCCGGTTCGCCGTGGGCGCGCGCGGACGGCTGGCGCCTCGGCCACGCGGGCAAGCGCCAGCTCGCGTTCCTGGTGCGCGGCGAGCGCCTGCTGGCGTCGGCGCAGGGCGCGGACGGCGAGTACCGCATCGCGCCCGCACCGGACGCGCGGACGGATCACGCGGCCCCCGTCGCGGTCTCCGGCGCGCGCCTGTCCGGCGGCGTCCTCGAGGCGCGTTTTGACGGGACCGGCAGGCGTTTCCTCGTCCATGCGGACCCCGGCCGGCTGGTCGTGCACGACGGCGAGCGCCGGACCCCGTTCGAGCCCGTCCAGGTGTATCGTCGGGACAGCGACACGTCTGCGGCACAGGACGACCGCGTCCGGGCCCCAATGCCCGGGCGGGTGGTGGTGGTCCGGATCCGCGAAGGGGACAAGGTCGTGGCGGGACAGGAACTCGTGGTCGTCGAGGCGATGAAGATGGAGCTCGCCCTCAAGGCGCCGCGCGACGGCATCGTCGCCGGCGTGCCTGCGGCTGCGGGCGATTTCGTCGAGGCCGACGCCGTGCTGGTGGCGCTGGAGCATTGACATGCCGACGCCCGCCAGCGTGCGCATCGTGGAAGTCGGCCCGCGCGACGGGCTGCAGAACGAGAAGGCGATCGTCCCCACGCCCGCCAAGGTCGAGCTGATCGACCGGCTGTCGGCGACCGGCCTGCGCTGCATCGAGGCCACCAGCTTCGTCAGCCCGAAATGGGTGCCGCAACTCGCCGACGCCGCCGAGGTGATGGCCGCGATCGACCGCAGGCCGGGCGTGCGCTATCCCGTGCTGGTGCCGAACCTGCAGGGCTACGAACGCGCGCTCGCCGCCGGCGCGACCGACATCGCGGTGTTCACCGCCGCGTCGGAAGCCTTCAACCGCCGCAACACCAACGCCGGCATCGACGAATCGCTGGAGCGCTTCGCGCCGGTGATGGAGCGCGCGCGCGCCGATGGCGTCGCCGTGCGCGGCTACGTCTCCACCGTGCTCGGCTGCCCGTACCAGGGCGAGGTGCCGCTGGCCGATGTCGTCCGCGTCGCCCGCGCCCTGCACGACATGGGCTGTTACGAGGTCTCGCTGGGCGACACCATCGGCATCGGCACGCCGTCGAAGGCGCGCGCGATGCTGCGCGCGGTCGCCGCGGACGTGCCGATGGCCGCGCTCGCCGTGCATTTCCACGACACCTACGGTCAGGCGCTGCCCAACCTGCTCGCCTGCCTGGAGGAAGGCGTGGCGGTGGTCGATTCGTCCGTCTCCGGCACGGGCGGCTGCCCCTACGCGCGCGGCGCGAGCGGCAACGTGGCCACCGAGGACGTGGTGTACATGCTGCACGGCATGGGCATCGACACCGGCGTGGACCTGGCGCGCCTCGTGGAGACGGGGCGCTGGCTCGCGGCGCTGCTCGGCCGCGCCAGCGGCAGCAAGGTCACCCAGGCGGCCGCCGTCGCGTGAGCCGGGAACTGCCCGCGGCTTCGCCCGCGCCGCAGGCCGCGGCGGACGCCGAGGGCGTGCTCGCGATGCTGCTCGGGGCGATCGCCGACCCGCGGACCGGTGAGGAGACGCGCGCCCTGCTGCAGGACGCCGCGGACGCGCTGCAGGTGGCGATGGCCGTCGCCGTCGCCGAACGCCAGCGCTACCGCGCGCTGTTCGATGCCGTGCCCGACCCGGTGAGCGTGATCGCCTGGGACGGCACCGTGCTCGACCTCAACCGCGCCGGCATCGCCGCCTACCGCCGCAGGCGCGAGGACATCATCGGCCAGCCGATCCACGTCCTGAACCCGGAGCTGCCGCGCGACCACATGGGCCCGGTCTACGAGGCCCTGCGCAGCGGCGGCACGCACGTGGTCGAAGTCACCAACATGCGCGCCGACGGCACGCGCTTCCCGGTCGAGGTGCACTCGGCGAACTTCGAGTACGAGGGCCAGCCCTGCCTCGTCGCGGTGGCGCGCGACCTGAGCGGGCGCGCCGAGGCGGAGATGCGCTACCGCGAGCTCATGGCGGTGATGGACAAGGGCATCGTGATGCGCGATGCCGCCGGCCACGTGGTCTACGCCAACGCGGCCGCGATCCGCATGCTCAGCGTCGAGCCGGGGCTCAGCCTGGACGAGGAACTCCGCCCCGGCCGCTGGCACATCATCGGCGAGGACGGCCGCGAGCTCGCGTCCGACGAGCTGCCGGCGCTGCGCGCGCTGCGCACCGGCCGCGTCGAGGAGAACACGGTCCTCGGCTACTACAACGTGCGCCTGCGCAAGCTGACCTGGTTCGCCGTGACCTCGGTGCCGCAGTTCGCCGCGGGCGCCGACATGCCGCACCAGGTGATGTCGCTGTTCACCGACGTCACCGACCTCAAGCGCGACAGCGCGCTGTTCGAACGCGTGCAGGCGCTGGCGCACATCGGCGGCTGGCAGTGGGATGCGGGGCGCGACCGGCTCTACCTCAGCGACGAGACGCTGCGCATCATCGGCCTCGACCGCGCGCCCGCCGGCATGGCCGAAGCGCAGCAGGTGCTGGTCGAAGGCGACCGGGCGCGATTGCAGGCCGCGATCGAGCGCACCCTGGCGACCGGCCAGGGCTTCGACCTGGAGCTGCAGGGCCGCCGCGGCGAGGCGCCTTTCTGGGTGCGGGCGATCGGCGAGTCGGTCACCGCGGGCGCGCTGTCGCGCCACCTCACCGGCACCGTGCAGGACATCACCGAACGCAAGCTCGCGGAAGAAGCCCTGCGCGTGCAGGCGCGCACCGACCCGCTCACCGGGCTGCTCAACCGCGACGCCATCCTCGGCGAACTGGTGGCGCTGCTGGACGCCCCGGCGGCGCATCGGGTGGCGGTGCTCTACATCGACCTCGACCGCTTCAAGATCGTCAACGACGTGCTCGGCCACGGCGCCGGCGACGAGCTGCTGGTGTCGGCCGCGGCACGCATCCGCCGCGCGGTCGGCGACGACGGGCTGATCGCGCGCTTCGGCGGCGACGAGTTCCTGGTGGCCTGCCGCCTCGGCGACGACCCGGCGCGGGCCGAACGCATCGCCGACGCGATCCTCGACGCGTTCGGCGACAGCTTCCGCTTCGACAACGAGGAGTTCGCCATCACCGCCAGCATCGGCATCGCGCGTGCGCCGGACGACGGCACCACGGTGCAGGCGCTGGTGCAGAACGCGGACGCCGCGATGTACGACAGCAAGCGCCGCATCCGCAACGGCTGGCAGGCGTACACGCCGGCGCTGGCGCATTCGCAGCAGGAGCGGCACCGCATCGAGGCGCACCTGCGGCGCGCCGCCGAGAACAACGAGTTCCACCTGGTGTACCAGCCGCAGGTGCTGCTGGCCACCGGCGCGACCGTCGCGGCCGAGGCGCTGATCCGCTGGGACAACGACCAGTTCGCGCAGATGCGGCCGGACCAGTTCATCGCCCACGCGGAGGTCACCGGCGACATCGTGCGCATCGGCGGCTGGGTGCTGCGCGAGGCCTGCCGGCAGGCGCGCGAATGGCGTGACGCGGGCGTGCCGTTCGGGCGCATCGCGGTGAACGTGTCCTACCGCCAGTTCCTCGGCGACGACCTCGCCGGCGCGGTGCGCGCGCTGCTGGCGGAATTCGGGCTGCCCGGCTCGGCGCTGGAACTGGAGTTCACCGAGCGCGTGCTGATCGAGGACGCGCCGGACACCCAGCGGACCTTCGCCGCGCTGCGCGACCTCGGCGTGACCCTGACCATCGACGATTTCGGCGAGGGCTACAGCGCGCTCAACTACCTGCGCCGGCTGCCGATCCATGGGCTCAAGCTCAGCCAGATGTTCCTGCAGGGCGTCCCGGGCAACCGCTCCGACGTGGCGGTGTGCCAGGCGGTGCACGGCATCGCGCGCAGCCTCGGGCTGGCGCTGGTCGCCGAGGGCGTGGAGAATGAGGAACAGCGGCGTTTCCTGGTCGATCTCGGCATCGACGTCGGCCAGGGATTCCTGTTCTCGCCGGGCCTGCCGCCGCAAGGCTACGCGGCGCGCCTGCCACCGGCCGGCGCCGCGCCCGCCACCGCCCTGCCCGCCGCCTGAGGACCCCGTGCCGCCAAGCCCCCCGACGCCCGACTGGTCGATCCGCCCGATCCGCGCCGAGGACGATGCCGCGATGGCCGCGGTGATCCGCACCGTGATGCCGGAATTCGGCGCCTGCGGCAGCGGGTTCGCGATCAGCGACCCCGAGGTCGACTGGATGACCCGCGCCTATGCCGCCCCGCGCAGCGCGTACTTCGTCCTCGAGCGCGACGGCCGCGTGCTCGGCGGCGGCGGCGTGGCCCCGCTCGAGGGCGGCGACGCCGGCACCTGCGAGCTGCGCAAGATGTACTTCCTGCCGGAGGCGCGCGGCCTCGGCGCCGGCGCGGCGATGATGGCGCGCTGCCTCGACGCCGCGCGCGGTTTCGGCTTCGCGCGCTGCTACCTGGAGACGCTGACCGGCATGGACGCTGCGATGCGCCTGTACGAACGCAGCGGCTTCCGCCGCATTCCCGGCCCGATGGGCGCGACCGGGCACGGCGGCTGCAACACCTTCTACCTGCTCGACCTGTAGAGCCGACCCATGGTCGGCTAACCCCGGGGCTCGCTCCCCAGGAGACCCCGCATGACCAGGATCCTGTTCGCCCTGCTCCTCGCCCTGGCCGCGTTCGCAGCCACCGCCGCCGAATCGCCGCGCGGAACCTGGCTGCTGCTGCCCGACCGCGTGTGGACCGCCGACGGCGACGCCGCGCACGCCGGCTGGGCCGTGCTGGTGCGCGACGGCGCGATCGCCGCCGTCGGCCCGGCCGCGTCGATCGACGCGCCCGCCGATGCGCAGCGCCTCGCCCTGCCCGGCACCACCCTGCTGCCGGGGCTGATCGACCTGCATTCGCACGTCTTCCTGCATCCCTACGACGAGACGTCGTGGAACGACCAGGTGCTGAAGGAGTCGCCCGCCTACCGCACGATCGCGGCGGCGAACCACGCGCGCGACACGCTGCTGGCGGGATTCACGACGCTGCGCGACCTCGGCACCGAGGGCGCCGGCTACGACGACGTCGCGGTGCGCCAGGCCATCGACGACGGGCTGATTCCGGGTCCGCGGCTGTTCGTCGCCACGCGCGCCATCGTCGCGACCGGCAGCTACGGGCCCGGCCCGCGCGGCTTCCGCCCCGATGCCGACCTGCCCGGCGGCGCGCAGGAGGCCAGCGGCGTCGACGAGGTGGTCCGCGCGGTACGCGAGCAGGCCGGCCACGGCGCCGACTGGATCAAGGTGTACACCGACTACCGCTGGGGCCCGGGCGGCACCACGCAGCCGACGTTCACCGCGGCCGAGCTGAAGGCGCTGGTCGAGGCCGCGCACGTCTCGGGGCGCCCGGTCGCCGCGCACACCGCCAGCGACGCGGGCATGCGGATGGCGATCGCGGCCGGCGTCGACACCATCGAGCACGGCTACGGCGGCAGCGCGGAGACCTTCCGCCTGATGCGCGAGCACGGCATCGCGTACCTGCCGACGCTGACCGCGGTGGAATCCACCGAGACCTACTTCAACCACTACGTGCCGGGCACCTCGGCGCCCACGCCGCGCATGCGCGAGGCGGCGAACGCGTTCCGCACCGCGCTGGCGGCCGGCACGACCATCGGCAACGGCAGCGACGTGGGCGTGTTCCGCCACGGCGACAACGCGCGCGAGCCGGAATGGATGGTGCGCCTGGGCATGGCCCCGGCGCAGGCCCTGCACGCGGCCACCGACGTGGCCGCGCGGATCCTGCGCCAGCAGGACCGGCTGGGGCGGATCGCGCCCGGCCTGCGCGCGGACCTGGCGGCGTTCGCCGGCGATCCGGCGGCGGACATCGCGGCGCTGGAGCGCCCCGTCTTCGTGATGAAGGACGGCGTGGTGTACCGGCGCCCCTGATCGTGTGGAGCCGACCGTGGGTCGGCTCTACAATTGCGGGCTTTCCGCTCGGGAGAACCCCCATGCAACTGTCCGCCACCCGCGCCATCGTCACCGGCGGCGTGTCCGGGCTCGGCCTGGCCGTGGCCCGCCACCTGGTCGCCAACGGCGGCAAGGTCGCGCTGTTCGACCTCAACGACGACAAGGGCGCGGCCGCGGTCGCGGAACTCGGCGCCGGCAATGCGCGCTACTTCCGCACCGACGTGGCCGACGAGGCCGGCGTGGCGGCGAACGTGGCGGCCGCGCGCGATTTCCTCGGCGGGCTCAACGTCGCCGTCAACTGCGCGGGCATCCTCGGCGCCGGCCGCATGCTCGGCAAGGAAGGGCCGATGCCGCTGTCGCAGTTCCAGGCGACGGTGATGGTGAACCTGGTCGGCAGCTTCAACGTCGCCAAGGCCGCGGCCGCGCTGATGCAGCACAACGAGCCCGGCGAGGACGGCGAGCGCGGCGTGATCGTCAACACCGCGTCGGTCGCGGCGTACGAGGGCCAGATCGGCCAGGCTGCCTATTCCGCGTCGAAGGGCGGCGTGGTCGGCATGACCCTGCCGATGGCGCGCGAGCTCGCGCGCTTCGGCATCCGGGTGATGACGGTCGCGCCCGGCGTGTTCTGGACGCCGATGGTGGATTCGATGCCGGAATCGGTGCAGCAGTCGCTCGCGGCGACCATCCCGTTCCCGTCGCGCCTGGGCAAGGCGGAGGAATACGCCGACCTGGTCGCGTACATCCTGCGCAACACCTACCTCAACGGCGAAACCATCCGCCTCGACGGCGCGACGCGCCTGGCGCCGAAGTAACCGAAGGAACCTGCAATGAAGGCGTACGACATCAAGAAGGGCAACGTCGTCGAGCACAACGGTACCGTGTACCAGGTGCGCGACATCGAGCGCAGCTCCCCGCAGGGGCGCGGCGGCAACGTCAAGTACCGCTTCACCATGTACTCGGTGCCGGGCGGCACGAAGTTCGACCTCAGCGTCGGCGCCGAGGACGAGCTGCGCGAAGTGGACCTGGCGCGGCGCCAGGCGACGTTCTCGTACAAGGACGGCGACGCGTTCGTGTTCCTCGACGACGCGGACTACACGCCGTACACGCTCGACGCCGACGTGGTCGGCGACGCCGCCGGCTACATCGTCGACGACCTCACCGGCTGCTACGTGCAGGTGATCGACGACCTGCCGGTCGGCCTGCAGCTGCCGCAGAGCGTGGCGATCGAGGTGGTGGACACGCCGCCCGAACTGAAGGGCGGCACCGCGACCAAGCGCCCGAAGCCGGCGAAGCTCGCGACCGGCATCGAGATCCAGGTGCCGGAATACATCGGCAACGGCGAGAAGGTGTGGGTCAACACCACCACCGGCGAGTTCGCCGGCCGCGCCGACTGAAAAAAGGGGTCAGACCCCTTTTTCGAGCCACTTGCGGGCCATACGGCGGACGGAGGCGTCCACCGCGTCGTCGCGCGCCAGCGCGGCGATGTCGCGCCAGGCCAGCGCGTGCGACTCGTCGCTGACCACGAAGGCTTCGTCGGCGCCCGCGCGCACCACGTAGCGCACGTCGTAGTGCCAGTGCGCGGGCACGCCCTTGTGCTCGGGGATCCAGTGCCGGTCGAGGTCGAAGATGCCCGCCGCGATCGACAGGCCCGGCAGCCCCGATTCCTCCTCCGCCTCGCGCAGCGCCGCGCGCGCCAGGTCGCGGTCGCCGTCGGCGTGGCCGCCCAGCTGCAGCCAGAGGCCGAGCTTGCGGTGGTGCGTCAGCAGCGTGCGCGCGCCGTCCGCCGCGACCAGCCACGACGACGCGGTGAAGTGGCCCGCGAGCCGCTCGCGCCGGAACGGATCCGCCGGATCCGCGAGCAGCGCCAGGAAATGGCCGACCACCTCGGCTTCCCTGGGCCAGCGGCGCCCGTAAGCCTCGAAGTCCAGCGCCAGATCCCCGCCATTCCGAGCCATTGCGCCTCCGGTGCCTGCCCGGCCGATCCGGAGCGCCCATCATTATGGTGCCTGCCGCGTTCAGGTGCCCATCGGCGCTTGTGCGCCGCCCCCCGCCGCCTGTAAGGTCGGCGACTGCTGTTTCACAGTCCCGGGGGACACCACGATGCTCTTTTGGCGCGTCAAGCCGCTCGACCATATCCTCGCCACCGCCGAGAAGAAGGCGCTGCATCGCCAGCTGGGCCCGATCCAGCTCACCCTGCTGGGCGTGGGCGCCGTCATCGGCACCGGCATCTTCGTGCTGACCGCGGAAGCGGCGCAGAAGTCCGGCCCGGCGATGATGATCGCCTTCGTGATCGCCGCGGTGGTCTGCGGCCTCGCTGCCCTCGCCTACGCCGAGCTCGCCTCGATGGTGCCGGTGTCCGGCTCCGCCTACACCTATACCTACGGCGTCATGGGCGAGCTGCTCGCCTGGGTCGTGGGCTGGGCCCTGGTGCTCGAATACGCGATCGGCGCGACAGCGGTCTGTGTCGGCTGGTCCGGCTACGTCAACGGCCTGCTCAACAGCGGCGTCTTCGGGCTGGTCGAACCGGGCACGCTGTCGCTGCCGGCCTGGCTGCAGACCGGCTACTTCTCCGGCGGCGGCTTCAACCTGCTCGCGTTCCTGATCGGCATCGCGGTCACTTGGCTGCTGGTCATCGGCACTTCGAAGAGCGCCAAGGTCAACGCCGTGCTGGTGGCGATCAAGATCATCGCCCTGACCGCGTTCATCCTGCTGGCGCTTCCGGCGGTGAAGAGCAGCAACCTGCACCCGTTCATGCCCACCGGCTGGGGCAGCCCGACCGGCGGCGTCGGCATCCTCGGCGCGGCAGCCTCGATCTTCTTCGCCTACGTCGGCTTCGACGCGGTGTCCACCGCCGCCGAGGAAACCAAGAATCCGAACCGCAACATCCCGATCGGCCTGATCGGCGCGCTGGGCATCTGCACCATCTTCTACCTGCTGGTGGGCTACGGTGCCGCCGGCTCGGTGGGCGCGCAGCCGCTGTTCGGCGCGGACGGCGTCGCCCTCGACCCGGGCACCCCGGCCATGGCCGCCGCCTGCGCCCTGCCGGAGAACGCCGGCGCGCTGGTGTGCAGCAACGAGCCGCTCGCCCACGTGATCCGCGTGCTCGGCTTCCCGCAGATCGGCAACCTGATCGCGCTGGCCGCCGTGCTCGCGCTGCCCTCGGTCATCCTGATGATGATGTTCGGCCAGACCCGCATCTTCTTCACGATGTCGCGCGACGGCCTGCTCCCCGAGAAGCTGTCGAACATCCACCCGCGCTTCCACACGCCGCACGTGGTGACGATCCTCACCGGCATCGTGGTCGCCATCTGCGCCGCGCTGTTCCCGGTGGGCAAGCTGGCGGACACGTCGAACGCCGGCACCCTGCTCGCGTTCGCGATGGTGTCGGCCGGGGTGCTGATGCTGCGCCGCAGGCAGCCGAACCGCCCGCGCCCGTTCCGCACGCCGATGGCATGGATCGTGTGCCCGCTGGCGGTGCTCGGCTGCATCCTGCTGTTCGTCAACCTGAGCGCGGTCGCCAAGACGGTCTTCGTGGTCTGGGCGGCGATCGGCCTGGTGTTCTACGCGCTGTACGGCAAGCGCCGCAGCCACCTGGCGCCGGGCAACGCCCAGCCGGAAGACACCCAGCCGGTCGACATCAAGTAAGACCGCCGCATGTTCAAGCGACTGCTCGCGACCAAGCACCCGCACGCCGTCACCGGCGACGCCAACCAGATCCAGCTGCACCGCACCCTCGGACCCTGGGGCCTCACGGCCCTGGGGATCGGCGCGGTCATCGGCGGTGGCATCTTCGTGATCACCGGCCAGGCGGCCGCGGACCACGCGGGCCCGGCGATCATGCTGTCGTTCGTGCTGGCGGCGATCTGCTGCACGTTCTGCGCGCTGGCCTACGCCGAGTTCGCGGCGATGGTGCCGGTCTCGGGCAGCGCGTACACCTACACCTACGCCACCCTCGGCGAGCTCGCGGCCTGGTTCATCGGCTGGATGCTGGTGCTCGAGTACGGCGTCTCCGCTTCGGCGGTCGCGGTGAGCTGGACCGGCTATTTCCTCAGCCTGCTCGACCACTTCGGGATCCACCTGCCGGCGGCGTTCGTCAGCGCCCCGCTGGACGCGACGCTCAAGCCGACCGGCGCGATCGCGAACCTGCCCGCGGCCGCGATCGTGCTGGCGCTCACCTGGCTGTGCTACGTCGGCATCCGCAAGTCGTCGGCGATGAACATGGCGATGGTCGTGCTCAAGACCGGCCTGATCATCCTGGTGATCGCCGCGGGCTGGAAATACGTGGACCCGGCCAACTGGCACCCCTTCATCCCCGAGAACGTCGCACCCGGCAAGTTCGGCTGGGATGGCGTGCTCCGCGGCGCCGCGATGGTGTTCTTCGCCTACATCGGCTTCGAGGCGGTGTCGGTGGCGGCGCAGGAATCGCACAAGCCGCAGCGCGACCTGCCGGTCGGCATGCTGCTGTCGCTGGCGATCTGCACGGTGCTGTACATCGCGATGGCGGCGGTGATGACCGGCCTGGTGCCCTACACCCTGCTCGGCACCGACGAGCCGGTGGTGACGGCCGTGGCCGCGCACCCGGAGCTGGGCTGGCTGCGCGTGATCGTCGAGGTCGGCGCGCTGATCGGCCTGTCGTCGGTGGTGCTGGTGATGATCATCGGCCAGCCGCGCATCTTCATGATCATGGCGCGCGACGGCCTCCTGCCGCCGGTGTTCACCCGCATCCACCCGGAGTACCGCACGCCGCACATCAATACCGTGATCACGGGCATCGGCATCGCGGTGCTGGCGGCGGTGTTCCCGCTGGACGTGCTCGGCGAGCTGACCTCGATGGGCACGCTGATCGCCTTCGCCGCGGTCTGCGCCGGCGTGCTGATCCTGCGCCGCACGCAGCCGGACCTGCCGCGCCCGTTCCGCATCCGCGGCGTCTGGTTCGTGTGCCTGGCGGGCATCTTCTGCTGCCTCGCGCTGCTGTCCACCATGACCGCGCACAACTGGTTCCTGATGGTGGTGTGGACGGCCTTCGGCTTCCTCGTCTACTTCCTGTACGGATACCGGCACAGCCTGGTCGCCCGGGCCGGGCGCGGGGGCTAAGCTGGACCACGAGCACACCGCGCGGCAATCGCTGATCGACCACTGCCGCGAGATGAACGCCAGCGGCCTGTCGCTGAACAGGTCGGGCAATGCCAGCCTCCGCTGGGGCGACGGCCTGCTGATCACGCCCACGGGCCGCGCCTACGATCGCCTGCAGCCGGAAGACATCGTGTTCCTGGAAGCCGATGGCGCCTGCCCGCCGGGCCAGCTGGCCCCGTCCAGCGAATGGCGCTTCCATTGCGACATCCTGCGCGCGTTCCCGGATATGGGCGCAGTGGTGCACGCGCATTCGCCCCATGCGACCGCGCTGGCCTGCCTCGGGGAAAGCATCCCGGCGTTCCACTACATGGTCGCGGTCGCCGGGGGCGACCGCATCCCGTGCGCCGATTACGCCACTTTCGGCACGCCCGAACTGTCGGCGAACGTGCTGCGGGCGCTGGACGGCGGCCTGCGCGCCTGCCTGATGGCGAACCACGGCCAGGTCGCCACCGGCAGGACATTGGCCGAGGCCTACGCCCTGGCCTGGGAGGTGGAGAACCTGGCACGCCAGTACGTGCTGGCCCGCCCCCTGGGGGCCACCCGCAACCTGTCGGGGGACGAGATGGCGCGGGTGCTGGTGAAGTTCCGGGACTACGGCCGGCAGCCCGCGGACGACTGAGCCGCATCTGCCGCTACACTGCGGGGCATGAACGCCCCCGCCTTCGACCACAACCTCTACGCCGGCTGCGCCGCGCAGATCATCAGCCACACCCGCGAACTCGCCGCCAAGGGCTTCACCCCGGCGACGGCGGGCAACTTCTCGATCCGGATGGGGCCGGACCACGCCGCCATCACCATTTCCGGCAAGGACAAGGGCCGGCTGACCGAAGCCGACATCATGGTCGTGGACATGGACAACAACCCGGTCGCCACCCACCATCGCCCGTCCGCCGAAACCGCATTGCACACCCACCTGTACCGTCGCTCGCCCGACATCGGCGCGGTCCTGCACACGCATTCGCCGACCCAGACCGTCGCCGGCCTGCTGTACGCCGCCGAAGGCCGCGTGCGCCTGCGCGACTACGAGCTGTTCAAGGCCGTGCGCGGCCACACCACCCACGAGACCGTCCTCGACCTGCCGGTGGTGCCGAACTCGCAGGACATGGCGACGCTCACCGCGAGCGTCGACGCCGCGCTGGACGCCGCGGACAACTGGGGCTACCTGATCGCAGGCCATGGCCTGTACGCCTGGGGCCGGGACATCGCCGAAGCGCGCCGCCACCTCGACGCCTTCGAGTTCATGCTCGGCTGCGAGCTGGAATTGCGCCGCCTGCGCAACTGAGGGACTGCACGTGAGCCGATTGCGCATCTTCGACGAAACGGCGCCGGACGCGCCGTTGCTCGCGACCTCCGATCACGCCGGGATGGCCGCGGAACTCGCTGCCATCGGCGTCGCATTCGAGCAGTGGGAAGCCGCCCGGCCCGTCGTCCCCGGCGATCCGCCCGAGGCGATCATGGCCGCCTACAAGGCCGACATCGACCGGCTCGTGGCCGAACGCGGCTTCCGCAGCGTCGACGTGGTCAGCATCGCGCCGGACAACCCGCAGCGCGAGGCGATGCGCGCGAAGTTCCTCGACGAGCACTTCCACAAGGAAGACGAAGTGCGCTTCTTCGTCGCCGGCTCCGGCCTGTTCACCCTGCACGTGGACGGCAAGGTATACGAAGTGCTGTGCGAATCCGGCGACCTGATCGCCGTGCCGGACCGCATGACCCACTGGTTCGACATGGGGCCGGAGCCGAGCTTCGTCGCGATCCGCTTCTTCACCGAGCCGGACGGCTGGGTCGGCCACTTCACCGGCACCGACATCGCGCAGCGCTTCCCGCGCTACGAATGACGGCGGCTCGATGACGACGATACTGACGGACATCGAGGGGACGACGAGCAGCATTTCGTTCGTGAAGGACGTGCTGTTCCCGTATGCGCGGCGGGCGCTGCCGGGTTTCGTGCGCGAGCACGGCGGCGAGCCGGAGGTGCGGCGCTGGCTCGACGCGGTCGCGACCGAGCACGGCGCGATGTGCGACGACGCGATGATCGTCGAGACGCTGCAGGGCTGGATCGACGAGGACCGCAAGCACACCGCGCTCAAGGCGCTGCAGGGCATGATGTGGCGCGAGGGCTACCTGTCCGGCGAACTCGAAGCCGACATGTATCCCGACGCGGTGGCGGGCCTGCGCCGCTGGCACGACGCCGGCCACCGCCTGGCGGTGTACTCGTCCGGCTCCGTCGCCGCGCAGAAGCTGCTGTTCGCGCATACGGACGCGGGCGACCTCACGCCGCTGTTCGACGCGTTCTTCGACACCGAGGCCGGCCCGAAGCGCGAGGCCGCGAGCTATGCGCGGATCGCCGGCGAACTCGGTGCCGCCCCCGGCGAGGTGGTGTTCCTCTCCGACGTCGTGGCCGAGCTCGACGCGGCCCGCGAGGCCGGCCTGCGCACGGTGCTGCTCGACCGCCGCGAGGACTATCCGCAGCCGCGCGACGCGG
>JBDZUW010000148.1:0-3603 GCA_040255375.1 Luteimonas sp. | reverse complement strand
CCGGCTCCGCGTCCTTCGGGATCTCGATGACGACGTTGATTTCTTCCGGCGGGTTCTTGCCGGTCGGGACGAGGTCCAGGCCCATCTGCTTGCTGCTCCGACGTGCGGCCCGGCAGGTGGAGGGCCGGGCGTTGGGGGGTGCGCATTCTACCCGATCGGCCCGCGGGCGCCGGGCTATCATGGGCCGTGCGCGCTGCGCGGCGCGACCGGATCCGCACGGCAATGCAGCAGCTTCCCATCGACGGCATCGACGGCACGCATGGCGCCGGGGCGCGGTTCGACCGTCCGGCGATCATCCTCAGCGCGCCACGTTCCGGCTCGACGCTGCTGTTCGAGGCGCTCGCCCGCGCGCCGGGGGTGTACACGATCGGCCGCGAGAGCCATCCCATCATCGAGGGCTGGGCCGGGCTCAGCCCGCGCAGGCGCGGCTATGCCTCCAATCGCCTGCTGGCGGCGGACGCCGGCGATGGCGTCGCCGCCGCCTTGCGGTTCCATTTCGCGGCGCAGCTGCGCGATCGCGACGGCAGGCCGCCGCCGCCCGGGCCGGTGCGCTTCCTGGAGAAGACGCCGAAGAACATCCTGCGCGTGCCGTTCCTGCGCGAAGTGTTCCCCGACGCGCGTTTCGTCGTGCTGTTCCGCGACCCGCGCGCCGTGCTCTCGAGCATGATGGAGGCGTGGCGGTCGGGACATTTCGTGACCTACCGCGACCTGCCCGGCTGGCGCTCGCTGCCCTGGTCGCTGCTGCTCGTGGACGGCTGGGAGCGGGTGGACGGGAAGCCGCTCGAGGACATCGTCGCCTGGCAGTGGTCGCGCGGGATGACGGTGTTGCTGGACGACCTCGAGGCGCTCCCGCGCACGGCGTGGACGGCACTGCGCTACGAGGATCTCGTGGCCGATCCGCAGGCGCGCCTTGGAGGCCTGTGCGCCGAGCTCGGTTTCGCCTGGGACGCGGACATCGCGCGGTTGCCGCCGTCGCGGATGACGGTCAGCGCGCCCAGCGAAGGCAAGTGGAAGCGCGATGCGGCGTCGATCGCCCGCGTCATGCCGGTGGTCGAGCCGGTGTGGGCGCGCGCGGAGCGCGTGCTGGGACTCGCGCCGTCGTCCTTGGGCGACGCCGGCTGACCGCCGGTGGAGGCTAGAATCGGGACGCCGCTCCTGCCCGCTCCCGGCCTGCCATGAGATTGCCCGTCCCGTTCGTCCAGCTGCCATTGCAATTCGACGCCGGTGCGCTCGCGGCCGAGGTCGCCGCGCTGGGCGAGGGCGCCTGGCGCGAGCATCCGCAGAAGTTCGCCGGCAATTCGATGCTGCCGCTGCTCGCGGTCGGCGGCGATCCCGCGAACGAATCCTTTTCCGGGGAAATGGCGCCCACGCCCGAGCTGGGGCGCTGCCCGTACCTGCTGCAGGTGTTGTCCAGCCTCGGCGCGGTCCTGGGCAGGACCCGGCTGATGCGGTTGTCCGGGCAGGCGGAAGTGTCCCCGCATGTCGACGTCGACTACTACTGGGCGGAGCGCGTGCGCGTGCACGTTCCCATCCGCACCCAGCCCGGCGTGCGCTTCGTCTGCGGCGGGCAGACGGTGCACATGGCCGAGGGCGAATGCTGGATCTTCGATACCTGGCGCCAGCACATGGTCTACAACGACACCCCGGAGCAGCGCATCCACCTGGTCGCCGACACGGTGGGCGGCGCCGCGTTCTGGTCCCTCGTCGAGCGCGGGCGGGCGCACGACGCGCAGCCGCCGGGCTGGCAGGCCCGACGCGTCGCGCCGGCGCAGGCGGGCGCCGCGCCGGAACTCCGCTGCGAGCGCTTCAACGTGCCGCGGGTGATGAGCCCGTGGGAGCTGCAGCACCACCTCCAGGGCTTCGAGGCCGACCTGGCGGAGCCGGCGTCCGCGGATGCGGCGCGCATCCGCGCCGCGGGGATGCGCCTCGTGCGCGCCTGGCGCGGGCTCTGGGCGCACCACGGCGATGCCGGTGGCGGGGGCGATGCCTATCGCGCCGCGCTGCAGGCGTTCCTCGACGAGTTGCCCGATTCGGCGGCGGCGATCCGGCTGCGCAACGGGACGCCCTGGTTCAACGCGGTCGCATCCGCGGCGTTGCGGCCCGCGGTGAGGTCCGACGTCCCCTGAAAAAAAGCCCCGCGCGAGGCGGGGCTTTCCCTGGGCCGCCGCGCGGCGTGCGCCGCGCGGAGCGCTTGCCGCGGACTTACAGCAGCGGCACCAGCAGCAGCGCCACGATGTTGATGATCTTGATCAGCGGGTTGATCGCCGGGCCGGCGGTGTCCTTGTACGGATCGCCCACGGTGTCGCCGGTGACGGCCGCCTTGTGCGCCTCGGAGCCCTTGCCGCCGAAGTTGCCGTCCTCGATGTACTTCTTGGCATTGTCCCAGGCGCCGCCGCCGGTCGTCATCGAGATCGCGACGAACAGGCCGGTGACGATGGTGCCGATCAGCAGGCCGCCGAGCGCCTTCGGCCCGAGCAGCAGGCCAACCACCACGGGCACCGCGACGGGCAGCAGCGACGGCACGATCATTTCCTTGATCGCCGAGCGCGTCAGCATGTCCACCGCCTTGTCGTACTGCGGCTTGCCGGTGCCTTCCATGATCCCCTTGATGTCGCGGAACTGGCGGCGCACTTCCTCCACCACCGCGCCCGCCGCGCGGCCGACGGCTTCCATCGCCATCGCGCCGAACAGGTAGGGGATCAGGCCGCCGATCAGCAGGCCGATGATCACCATGTGGTCGCTCAGGTCGAACGCGAACACCGTGTCGGGATGGTTCACCTGCAGGTTGTGGGTGTAGTCGGCGAACAGCACCAGCGCGGCGAGCGCGGCGGAACCGATCGCGTAGCCCTTGGTGACCGCCTTGGTGGTGTTGCCGACGGCGTCGAGCGGGTCGGTGATGTCGCGCACTTCCGGCGGGAGCTCCGACATCTCGGCGATGCCGCCGGCGTTGTCGGTGATCGGGCCGTAGGCGTCGAGCGCGACGATCATGCCGGCCATCGACAGCATCGCCGTCGCGGCGATGGCGATGCCGTACAGGCCGCCGAGCGCGTGCGCGCCCCAGATCGCGACGCACACCGCGATCACCGGCATCGCCGTGGACTTCATCGAGATGCCGAGGCCGGCGATGATGTTGGTGCCGTGGCCGGTGGTCGAGGCCTGCGCGATGTGCCGCACCGGCTTGAACTGCGTGCCGGTGTAGTACTCGGTGATCCACACGATCGCGCCGGTCAGGGCCAGGCCGATCAGGGCGCACCAGTACAGGTTCATCGCGCCGTAGGCCGAATCGCCCATGAGCTGCGTGGTGATCGGGTAGAACGCGATCGCCGCCAGCACCGCCGAGACGATGACGCCCTTGTACAGCGCGCCCATGATGTTCTTCGAGCCGTCCTTCACCTTCACGAAGAAGGCGCCGATGATCGAGGCGATGATCGACACGCCGCCGAGCACCAGCGGGTAGAGCACGGCATTGTGGCCGGCCTGCGCCGCCATCAGCCCGCCGAGCAGCATGGTCGCGATCACCGTCACCGCGTAGGTCTCGAACAGGTCGGCCGCCATGCCCGCGCAGTCGCCGACGTTGTCGCCCACGTTGTCGGCGATCACCGC